>NZ_CP067100.1:4576479-4885705 GCF_016616235.1 Bradyrhizobium diazoefficiens
TGGGAGTTTTATCTCGCAGCCTGCGAGATGACCTTCCGCAAGCAGGCCATGATGAATTTCCAGATCCAGCTGACCAAGCGCCAAGGCGTGGTGCCGATGACCCGCGACTACATCGCGCGCGAGGAAGCCCGGCTGCGGGCGCTCGAAGGCGGCGCCAAGCCCAGGCTGAAACTGGCTGGTGAATAAGTCTTAGTGACGCAGGGTCGAGATCGGGGAGGACCGGAAAGACGCAGTCAATGCCAACTGCGCCCGCAGTTCCACAATGACCTCGGGTGCGACCGGCTGGCGGCGGATCTCCGGGCGTTCGGCGTGCTGCATCGCGGCAATCAGGCCTGACAGCCAAAGCCGGGTACCGGCCTCGCTTCGCCACCGATGGTGCTGCCGTTCTGGCCGCATAGCTGCCTCGTTCCCTTATTGGCGGGTTGCGGGAGACAACCCCCTGCCCGTCTGCCCGTTCCGGACATGCCCCGAAAGAATCCGGGGAGATGTGATCTGCTTCACATTGGTCTGGTCGGCTCTGGCTTAGACCGGCGCCATGAGCAAAGAGACCCAAACCTCATTCGACGTGCAGGACGACCTCCGCACCGATTACGCCCTGATCGCCACCGGCGTCGGAGCGGCCCTGGTAGCGCTGGTCTACCTCCTGCTGGTCTGAAACCGACCCGAGAGCTCCCAGCATGCGCTTTTCCGCGTGCTTCTCGATACGTCTGCGCCCCAATCCATAAGGTTCATGATTTCAGGATTTTTCCGCGGCATGGTCGCGGCCGCCTCCGGGACGGGCGGAGTTCCACAAAAATCAGTCAAGCACGGCGCATGCTGCGGCCGCTAATCATCCACCGCTTTTAAGATCGGTTGATAGCGGCGAGCTTTTACTTCCGCTTCGGCCGGAGGCGGCGCTTTATCCCGGCCCCGCATCCGCCCCAGAAAATTGCTATCGCTCGACCATGGCCCTGACTGATTCGAACGTTCTCAAACTCGCGCCCGAGCCCGGAACTCCCGCCTATCGGAGCGCACCGCACAATATCGAGGCGGAACAGAGCCTTCTGGGCGCGATCCTGGTCAACAACGATGCCTTCTACCGCGTCTCCGACTTCCTGGAGCCGAAGCATTTCTTCGAGCCGCTGCATCAGACCATCTATGAGACCGCCGGCAGCCTGATCCGGATGGGCAAGATCGCGACGCCCGTGACGCTGAAGACGTTCCTGCCCGCCGACACCGATGTCGGCGGCATGACCATCGGGCAATATCTGGCGCGCCTCGCCGCCGAAGCGACCACCATCATCAATGCCCAGGACTATGGCCGCACCGTCTACGACCTGTCGCTCAGGCGCGATCTGATCGGGATCGGCGAGGACATGGTCAATGTCGCCTATGATGCGCCAGTCGATTTCCAGCCCCGCGCGCAGATCGAGGATGCCGAGCGAAAGCTTTACGAGCTCGCTGAATCCGGCCGCTATGACGGCGGCTTCCAGAAATTCTCGCAGGCGCTGACGGTCGCGGTCGATCTCGCGGCGAAAGCATTCCAGCGCGACGGAAAGCTGTCGGGCATCTCCACCGGCCTGCGCGACCTCGACACCAAGATGGGCGGCTTGCAGCAGTCCGACCTCATCATCGTTGCGGGCCGCCCCGGCATGGGCAAGACGTCGCTGGCGACCAATATCGCCTACAACGTCGCACAGGCCTATGTGGGCGAACTCCAGGCCGACGGCACCATGAAGGCCGCCAATGGCGGCGTGATCGGCTTCTTCTCCTGCGAAATGTCGGCCGACCAGCTCGCCACCCGTATCGTGGCGGAGCGCACCGGCATCCCCTCCTCCCACATCCGTCGCGGCGGCATCACGGAAGCCGATTTCGAGAAGATCCGCCAAGTCTCCATCGAGCTGCAGTCGCTGCCGTTCTATGTCGACGCGACCGGCGGCCTTTCGATCGCGCAGCTGATGGCGCGGGCGCGCCGGCTGAAGCGGCAGAAGGGGCTCGATCTCCTCGTGATCGACTACATCCAGCTCTTGTCCGGCTCGGGCAAGCGCGCCAGCGACAGCCGCGTGCAGGAAATCACCGAGATCACCACCAGCCTGAAGGCGCTGGCCAAGGAGCTCAACGTTCCCGTGATTGCACTGTCGCAGCTCTCGCGCCAGGTGGAATCGCGCGACGACAAGCGGCCGCAGCTCTCCGACTTGCGTGAATCGGGCTCGATCGAGCAGGACGCCGACGTCGTGCTGTTCGTGTTCCGCGAGGAATATTACCTCGCGATGAAGGAGCCGCGCCCCGGCACCGAGGAACACGCCAAATGGCAAGCCGATATGGAGCGTACGGCGGGGCGCGCCGAAGTCATCATCGGCAAGCAGCGCCATGGTCCGACCGGCACGGTCGAGCTGCACTTCGACGCCTCGGTCACGCGCTTCGGCGACCTCGCGCATGACGGCCAGATCCCGGATCGCAGCGATTACTGAGTTCCTTGAACAGAAACGCCCTCTTGCGTAAAACGGCGCCATGACGATGGCGTCCGACCCGAAACTGATCCCGCAATCCGGCCTTCTCTCCGCGGAGGCCAATCAGGCTGCCGCGCTCGCCAGCTTCGGCGGCGTGCTCACCGTCGACCTCGACGCGATCATCGCCAACTGGCGCAAGCTCGAGAAGACGGCGGTGCCGGCCGAATGTTCGGCGGTGATCAAGGCCGATGCCTATGGCTGCGGCGCCGAGCAAGTCGCGCGGGCGCTGAACAAGGCCGGCTGCAAGACCTTTTTCGTCGCCACCATCGAGGAAGCCCGCAAGGTGCGTGGTGCCGTGCCGGAGGCCGCGCTCTACGTGCTCGGCGGCTATTTCCAGAACACCGGCGAGCACTATGCCAGGATCAACTGCCGGCCGGTGATCGGCGATCTCAACGAGCTCGCCGAGTGGGACGTGTTCTGCCGCCGCACCGGCTGGTCCGGCGGCGCCGCGATTCACATCGACACCGGCATGAACCGGCTCGGGCTGACGCTGTCGGAGGCGCAGGCCATCATCCCCCGCATCAATGCCGGCGATCATGGCATCACGCTGGTGATGAGCCATCTGGTCTCGGCCGAGCAGCTCAACAGCCCGGTGAACGCGAAACAGCTCGCTTCCTTCCGCGCCATCGCCAGCGAATTCTCCGGCGTGCCGGCCTCCCTCGCCAATTCCTCCGGCATCTTCCTGGGCGCGCCCTTCCAGTTCGACCTGGTACGGCCGGGCGCGGCGCTGTACGGCGTCAATCCGACGCCGGAGGCCGACAATCCGATGCAGCAGGTGGTCGACCTCAAGGCGCGCATCGTGCAGGTCCGCAATGTCGAGCGCGGCGACACCGTCGGCTATGGCGGCACCTGGAGCGCACGGCGGCCGACCAAACTGGCGATCATCGCGGTCGGCTATGCCGACGGCTATTTCCGCGCCGCCAGCTCGAACGACGGCACCCGCGGCGCCGAGGTGGTCGTCGCAGGCAAACGCTGCCCCGTCGCGGGCCGCGTCTCCATGGACTTGATCGCGATCGACATCACCGATCTGCCGCCGAACGCGGCGCGACGCGGGCATATGGTCAGCCTGCTCGGCGAAGGCATTACCGTCGACGAGCTCGCGCATCATTTCGGCACGATCGGCTATGAGGTGCTGACCAGCCTCGGCCGCCGCTACGCCCGAGTCTACAAGGGCGGCAACGTGGCGGAGCCGCTGGCAAAGCCGGCGCAGGCGGAGGCGGCCGAACAGCCGCCCTCACCGCCTCGGGTCGAGCAGCCGGCAAATCCGCCACCGCTGCCGAGCTGATCTATCGGCCGCTTACTTCTTCTTCCTGTTGTCCAGTGCCGCCTTGCAGGTGGCGCTGAGCTGATCGCGCTTGCCATTGAGGCATGCGACGATGCCGCCGCCCGGCGCGATGCCGGCGCAGAATTTGTCATAGTCCGCCTTGCACGCACCGCGCGGATCGGACGATTGTGCCGAAGCGACACCGGAGAACGCGACAGCGGCGACGATGGCGGCAAAGCTCAACTTGGACATTGTATCTCCGGTATGGGGCGGCAGGAGCCGGTAGCTCTACATGAAGATTGCGACATTCAACATCAACAACATCAACCGCCGCCTGCCCAATCTGCTGGCCTGGCTGCGCACAGCGAAGCCTGATGTCGTCGCGCTTCAGGAGTTGAAGGCAAGTGATGGCGAATTTCCGGCGGCCGCGATCGAAAAGGCCGGCTATGGTGCGGTGTGGCGCGGACAGAAGACCTGGAACGGCGTCGCCATCCTCGCCCGCAACGTCGAGCCTGTGCTAACCCGCGACCGCCTGCCGGGTAAGCCTGAAGATCGCGAAGCGCGCTACATTGAGGCCGCCGTGCGCGGCATCATCGTCGCCAGCATCTACCTTCCCAACGGCAATCCGCAGCCGGGGCCGAAATTCGACTACAAGCTCGACTGGTTCGCGCGGCTCAAGCGCCACGCCAAGACCCTCATCAAGCAGGATCTGCCCGTGGTGCTCGCCGGCGACTACAACGTCGCGCCCACCGAGATCGACATCTATCCGACGCGCTCATGGGACAAGGATGCGCTGATCCAGCCGAAGAGCCGCGCGGCCTTTGCCTCGCTCGTCGCACACGGCTGGTGCGACGCGATCCGCGAGCTGCATCCGGACGAGCGCATCTATACCTTCTGGGACTACAAGCGGAACCGCTGGCCGCGCGATGCGGGCCTGCGGCTCGATCATCTGCTGCTCAGCCCTGCCCTCGCCCCGCGCCTCGCCAAGGCCGGCGTCGACAAGACGGTCCGCGGCGAAGATGGCGCGAGCGATCACGCGCCGGCGTGGGTGGTGTTGCGGTAACGGCCCTCACCACAAATTCTTCGGCCCTTCCCGCGCAAGTGAGCGTGCGGACCGTGCGGGGTCTTAGGGCGGCCCAACAAAATACGAAAACAACCCCATGCACAGTAGCCGGCACGAGCCGATTCAATGGCTTGGCACACGCCGCGCGAAGAATCCCTCCCTCGGTCAGCTCGATCTTCGCCCTCTTGACCTTCGCCTCTTGGTCAGCATACTGGCATGACCAAGATCAGACCAAACCGGGACGGGGATGGAGCTCAAGCGAGCCGCCGAAGGCGAAAAAGGCTTCGAGAAAGTGTTCGCCTTCCTGCGCGAGCGCCTGCTCGCGGGCTCGCTCAAGCCCGGTGACCGCCTGATTTCCGAGCGCGAGCTGGCGACGCTTCTCGGGGTCAGCCGGCCGATCGTCCGCGAGGCTCTGCGCGCCCTCACCGTGCTTGGGATCGTCGAGATCCGCGACCGCATCGGCACCGTCGTGACCCGCCCTGATGTCTCGGTGCTGAATGACTTCTTCACCTTTGCGCTGGCCCAGCAGGCGGACATGCTCGACGACGTCATGCAGGCGCGCGTCGCGATCGAATGCCAGGCGATCCGCCTCACCTGCGAGCGCGCCAACATTGCCGATTTCGAACGCCTCCAGCGCGCGCTCGCCAAGATCGGCGAGACGATCGACGAGCCGGATGCAGGGGGCATGGCCGATTTCGAATTCCACCGCGCCATCGTCGTAGCCTCGCATTCGGAGACGCTGACGGTGCTGCACAGCTCGATGGCGGGCCTGCTGACGCATTCGCATCGCAGCCGCCGCGAACTGGTGCAGGCTTTCCCATCGATGAAGAATTATCTGATCGACGATCACCGGCGCATCTTCGAGGCGATCATCGAACGCGATCCGGAGCGTGCGGACGCGACGCTGCGCAAGCATTTTGCCATCGGCGACGAGTACCGCAGGCGGGCCATCGTCGGCGACATCGACAAGACCAGCGTCTCACGCCGATCGCTGACTAACCAAGAAACGGACTGATGACATGGGACGGAACGACAAGGGCATTGTGGGATTCATCGGCATCGGCACAATGGGCCGCGAGATGGTGCGCAATCTGCTGGTGGCCGGCCACGTCGTGCGCGCTTTCGATCTCAACGAAGCCGCCCTGTCCGATAGCGTCAAGGAAGGCGCGAGGCGCGCCACGAGCCCCGCCGATGCCGCGCAAGGCGCCGACATCGTCATCACCATGCTGCCCGATACGCCCCATGTCGAGGCGACCATCTATGGCGAGCACGGCCTCCTGAAGTCGCCGCCAGCAGGCAAGCTGATCGTCGACATGAGCACGATCTCGCCGGTCGCGGTCCGCCGCATCCATGCCGATCTGCAAAAGACCGGCGTCAGCTTCATCGATGCGCCCGTCTCGGGTGGACCGGTCGGCGCGAAGAACGCCGCGCTCTCGATCATGGCCGGCGGCGATGCAGCCGCCTTCGCCCAGGCCGAGCCGTTCTTCCGCGCAATGGGCACGACCATCACCCATGTTGGCGCATCCGGCGCCGGCCAGACCGTCAAGCTTTGCAATCAGCTGATCTGTGGCATCAACATCCAGGCGATCTGCGAGGCGCTCGCGTTCGGTCGTGCCTCTGGCCTCGATCTCAACCTGCTGCGCAAAGTGTTGCTCGGTGGCTCCGCGGCCTCCTGGATGCTCGACAAGCTCGGCCCCGCGATGATCGCGGGCGACGTCTCCGCCGGCTTCCGGATCGATCTGCAACTCAAGGACCTCCGCCTGGTGCAGGAGCAGGCCCAGGCGCTGAACGTGCCGCTGCCCGGCACCGCGCTCGTCACCAGCCAATACGTCGACGCGCGTGCCCATGGCGAAGGCAACAATGGCAACCAGGCGCTGTTCCGCGTCTATGACCGCATGACCAACCAGACCACCGGCTGACCTGACGGCGATGAGCCTCCAACTCGACTTTCCCGCGGTGCTGGAGCGTTGGCCGAGCTTTCTGGCCGGTGCCGCCCTCACGCTGGAGCTTGCTGCGTTCGCCACGGTGCTGGGCGCCCTGCTCGGCACGCTCGCCGCGGTCGGGCGCGGCACGCACAAACGGCTGATCGCCGTTGCCTGCACGGTTTATGTCGAGACCATCCGCAACACACCGCTGCTGGTGCAAATCTTTCTGGTCTATTTCGGTCTTGCCTGCCTGGGTTTGAAATTCTCCGCCTTCACGGTGGCGGTGGCTGCGCTGACCATCAATGTCGGTGCCTACACCGCCGAGATCATGCGCGCCGGCTTCGAGGCGATCCCGCGCGGCCAGATCGAGGCCGCCGAAGGGCTCGCTTTGTCGCGCCTTCAGATCTATTGGCACATCATCCTGCTGCCGGCGATCGAGAAGGTCTATCCGGCGCTGACCAGCCAGTTCGTGCTGTTGATGCTGGCCTCCTCGGTCTGCTCGCAGATCTCGGCGGAAGAGCTCACCGCGGTCGCCAACTACATCCAGTCGGACACTTACCGGGCGTTCGAGACCTACATCATTGTGGCCGTGCTCTACGTCATCCTGTCGCTGGTGATGCGTGCCGGCTTCTGGGGCCTTGGCCTCGTGCTGTTTCCGCGCCGGCGCCGGCTCGGCACGCCGTTGTGAGATGAGCATGGGCGGACATCTCAACATCAATCATCTGATGTTCCTCGGCCAGGGCGCATTGTGGACCATGGGCCTGTCGGTGATCGCGCTCATCGGCGGCGGCATCGTCGGCTTCGTGATCGCGCTGGCGCGGATCTCACCACTCAAAGCGGTGCGGATCGCCAGCGCCATCTATGTCCAGCTGGTCCAGGGCACGCCGCTGCTCGTCATCTTGTTCCTCGGCTATTTCGGCCTCGCCGCCATCGGCCTCAAGGTTTCGCCACTCACCGCCGCCGGGGCCTCGCTGACGCTCTATGTCGCCGCCTATCTCGGCGAGATCTGGCGCGGCTGCATCCAATCGGTGCCGAAGCCGCAATGGGAAGCTGCCGAAGGCCTGGCACTGAGCCGGACGCAGCGCATGATGAAGGTGATCCTGCCGCAGGCAATCCGCATCGCGACGCCCCCGACCGTCGGCTTCATGGTTCAGATCATCAAGAACACCTCGCTCGCCTCGGTGGTCGGCTTCGTCGAGCTGATGCGCTCGGGCCAGATCGTCAACAACTCGCTGTTCGAGCCGTTCGCCATCTACGCCATCATCGCCCTCACCTATTTCGCCATGTGCTATCCCCTCTCCCTGTTCAGCCAAAGGCTGGAACGGCGGATGGGGCGTGGCAGGTCCAACCTCGCGCCAGCCTGACATGCAGCAAAATCCTTCCTCCGAACCGATTGTGTCGCTCCGCGACGTGCAAAAGAGCTTTGGCCCGCTCCGGGTGCTCGATGGCGTCTCCTTTGCCGTCCAGCGCGGCGAGGTGCTGGCGCTGATCGGCCGCTCCGGCTCCGGCAAGAGCACGGCTCTGCGCTGCATCGACCGGTTCGAGAAGGTCGACAGCGGCGAGATCGTCGTGTGCGGGCACCGCGTCGACCGTCCCGACGTGAACTTGCGCGCACTGCGCCAGGACGTCGGCATCGTCTTCCAGAGCTACAATCTGTTTCCCCACCTCACGATCGAGCAAAACATCACGCTCGCGCCCTGCGCGGTGAAGGGCATGACCTCCTCGCAGGCCAAGGAGCTCGCGCGAAAAGTGCTGGCGCAGGTCGGGCTCGAGGAGAAGCTGCACGCCTATCCCGAACAGCTTTCGGGCGGCCAGCAGCAGCGCGCCGCGATCGCACGTTCGCTCGCGATGCAGCCGAAGGTGATGCTGTTCGACGAGGTCACCTCGGCGCTCGATCCCGAGCTCACCGCCGAAGTGCTGAAGGTGATCGAGCAGCTCGCGGCAGACGGCATGACCATGGTGATGGTCACCCACGAAATGGGCTTTGCCAAAGGCATCGCCGACCGGATCGTCTTCATGCATCGCGGCAAGGTCCACGAGACCGGACCTGCGTCGATCCTGACATCGCCGACGACCCCCGAGCTCACGCAATTTGTGGGCACTGGAAACCTAAAATCATAACAGGAGAGGAGAACTAGGGATGACAACCAAGACACTGCTGGGCACCGCCGCCGCGCTGCTGGGACTCGTCATGGTCGCGGCCACGCCGGCATCGGCCGATCTGCTCGACGACATCACCCAGGCCAAGAAGATCCGGATTTCGACCGATCTCGCCATCCCGCCCTCGGGCATGATGGATAGCAGCATGAAGCCGACCGGCTCGGATGTCGAAGTGGCGCAGCTGCTCGCCAAGGACTGGGGTCTCGAGCTCGAATTCGTCCAGACCACCGGCGCGACCCGTATCCCGAACGTCCTCACCGGGAAGGCCGACATCATCATCTCGACCCTGTCGGTGACGGCCGAGCGCGCCAAGGTGATCGACTTCACCAAGCGCTACGCGACCCTGCAATCCGACGTAGGCTGCCTGAAATCGTCGTCCGTGAAGGACTGGTCCGACCTGAAGGATAAGCCGATCGGCGTCTCGCGCGGCACGACGCAGGACACCACCCTGTCCAACATGAAGGACAAGGGCCTCAAGATCGCCCGCTACGATGACGACGCCACCATGGTGACGGCAGCCGTCTCCGGCCAGGTCGATTGCGTCGCCTCGTCCGCGACGATCATCAACCAGATCGGCGTGAAGAACCCATCGCGCGTGTTCGAGTCCCGGATTCCGCTGGCAACCTTCGACCTCGCCATCGGCCTGAAAAAGGGTGAGCAGCGCCTGATGGACAAGCTCAATGCCTGGATCACCGAAAACGTCAAGAACGGCAAGCTCAACGCGATCTACAAGAAATTCCACGGCGTCGATCTGCCGCCCGAGATGCGTAGCTGAACCACAGAGAAACCGTGACAGCCGCTCTTCGGCTGTCACGGTCAATGCAAATTAAGAAGGACATCACATGCGTCTCGTCATCGGATCCGACCACGCCGGCTGGCCGCTCAAGCAGACCGTCATCGACCACATCCGCAAGCTTGGCCACGACGTCCTCGACGTCGGCTCCTATGACGACAAGCCGGTGGATTTTCCCGACATCGCCCGTGCGGTCGCCCAGAAGGTGACCTCGGGCGAGGCTGCACGCGGCATCATGGTGTGCGGCACCGGCGTCGGCGCCTCGATCGCCGCCAACAAGATGAAGGGCATCCGCGCCGCGGTCTGCCACGACGTGCATTCCGCGCATCAGAGCGTCGAGCATGATGATGTGAATGTCATGTGCATCGGCGCGCAGATCGTTGGTGCCTGGCTCGCGGTCGACCTCGTCTCCTCCTATTTGTCCGCCGAATTCTCCACCGACGAGGATTTCCGCCGCCGGGTCGAGAAGCTGCGGGTGATGGACGAGCAAGGCTGACGGCCTGCGCATCTTCCGTCATTGCGAGGAGCGCTTCGCGACGAAGCAATCCAGAGCCTTGCCTCGGAGGGAGCCTGGATTGCTTCGCTGCGCTCGCAATGACGGGTTGGCAATATCCCGGACTCAGCGCAGCACTCCCGGCGATGCGAAGCATCGTCCGGCGTGATGGCTGCAGAGCCGGGACCTATGCAGCAGCTGACTGTGTGGCTTGCTGGGTCCCGGCTCTGCGCGGCAGCGTTGCACGCTGCAGCGCGTCCGGGACACGAGAGGGTCGATAGCGGAACAAGAACGCCGCCATTCACGCATCCCCCTCCTCCGGCTAGACTGCTCCGATTCCTGGAGCTCCGCCCTTGGCCTTCCTCTTCGTCCTCACCGTCGGCCTCATCGCCGGCACCATCTCGGGCATCGTCGGCACCGGCTCGTCGATCATGCTGATGCCGGTGCTCATCTCGGCCTATGGACCGAAGGAAGCCGTGCCGATCATGGCGGTCGCCTCCGTGCTGGCGAACTTTTCGCGCATTTTGGCCTGGTGGCGCGAGGTCGACTGGCGGGGCTGCGCCGCCTATTCCGTAACGGGCATTCCGGCCGCAGTGCTCGGCGCGCGGACGCTGCTGGCGCTGCCTGCACACGCCGTCGATCTCGCCATCGGCATCTTCCTGATCGCGATGGTGCCGGTGCGGCACGCCCTGGCGCGGCACGATCTCAAGGCCAATCTCTGGCATCTGGCGACCGGCGGCGCCGTCATCGGCTATCTCACCGGCATCGTGGTCTCGACCGGCCCGCTGAGCGTGCCGCTGTTCCTGTTCTACGGCCTGTCCAAGGGCGCCTTCCTCGCGACCGAGGCCGCCTCCTCGCTCGGGCTTTATTTCGCGAAGTCCGTGACCTTCGAGCGCTTCGGCGCGTTGACGCAGCAGGTCTTCATCAAGGGCCTGATCGCAGGAGCCTCGCTGATGGCCGGCGCCTTCATCGCAAAACGCTTCGTGCTGCATCTGAAGGCGGACGTGTTCCGCCTGTTGATGGACGCGATCATGATCGCAGCCGGGCTCTCGATGCTGTGGAACGCCACGCAGGCGTGAGGCTCCCGCTCTGCGGAGGTGCCGAGTGCCGAGCGACTGAACCGATCGGCCCCACGCAGGAACCCGCAGCGCATCCGCTCATTTGTCCTGGATGGACGACCGGAGCAGAGAACTCGCAGACGAGCGGCCGACATACGACGTGCTGGCCGGTGCAATACGGCAGCGGCGCGCAATTCTGTTCGTCGGTGCGGGGGTTTCGATGGCCGTTGGCCTGCCGTCCTGGCAGTCGCTCATCGACCACCTGCTTGATGATCTCGGCCTCGAACCCGGCGTCATCGACGGCATGCACGGCGGCTATCAGATGCTGGCGGAGTATTACCGGCTGAAGCGCGGCGGCATTGGCCCGCTCCGCAGCTGGCTCGACCGCAACTGGCGGGTCGATCCGGAGAAGATCGCAGCGTCGCAGCTTCACAAGCTGATCGTCGAGCTCGATTTTCCCATCATCTACACGACGAATTACGACCGCAATCTGGAAACGGCATTCGATGTGCTCGGCAAGCCCTATGCCAAGATCAGCAACGCCAAGGAGATCGCGAGCGCTCCTGCCGGAGTCACCCACATCATCAAATACCACGGCGACTTCGACGATGACGCCTCGCTGGTTCTGACCGAGACCGACTTCCTCAATCGGCTCGCATTCGATTCGCCGCTCGACGTCTGCTTTCGCGCCGACGCGCTCGCCAGCACCCTCCTGTTCATCGGATACAGCATGTCGGATCCGAATATCCGGCTTCTGCTGCACCGGATCTGGCAGACATGGGAAGATTCCGGGCACCGCCACGACCGGCCGAAATCCTTCGCCTTCGTGGCGCGGCACAACCCCGTGCAGGCGGCCGTCCTGGCGAACTGGGGCATTACGCCAATCGCTGCGCCTGACGATGTGACGGCCGATGAGGGCCTCACCGAATTTCTGCGGGAGATCGGCAAGCGCCTCGATAGGAAGACCCAGGGCGAGGAGGTGGACTCATAACGCGCGGCGAGCGATAGCCGGAAGATGCGAGTTGGACGGGGATAACGTCGTTTCCCGCAAGCCTGTCGCAGGGCGTCGCCACACGACGACATTGTCTGATCCTGTTGAAGGACCGTTCGACCTCTTTGCGAGCGCGATAAAGCTACGGGCTGAAGCAAATCGGATCGCCGCGGTAAGGCGCACAATTGCGGCTAAATGTCTCGCCCCGCTCTCGTCGTAGCAGGGGACGGCATAGTTGCCGCGTCGCTGTCGCGACCGGAGTCACAAGCCGATTTTCCTGCGCCTCGTTTCATGTGAACTGACACGATTTGCTGCATCAACTGGCAGAGAGCGCGTGAATGAATGCTGGCTCGATAAGATCGACGGTGGGCGGTGCCGAAGCGCAGAGCTTGTATCGTTGAGATTCAGGATGCACTGGTTGTGCCAACCGTACTTACGCTTACAAAGTCGTGAATTGAGTTTGCCGTTCATCGGCTCATCCTTTGCCTTCGATCAGGTCGTCTCTTGTCTGACTTGAGGAATTTTTAGAACGGAGCTGGCGCAGTCCTCAACGCATTAGCCAGCCCACCCTGACATCTTTCAGCGCGCTCCGAGGTAATCGCCGTGTTGCGCGTGCGGTCCACTACCGCTCATCGAAGTTCCGGCGCGGCACGCGTCCGGTCGCAGACACTGGTTTGTTCGCGAGGTACTTTCGACCACGTAGGCTTCTGCGGCCACGCAAAAAGTCAGCCATGGTGGACGACCTTATTGCCAAGTCAAAGTGTTAACGATGTCCGATCCACGATTTTTGATTCCGGAGGCAAGTTCCTGCCGAAGCATTAGCTATGCCGGGGATCTGGTCGCAATTGGAGCGATCTATTTCGCCCTGGCAAAAGGCGGCCTTGCCCTCGCCTCTATTCATCCCAGCGCAACGCCAATTTGGCCGCCGACGGGCGTCGCGCTGGCGGCGGTGCTGTTGCGGGGATATCGGATTTGGCCCGCAATTTTTACAGCGGCGATGGTCGCCAATGCCACGACGGCCGGCTCGGTTGCCACCTCAGTTGCTATTGCAACCGGCAACTCTCTCGAAGCGATTGTCGGCGCTTATCTCATCAATCGGTGGTCGGGCGGCCGTAACACATTTTCAACGCCAAATTCTGTCGCAAAGTTTGCTCTGATTTGCGTCGTAATCGCGACGCCGATCAGCGCAAGCATTGGACTAACGAGCCTCGCAACCGTCGGGTACATCGAACCCAAGAATTTCGCCGACGCCTGGATCACATGGTGGCTGGGAGATGTGACCGGCGCGCTGGTGATTGCCCCGGTTATTGTGCTTTGGGCAGCAGGCCACCATTATGCTTTCAGCCGCAATGAGTTTTTGGAGACGGTCGGCGTGCTCGCGACAGCGGCGGTACTTGGCCTAATTGCCTTCAGCCCCCTGATCGAGCAAACGCCAGGCCGAGATCCGCTAGGTTTTCTTGCGATCTTGCCAATGTTATGGGCGGCACTGCGCCGCGGTCCGCGCGACACCGCAACGGTCGCGCTGGTGCTTGCGGGCACCACGATTTGGGGGACGCTCATGGGCGGCGGCCCCTTCACGAGCGGAAATCTCAATTCTTCGTTCCTGCTGGTGCTGATGTTCTTGATCAGTATTACCGTTCCAAGTCTCTTGCTCAGCGCCGACGTGGAGGCACGCAAGAAAGCGGAGGAAAGTCTGCGCCGCGCACAGATCGGACTCGAGCACAACGTCGCAGAACGCACGCAAGAACTGGAGCTCGCCAACGCCGCAAAATCACGCTTTCTTGCCATGGCAAGCCATGATTTGCGGCAACCGTTACATGCACTGGGCTTGTTCGTTGCCCAGCTGCGCACGCCGCTCAATTCGAGGGAGAGGACAAAGACGATCGAACGGGTCGATGCAGCGCGCAAAGAAATGGATGAAATGTTCAATTCGCTCCTGGATATCTCCAGGCTCGATGCCGGGATGCTTACTCCGAAAATTACCGAATTTCCAATCGCGCACCTGCTGCAAAAAATTGAGACGACCTTTGATCAGGCGACGCGAGAAAAAGGCCTGGAGCTACGCATCAGGCGAAGTAACGCCTGGGTGCGGAGCGACGCCATGCTGCTCGAACGCATACTGCTCAATCTGGTATCCAATGCCGTCCGCTATACGTTGCAGGGCGGGATCATCGTCGGATGCCGTCGGCGCGGCGAAAGGTTGCGCATCGAAGTGTGGGATACCGGCCCCGGCATTCCTGAGGATCAGAAGCAGAACATCTTTGGCGAGTTCTATCAAGTTCCCGCCCAAGAGCGGAACCGGTCCGGCGGCCTGGGGCTTGGCCTTGCCATTGTTGACAGGCTGCGCCTCCTTCTCGACCATCAAATCGACTTAGCTTCGAGAGTGGGGCGAGGTTCGCGCTTCGCGATCGAGCTTCCGATGGTCGATGAATGTGTCACGTCCACCGTACCCGTTGACTCCCCGTACCCCGGAGCCTTCGCAGCCGAAGGGAAGCGCATTCTAGTTATTGCTGACGCTCCAATGGTGAAGGAGGGAACGGGCGGATTGCTCGGCAATTGGGGATACTCCGTCCTTACCGCCGGATCCGACGAAGCTGCACTTATGCGAGTTGCTCAGCGCCAAGAACGCCCCGATCTTATAATCTCGGACTATCATCTTGCGAACGGAAAGATCGGAATCCGCGCAATTGAACAAATCAATGCGGCGTTCGATTCCTCAATTCCAGCTATTCTGATCAGCGGCGATACGGCAGCTGAACCGTTACGTGACGCCAACGAGAAGGGATTATTTTGCTGCACAAGCCTGTTGAGCCAATGCGGCTCCGCGCCGTTATGCACGAACTCTTTAGGGATCATGGAGGATAGGAGCGGACGCCGGGGCAATTTTATGATTCAGATTTTGGCGGCAACTCCCAGCCCATTTTTCCTACCTTTATTATCGCTTCGGCACGACTCGCTACACCGAGCGCCTTGAGAACGGCCGTGATGTGGTTCTTCACTGTCGGTACTGCCATATTGAGTGTCTTGGCAATGACCTTGTTGCTTCTTCCCTTCATGAGGAGCGCAAGCACCTCAATCTGTCGATCGGTCAACCCGATGCCCTTGAAAGAGTCGCGCGTCGCTGGCTCAGCTATAAGCCGAAGACTCCTCGTTTCTTCCAGCATTTGTGAGGGAATGTAAACGCCGCCAGAGAACACCAACTTGATAGCGTTGAGTATAACCTCACGTTCGGTGGTTTTCGGGATGAAACCCAGAGCACCAAGTTTGAAAGCGCGCTTGACTGTGTCTTGATCGTCCGATGACGAGAGAATGACGATAGCAATGGTCGCATAGCGCTGACGCAGTTCGCGGAGAACAGAAAAACCATCTCGATCGGGCAAATTGATATCAAGCAGAATGAAGCTGATGTCCGGATGTTCCTCGACGATGCACATTGCCTGCTGGCTGTTCGAAGCTTGAAAAATGACTGCCTCTCGGTTCAGTTGCTTCAGAACAGAGTGCAAGGCCTCGCGAATCAATGCGTGATCGTCAACAATCAGGACCTTCATAAAAAGCTCTCCGTTATCCTGCACGGAGATCCAATTTAGAAATCATACACCCACCTTCAGGTCTTTGGCGACACGAAGGTGGCCGAGGATTGGCCCCCGAACCGCCTATCCCTGACCCGATCAGCGGTTCCGCCAGGCACTCAGGGAGCTAAAGGGCGTCGTGTCACGCAATACAACAGCAAGAAAAGCGAGTGCGGACCACAAGGGGTCTGCGCGAGTCGGCCTCCCTTGGCCTGTGCGCAATGGTGACATTGCCTATGATGTGGACGTCAGAGCAAGCCGAGAGCGTGCGATACCTTGATCATAGGACCAAGGGATCTCTCAATGTGGACCTCGGGCTGATTTACAAGCTGTGCCGGTTGAACGATGCTCCTTCACGACCCGCCTCACCGCCAAGAGTTTCTGCCAAGCGCCACCTTACGATCGTTATCGCAATCGCGTCATGGCTCGGTTCGGCGTGAATCAACTCCAGACTGCCGCGTTGTTATGATTCGCGGTGTGGTCGGATGTTTTTCTCGGCATTGGCTTTCCCAACAGGTTCAGAGGGGATTGCAAAAATGATGATGCCCAAAATTGCTGCTGCCATTGTCGGCCCTGCTACCGGTGCCGGGCTTCTCATCGCACTCGCACCGGATTTCAGCGCCGATTTTGCTCTCGCGGTTATCGCGTACTTTTCATAGCCGTAGAGAGCCGGGCTTCTGTCGCTCTTGATCGTTCCTCTTGGAGACGGCTCGCACGCCGGACGGGGCAATCAGATGCATGATCGAATTGCCACCCCGAAGCCATTGGCAAACGCGCAGCCGAAGCTGAAAGGCTCCGGTCGCGATCTGCGAATTGATGCCTGCCGCGGCATCGCGCTCTGGTGCATCTTTCTCGACCATGTTCCCAACAACATCGGAAGTTGGCTGACGCTGCGGAACTACGGCTTCAGCGATGCCGCGGAAGTGTTCATGTTCGTCTCGGGTGTGACCTGCGCACTGGCCTACGGCAAGATATGGCGCTCCGAGGGCTGGCCCGGCCTGCTGAGGCGGACGCTGCGGCGAAGTTGGGATATTTATGCCGCATTTCTGCTGCTCACGCTCTCCTGTGCGATCCTGGTTTACCTCGCAGGCGGGGACCGTCTTGCCGACGAGAGCAATACGCGCATTCTGTTGGACCAGCCAGGCGCGACGCTCATGCACGCGGCAATCCTGCAATACTGTCCGGTAAATACCGACGTGTTGCCGATCTTCGTGCTTCTTCATCTCTTATTCGCGCCGCTGCTGTGGCTGCTGCTGCGAGTGCCGAATGTGATGCTCGGCGCCTCGCTGGCGCTTTATGCCCTGGTGCATGTATTCGGCTGGACGATACCGGCGTGGCCGAGCGGCCACTGGGCCTTCAACCCTCTGGCCTGGCAGCTGCTTGTTGTACTTGGCGCGTGGTGGACGATCGAAGGCGAGAGAGTGCAGCCATGGGTGACGTCACGCACGGCGCTTGCGCCTGCCGCTCTCTATCTGGTGTTCAGCCTAATCATCGCATTGAGCTGGAGGATCAAACTATTGGACGGGATGGTCCCGCAGGCGCTGCTGAAACTGTTTTATCCCATGGATAAATCAAATCTCGATCCATTCCGGCTATTGCATTTTTTGGCCCTTGCGATTTTGGCGGCATGCTTGGTGCCTCCCAATCGGCGAGGGTTGACGGCGCCAGTGATGCGCGGTGCGATTCTCTGTGGCAAGAACTCGTTGCCGATCTACTGCCTCGGCGTTCTGCTTACGCTCGCCAGCGTCCTGGCGCTGCTCGATGTCTCGGAAGGGCTGGCGATGCAGATCGCACTCAGCGTTGCTGGCGTCCTGATGATGATCGTGGCGGCGACGCTGCTGAACTTGATCAAGAGCAAATCGAGTCAGCAGCTAACCGTCGCAGCGCCTATGAGTGTACGCGCCGAGCAAGAAGGCTGGCGCGCCGCCGGCTGGCGCGCCTGGAGTCGTTTCGCCGAGGGCCACGCGCATATGGACCGGCGGCCAGAACCTCGTCAGCGATTTCCGGTTTGCGGAGGGGCAAGCCGAGCCAGCAGCCCGACCTCCTAGACGAATTTGGTCGGGCTCAAGGGGGATGGGCGTCGCCGAAGCCTGCAGCCATGGCGGCCAAGGGTACGACAGCGACGGTTCCGATCGGAATGGAGCTTCTGCTCATGACGAGCCTCTCGCGCGGCCTGAACATCGCAGGGGTCGCTTAGTATCAAAATCGCGCCCGATCGTTTGGGCGTGGGTATACGGCCCAGGCCAAATGCCGCCATCGGTCACCGGTATCCTCTCCAACGGCGCGCATAAGCATAGCGCGGATTGATGCCGCAATAGGCATTGGTTCCCGATGCGCTCGCCATGCACTGCGCATAGCTGGCGAACTGACAATTGCCGGGATAGCCCCAAATTCGGCCCTGAAGGCAGTAACGGTCTTGGGCGGCCGCGGGTGTGGACATGCCGAAGGCCGCCACGGCGATCGCCACCGCGGCAGCTGCGAGAATTGAATGTTTCATGAGATGCTCCAGATTTCGATATTGAACGCCGGTTTGGAAGCCGCGTTCCTAGGCGCGGCCGTCGCGCCGCTTCATTCCGTGCTATGAGTAGAGTCGATCCCATCGACTCACTGTCCCCATGGCCAAATCCACCCTTTCCTTCGTCTGCCAGAACTGCGGCGCGGCCTATAACCGCTGGCAAGGCAAGTGCGAGTCCTGCGGCGAATGGAATACGCTTGCCGAGGAGGACACGACCGGCAGCGTGCCAGTCTCGATCCGCTCCAGGCGCAAGGGCCGGACGTTTGCGCTGGAGAGCCTGTCGGGAAAGACCCAGGACGCCCCGCGCCTCTCGTCCGGCATGACCGAGTTCGACCGCGTCACCGGCGGCGGCTTCGTCCGCGGCTCGGTGCTGCTGGTCGGCGGCGATCCCGGCATCGGCAAATCGACGCTGCTGACGCAGGCGACCAGCCTGCTCGCGCGTGCCGGCCACCGCATCGTCTACATCTCCGGCGAAGAGGCGATCGCGCAGGTGCGGCTGCGCGCCGAGCGGCTCGGCCTGTCGGATGCGCCGGTGCAGCTCGCCGCCGAAACTTCGGTCGAGGACATCGTCTCGACGCTGTCGGAAGGCGCCGTCCCCCGGCTGATCGTGATCGACTCGATCCAGACCATGTGGACCGACACCGTGGAATCCGCGCCCGGCACCGTCACCCAGGTGCGCGCCTCGGCGCAGGCACTCATTCGTTTTGCCAAGAAGACCGGCGCCGCCATCATCCTGGTCGGCCACGTCACCAAGGACGGCCAGATCGCCGGCCCCCGCGTGGTCGAGCACATGGTCGACGCCGTGCTGTCGTTCGAGGGCGAAGGCTCGCAGCAATTCCGCATCCTGCGGGCCGTGAAAAACCGCTTCGGCCCGACCGACGAGATCGGCGTGTTCGAGATGACGGGCCTTGGCCTGCGCGAGGTCACCAACCCTTCGGAACTGTTCCTGTCCGAGCGCGATCTCGGCACCCCAGGCACCGCAGTCTTCGCGGGCATCGAGGGCACGCGGCCCGTCCTGGTCGAATTGCAGGCGCTGGTGGCGCCGACCTCGCTCGGCACCCCGCGCCGGGCCGTGGTCGGCTGGGACCCGAGCCGGTTGTCGATGGTGCTGGCGGTGCTGGAGGCCCATTGCGGGGTCAAGCTGTCGGGCCACGACGTCTATCTGAACGTCGCCGGCGGCCTGCGCATCCATGAACCGGCGGCCGATCTCGCTGCCGCGGCGGCTCTGGTGTCGTCCCTGGTTAATGCGCAGTTACCCACCGATGCGGTCTATTTCGGCGAGATCTCGCTGTCCGGCGTGGTGCGCCCGGTGGCGCAGACCCCGGCCCGGCTGAAGGAAGCCGCAAAACTCGGCTTTCAGCGCGCCGTGCTGCCCGAATCGGCCCGTGGCGAGGCAGGTGGCGACGCCGGGCTCGCGCTCAATGCGATCAACAGCCTGACGACCCTGGTGGCCGAGATCGCCGCCCGCGGCTCACGCCGGGGCGAATCCAGCGGATCGGCAGAGAAAAATGCCACACCGGCAAGATTCCGCCGCGGAGAGGGCTAGGCGGAGGTGACGTCCTTCGCCCTCGCCGCTATACAGCCGTCACAAAAGCAGCATGGGATTGCGTGGTTGCGGCCTTGCCGGGAACGCCGTCTGGTCCTCACTTAGGGCCACGGCCAAACACCGATTCGGCTAGAGCACCTTCGACGTACGAGCGGACCAGACCAGCCGATGCCAGTAACACTCCTCGACCTGATCCTGCTCGGTGTGATGCTGGTCTCGGGCCTGCTCGCCATGGTCCGCGGCTTCATGCGCGAAATTCTCTCGATCGCGGCCTGGGCTACGGCGGCGATCGTGACGCTCTACTCGTTCCCGAAGCTGCTGCCGACCGCCAAGACCTATTTCAACAACGACACGGTCGCGAGCGTGGTGGTGGTTGCCGGCGTGTTCGTCGGCACCCTGGTCATCGTGTCCGTGATCACGGTCCGGATCTCCGACATGATCCTGGATTCGCGGATCGGCGCGCTCGACCGCACCTTGGGCTTCCTGTTTGGCCTCGCTCGCGGGCTTTTGATCGTGGTGGTCGCGTTCCTGTTCTTCACCTGGCTGGTGCCGGACAAGCAGCGCCCGGACTGGGTCACGGGAGCCAAATCCCGCGTGGTGCTCCAGGGAACCGGAGATTGGCTGATGGCGCTCTTGCCGGACGACCCCGAAAACACCATCTTGAAGAGATTCAAGAAAAACAAACCAGATGATGATCAAGCTGATTCCGAGCAGCCGCCTTCGGGCAGCGGCGACGGCTACAGCAAACCGGCTCGTGACAGCCTGAAGAAGCTGATCGAGAAACCTGCGGCACGTTGATTGGGCCAAGAGGCCATCGAGCCAACAGAGAGGCGCGGACGAGATGCGACACCCTGACCAGGACGCCCAGCTTGATCTCGACTTGAACAGGCCCTCTGGCCCAGCCGCGATCGAGCTACAGGACGACCTGGAGGGAGACACGCTGCGCGAGGAATGCGGCGTTTTCGGCATCTACGGCCACCCGGATGCAGCCGCCATCACCGCGCTCGGCCTCCACGCCCTCCAGCACCGCGGCCAGGAGGCCGCCGGCATCGTCTCCTACGACGGCAGCCGCTTCCACTCGGAACGCCGGCTCGGCCTCGTCGGCGACACCTTCTCCCGCCGCGAGGTAATCGACCGCCTGCCCGGCAACATGGCGGTCGGCCATGTCCGCTACTCCACCACCGGCGCCACCATCCTGCGCAACGTGCAGCCGCTGTTCGCCGAGCTCAATGCCGGCGGCCTTGCGGTTGCCCATAACGGCAATCTCACCAACGGCCTGACGCTGCGCCGCGAGCTCGTGAAGCACGGCGCGATGATGCAGTCGACCACCGACACCGAGGTGATCCTGCACCTGGTCGCACGCTCCAGGCGCGCCCGCTTCATCGAGCGCTATATCGACGCGCTGCGCGAGATCGAGGGCGCCTATGCGCTGGTCTCGCTGACCAACAAGAAGCTGGTCGGCGCGCGCGACCCGCGCGGCATCCGCCCCTTGGTGCTCGGCGAGCTCGACGGCTGCCCGATCCTGACCTCGGAGACGTGTGCGCTCGACATCATCGGCGCACGCTTCATCCGTGACATCGAGCCGGGCGAAGTCATCGTGTTCGACGAGAACGGCCAGGACATCCACAAGCCGTTCCCGCCGATGGCGCCGCGCCCCTGCATCTTCGAATACATCTATTTCTCCCGACCGGATTCCATCGTCCACGGTCGCTCCGTCTACGAGGTGCGCAAGGCCTTCGGCGCGCAGCTGGCGCGCGAGAGCCACGTGCCGATCGACGTCGTGGTGCCGGTGCCGGATTCCGGCGTGCCCGCCGCGGTCGGCTACAGCCAGCATTCCGGCGTGCCGTTCGAGCTCGGCATCATCCGCAACCATTATGTCGGCCGCACCTTCATCCAACCGACCCAAGCGATCCGCGAATCCGGCGTGCGCATGAAGCATTCGGCCAATCGCACTGCGATCGAAGGCAAGCGCATCATCCTGATCGACGATTCGCTGGTGCGCGGCACCACCTCGAAGAAGATCGTGCGCATGATGCGCGATGCCGGCGCCAAGGAGGTGCACTTCCGCCTCGCTTCGCCGCCGATCCTCTATCCCGATTATTACGGCATCGACCTGCCCGACCGCGGCGGCCTTTTGGCCGCGACGCATTCGCTGGAGGAGATGCGCGAGCTCATCGGCGCCGACTCGCTCGCCTTCCTGTCGATCGACGGCATGTACCGCGCCATGGGCGAACCCGGGCGCGACCCCGCCAATCCGAAATTCTCGGACCACTGCTTCACGGGCGCCTATCCGACCCATCTCACCGACCAGACCCAGACCGAGCCGCAGCCGCGGCAGCTGTCGCTGCTGGCCGAGGCGAGCTGACGCCGAAGGCGCCATCCTGGGGCGATGCGCAGCATCGAACTATGGTGCGCAATTGCGCACCTGAGGATCTCGAGATTCCGGGTCTGGTGCTCCGGGCGGCTTCGCGGTCCCGTTCGCGCCATCCCGGAATGACGGCGTGGTGGGGCTTGCTCCAGCCGTCCACGGCTGTAAAACCCGGCCATGACCAAGCCACTCGCTGACCGCATCGCTCTCGTCACCGGCGCCTCGCGCGGCATCGGTTTTGCCACGGCCCTCGCGCTGGCGAAGGCCGGCGCGCATATCGTTGCCACCGCGCGCACGCAGGGCGGGCTGGAAGAGCTCGACGACGAGATCCGGAAAGGCGGCGGCAGCGCCACGCTGGTGCCGCTCAACCTCACTGACTCCGACGGCATCGCGCGGCTTGGCGCCGGCCTGCACGAGCGCTACGGCAAGCTCGACATCCTCGTCGGCAATGCCGGCGTGCTCGGCCCGTCCTCGCCGATCGGCCATATCGAGCTCAAGACCTTCAACGACGTGATGGCCGTGAACGTCTCCGCGAACTTCCAGCTGATCCGCTGCATGGAGCCGCTGCTGAGGAAATCCGATGCCGGCCGTGCCGTGTTCATCACCTCGGGCGCCGCCAACAAGGCGACCGCTTATGTCAGCCCCTACGCCGCCTCCAAGGCCGCGCTGGAGACGCTGGCGCGCGCCTGGGCGCAGGAGACCGCGAACACGCCTCTGCGCGTAAACCTGTTCAACCCCGGCCCGGTCCGCACCCGCATGCGCGCCATCTTGATGCCGGGCGAAGATCCAGCAACGCTCGATACACCCGAGCAGGTGGCCGAATTCATCGTGCCGTTATGCGCCCCGGACTGGACCGAGACCGGTAAGTTCTACGACTACAAGGCCCGCAGCCTGATGAGCTTCCGGCCGCCGGCCTGATCGACTGAGGCGCCTCCCCCGATTGTCGGACGCGCTCACATAGCGTCTCAACGCATTTTGTCCAAAAGTTAACGGACGGATGACGCTACGACGCAGCGTCCTCCGGCTTTAGGTGCATTGCCGCCGGCCGTAGGACACGGTAGAGCCACAGCCGGACCAAGGCTCCGCAAGAGAGCCGTCCGCATATTTGACAACGGAGGGAATCTTTCATGACGACGTTCGCGCGCCGCTCTGCGGCCCTGCTCGCCTGCGCCGCTTTCGGTTTTGCCACATCCGCCTCTGCCCAGGACAAAGGACAGGACAAGACCGTCAAGATCGGCGTCCTCAATGACATGTCGAGCCTCTATGCCGATATCGGCGGTCCGAACTCCGTGGTGGCCATCAAGATGGCGGTCGAGGATTCCGGCCTGCTCAAGAAGGGCTGGAAGATCGACGTGCTGAGCGGCGATCACCAGAACAAGCCCGACGTCGGCGTCAACATCGCCCGGCAGTGGATCGACAACGAGAAGGTCGATGCCATTGCGGATACGCCGAACTCCGGCGTCGCGCTGGCGGTGAGCAATCTGGTCAAGGAAAAGAATTCGGTGCTGCTGAATTCGGGCGCAGCTTCCGCCGATCTGACCGGCAAGGCCTGCACGCCGAACACGGTCTCCTATACCTACGACACCTACATGCTGGCCAACGGCACCGGCAAGGCGCTGACCAAAGCCGGCGGCGACACCTGGTTCTTCCTCACCTCCGACTACGCCTTCGGTCATGCGCTGGAGCGCGACACCTCGGCGGTCGTCACCGCCAATGGCGGCAAGGTGCTCGGCAGCGTCAAGCATCCGATCAACACTGCGGATTTCTCGTCGTTCCTGCTGCAGGCGCAATCGTCCAAGGCCAAAGTGGTCGGGCTCGCCAATGCCGGCGGCGACACCACCAACTCGATCAAGCAGGCGGCCGAATTCGGCATCGTTGCCGGTGGCCAGAAGCTCGCCGCGCTGCTGCTGTTCATCAACGACGTGCATTCGCTCGGCCTCAAGACCGCTCAGGGCCTGACCTTCACCGAGTCCTTCTACTGGGACATGAACGATCAGACCCGCGCCTGGTCGAAGCGCTTCGCGGCGCTGGCCAGCAAGAATGCGATGCCGTCCATGACGCAGGCCGGCAACTATGCGATGGTCCTTCACTATCTCAAGGCGATGGACGCGCTCGGCGGCAATCCGCATGATGGCGCCAAGGTCGTCGCCAAGATGAAGGAGCTGCCGACCGACGATCCGCTGTTCGGCAAGGGCCCGCTGCGCGCCGACGGACGCCGTCTCATTCCGGCCTATCTGTTCGAGGTGAAAAAGCCCGAGGAGTCGAAGGGACCCTGGGACTACTACAAGCAGATCGCCACGATCGCGCCGGAGGACGCGGCCAAGCCGCTCAAGGATAGCGAGTGCCCGCTGGTAAAGAAGTAAGCGGATAGTCGGTCACGCACAGCCTCAACGACGTCATGCCCGGGGCTCGTCCCGGGCATCCACGTTTGCCGCAGACAAACGACGTGGATGGCCGGGACAAGCCCGGCCATAACGGGCAATCAAGCTGTCTTCGTTGCAGCCAGCGTCCTCACCGCGATCGCCACGCAAACCACCATCAGCACCGCCGCGAGCAGGAACGGCGCGCCCGGCAGATGCAGCGGCGCGCTGGCGCCGATGAAATAGGAAAACGTCAGCGTGAACAGGAACGGGCCGACCAGCTGCGACACGCTCTGCACGCTCGCGGTCGCGCCCTGCAATTGGCCCTGCTGATCGAGCGCGACCAACCGCGTCATCAGCGATTGCGACGCGGCGCCAGAGATGCCCCATAGCGCCAGAATGGGAATGCCGAGCCAGGATAGCGGTCCGGTCGGGGCAGCGCCCAAGACCACAAAGCCGAGTGCGCCACAGCACAAGCCGAGCAACAGTGCATTGCGCTCGCCGAGCGCACGCACGATCGGACCGATGGCGAGCCCCTGCACCACCATGGCGCAGATGCCGACCATCGCGAGCGTCAGCCCCACCGTCTTGGAATCCCAGCCGTAGCGATAGGTCGCATAGAGCACGAAGGTCGAGGGCAGCACGACATGGGCGACCTGCGCGATGAAGTTGACGACCGACAACGCGGCCAGCGCCGCGTTGGACCGCAGCAGATGCAGCGCCCCGACCGGATTGGCGCTCCTCCAGTGGAACGGCGCGCGCTTCTCGGGCGCCAGGGACTCCGGCAGCACGAATAGCCCATAGAGTGCATTGGCAAGGCTCAGAGCCGCCGACGCCCAGAACGGCAGCCGCGGATCGAGATCGCCGAGCAGGCCGCCGAGCGCCGGGCCCAGGATGAAGCCGGCGCCGAAGGCAGCCCCAATCCTGCCGAAGATCGCCGCACGCCGCTCCGGCGGCGTGATGTCGGCGATATAGGCGAACGCGGTCGAGACGCTGGCCGAGGTGATGCCGGAGATGACGCGGCCGATGAACAGCCACAGCAGGGATGGCGCCAGCGCCATCAGCACATAGTCGGCGGCAAGGCCGAAATTCGACAGCAGCACCACCGGCCGCCGTCCAAAGCGATCCGACAGCGCCCCTAACACCGGCGAGAACACGAACTGCATCAGCGCCCAGGCGGTGCCAAACAGGCCGAAGATGCGGGCCGCATGCGCGGTATCGTTATCGACGAAGCCCTCGATCAGCTTGGGCAGGACCGGCATGATCACGCCGATCGCGATCATGTCGAGCAGGATGGTGACGAAGATGAAGGCCACCGCGCCGCGCCGGACCGGCGCAGTGCCCTGCGCCATCGCCTCGCCGGCGCCATCGCTCATGACGGCCGCTTGCGCTTGTGCGCGAAGGGATTGGCCTTCTCGCGCAGGGTGATGCGCACCGGCGTGCCCGGCAGCTCGAAGGTCTCGCGCATGGAATTGGTCAGATAGCGCAAATAGGACTGCGGCACCGCGTCGGCGCGCGAGCAGAACAGCACGAAGCTCGGCGGGCGCGCCTTGTTCTGGGTAATGTAGTTCAGCTTCAGCCGGCGGCCGGAGACCGCCGGCGGCGGATTGGCCTGGACCGCCTGCTCGAACCAGCGATTGAGCGCCGAGGTCGGCACGCGCCTGTTCCAGACCGCATAGGCATCCTGGATCGCCTGCATCAGGCGGTCGATACCCTCGCCCATCAGGCCCGAGACGGCAACGATCGGTACGCCCTTGACCTGTGGCAGCCAGTGGTCGGCGTCGCGGCGCAGGCTCGAAATGGCGCCGCCGCCCTTGGTCTCCATCAAATCCCATTTGTTGACGGCGAGCACGACCGCCCTTCCCTCGCGCTCGATCAGATCGGCGATGCGCAGATCCTGCTCCTCAAAGCGGTTCTGCGTGTCCATCATCAGCACGACGACCTCGGCAAATCGCACCGCGCGCAGCGCGTCTGCGACCGAGAGCTTTTCCAGCTTCTCCTCGATGCGCGAGCGCCGGCGAAGACCCGCGGTATCGAATACGCGAAACTCGCGGCCCTTCCAGTTGATCTCGACCGCGATGGAATCGCGCGTCGTGCCGGCCTCCGGGCTTGTCAGCAGGCGCTCCTCGCCGAGCAGATGGTTGATCAGCGTCGACTTGCCGGCATTGGGCCGGCCGACGATGGCGACCCGGATCGGGCGCATCGCGGCCTCTTCCTCGGACAGCGGCGCGTCGTCGTCCTCTTCCTCCTCGACGGGCTCCGGCATCAGCTTGGCGAGCGCGTCGTAAAGTTCGCCCATGCCTTCGCCGTGCTCGGCCGAGACTTGGATGGGATCGCCAAGACCGAGCGCGAACGCTTCCATCGCGCCGGCATCGCCGTGCTTGCCCTCGCTCTTGTTGGCAACGAGCAGTACTGGCTTGTTGGCCCTGCGGGCGAAATCGGCGAAGGCGCGATCGGTGGGCGTGAGGCCGATGCGGGCATCGATCACGAAGAACAGCGCGTCGGCCTGGGCGATCGCGGCCTCGGTCTGCTCCTGCATGCGCGCGGTCAGCGAGCCCTTGGCGCCCTCGTCAAGGCCGGCGGTATCGATGATAGTAAATTCGAGATCGCCGAGTCTCGCCTCGCCCTCGCGGCGGTCGCGGGTGACGCCGGGCAGGTCATCGACCAGCGCGAGCTTCTGCCCAACCAGGCGGTTGAACAGCGTCGATTTGCCGACATTGGGCCGGCCGATGATGGCGATCGTGAAGGGCATCGGTCATTCGTGCGCTGCCGGGGCTGCGCCTGTCAATGTATGAAGAGATCAGCGCGAAAAACTGCCGCTCGGCAGCGGCGCCGGGAAAGCGCCCTGCGACTGCTGCTGCGTGGTCTGGGTCGGTTGCGCCTCCTGGACGGGCTGATCCGGCGGCGGCGCGGTGGTGCGTTTGCGCACGATCTTGTGCTTGGACGGCGGAGCGGTCGTGGGCGGCGCGGCCTCCGGCTGGGCCTCGCCATCGACCTCAGCGGCAGGCGCCTCGGCCGGTGTAGCGGCCGCGGCGGCGGGCTGCCTGGTCTTCTTCGCCTTCGCGCCCTTCGCCGGCTTGGCCGGTTCGGGCGGCGGCTCCGCGGGCAAAGCGGCAACCGCCCCCGCGTTCGGATCGGGCTGCTGCTGGGCGCCCTTGTACATCTCCTTCGGCACGCCCTGCTCGAGACCCGGCACCCCTTCCGGGAACACCGGCTTACGGTCGCCCGGCAGCTTCTTCTTGGTGTCGAGGAAGTCGAGCATATCGCTTGGATCGAAGCTCGAACAGCCGCCCAGGACGCCGGTGAAGGCGATCAGGACGGCGGCTGCGATCAAGCGTGGCGTGCGGCGCATCTTGTATCTCGTCTACGTCAGAGGGCCCGTTGGTCCAGCTCTTGATCAGCTTTTGGCGACGGGCGGCAGCAGAGCCTGAAGCGCCTCGGCACGCGAGCGCAGGCCGGGCGGCGTTTCGCCGTCCTCGGCGATGACGTCGAGCCATTTGCGCGC
Organism: Bradyrhizobium diazoefficiens; assembly: GCF_016616235.1. Taxonomy (NCBI): domain Bacteria; kingdom Pseudomonadati; phylum Pseudomonadota; class Alphaproteobacteria; order Hyphomicrobiales; family Nitrobacteraceae; genus Bradyrhizobium; species Bradyrhizobium diazoefficiens. Next base: position 4,604,579 of record NZ_CP067100.1, read on the forward strand.
CGCGGTGGCGTCGTTGTTGCGCCAGGCCGACAGCGCCAGCATCTCGCGGGCGCTGTGGCGGAAAGTGGAGTTGGGGGTGGCCGAAGCCTCCAACCGCTGCTGCATGTCGGCATAGGAGGCAGTGTCGAGCAGCAGGCCCGCGGCACGGATCTTCGCCAGATCCTGCCACTCGCCATCCACACTGCGGTCGACAGCAATGTCGTCATACATCTTGGCGGCGGCCTTGGGATCGCGGCTAGCGGCCTCGGCGGCCGCACGCAGCCGCGCCAGGGTGCGATAGCCCGACGGCGCCTTGGCAGCGAGCTCGGTGAAGGCGGCCTCGGCCTCAGCGTGCTTGTTCTGGTCGGACAGCTCGGCGGCCTTGTCGAAGGCGGCGCCGGCCTCGGCGGCCTTTTTGGCCTCCAGATATTGATAGCCGCGCCAGCCGCCGACGGCGGCAACGATCAGCACCATCAGGGCGATGAAGTAGATCGAATATTTATCCCACAGCTTCTTGAGCTGTTCGCGACGTACTTCCTCGTCGACTTCGTCAAATAATTCAGACACTTATGCTAATCCCATGCCCGTCCGGGTGCGCGCGCCAAGGCGTCCGCGTCAGGAATCCCGTCCCCGTGTGGCGGCGAGGTACCCTAACGATATGGCGGTGGCAAGGCAAAGCGAGCCCGATCAAGGCGTTAACCACCCGGAAGACCCCGGACGACCTGTCCGGCTCAGGTGCCCAGTAGCTCCCGTAGCTGCCGCTTCAGCACCTTGCCATTGGCGTTGCGCGGTAACGGCTCAGGCGTGATCGCCATCGTTTCCGGCACCTTGTAGTCGGACAGCCGCTCGGCGCACCACGCGCGCAAATCCTCGCTGCCGACCGGGACACGCGTCACCACGACCGCGTGGACGCGCTCGCCCAGCACCGGGCATGGCTTTGCGATGATCGCGCTCTCGACCACCGCGGGGTGGCCGGCCAGCACGGACTCGACTTCGGCCGAATAGATCTTCAGCCCGCCGCGGTTGATCATGTCCTTCTGGCGGTCGAACACGCGGACGAAGCCCTCAGCGTCGACCGAGCCGAGATCGCCGGAATGCCAGAATCCGCCAGTGAAGCTTTCCGCCGTCGCCTTCGGGTTGTTCCAGTAGCCCTTGATGACGGAGGCGCTCTGGATCCAGAGTTCGCCGGTCTCGCCATGCGGCAGCTCGCGCCCATCCGATCCCATCGCGAGAATGCATGCGCCCGGACACGGCAGGCCGACGCTGTCGATGTGGCTCGCGGTCAGCTCGCCCGGCATGATGGTCGAGGGCGATGTCGTCTCGGTCGCGCCGTAGCAGTTCGCAAGCTTCAGGCCGGGGATCGCCGCCTTGAGCTTCTCGATGGTTGCGACCGGCATCGGCGCGCCGCCGAAGCCGCCGATGCGCCAGCTCGACAGGTCGTAGCTGTCGAAATCCGGCTGGAGCAGGCACAGATTGTACATCGCCGGCACCATCACCGTGTAGGTGACGCGCTCGCGCGCAGCCAGCTTGAGATAGTCGGCCGCCCTGAACTCCGGCATGATGATCAGCGCACCGCCGCAGCGGATCATGGTCGTGATGTTGGCGACGACGCCGGTGACATGGCCGAGCGGCACCGCCGCGATCGAACGGTCCGCTTGCGTCAATTCCAGGCAGGACACGAACACCATCGAGGAATGCACGACGTTGCAATGGGCGAGCATCGCGCCCTTCGGCTTGCCTGTGGTGCCCGAGGTGTAGAGGATCATCGCGGTGTCCTCCTCGCCGACCTCGACCGGCGCGGGAGCCGGCGGATTGTCCGCCAGCGCGGCGAAACCCGACAAAGCCGGATCGTGGTCGATTGCGATGCGGTGGATGACGTCGGGCACATCGCCCGCATCGGGCAGGCGCTCGGCGAGCCCCGCTTCATGGATCAGGATTTTGGCGCCGCAATCGGAGAGGACGTAGGCGATCTCCGGCTTCTGCTGGCGCGTGCTGAGCAGCACCGTGACCAGCCCCTCATGCGCGGCGGCGAACAGCAGGAGCGGAAACTCGATGCGGTTGCCGAGCAGGATGGCGACACGATCGCCGCGCTTAAGGCCCAGCTTGCGGAAGCCCGCCGCAATCCGCGCGGCCTGCTCGACCGCCTGCCGCCAGCTCAGCCGGATCTCGCCGCAGATCAGCGCTTCGCCATCGGCATTGCGCGCACAGGCCTCCCGGATCATCGTCCACAGGTCCGCCGGACGATCACAGAACGCCGGCACCACCCGATCGCCAAAGCGCGCCTCGAGGCGCATCGGCGGGATCTGACATTGCGACCAGTCCATCGGAACGACTCGGCTTGTTGTTTCTGTTATCTTCCGGGCACGGACCTCAGGGTCCTGTCTTGTGCCGATCGGCTATACCCCCACGACGGGAACACCGATCACCACGGGATGGAACGCAAAGGCCAGCGCCAGATAGGCCACGACACCGACGGCGACTGCGATCAGATCGTTGGTGACGCCGCCCACCGGGATCGGCGGCGCCCCGGCGTCCTTGCGATGCTTGAGCGAAATACGGTCATACACCGCCCAGCCCAGGAACGAGCCGAACAGGATGATCGAGCCGAGATCGCCATTGGCGAGCAGATGCGCGGCCGCCCACAGCTTGATGCCGGCCAGCATCGGATGCTTCAGCGTTGCGTAGATGCGGCCGCGCACATAGGAGGCGACCACCAGGATGACGGCGGGCAGCATCAAGGCCAGCGTGATGTGCTTGAGCGCCTTCGGCGGATACCAGACGTCGATCCAGCCGGTCGCACGATAGTGCGCAAAGCCCCAGACGATCAGCGCAAGTCCCGCAAGAGAGACCACGGAATAGAGGATCTTGTAGGTCCCCTCGCCGAGCCTCGCGATCGCCTGCGCGCGTGCGTCGCGTTTCGTCGTGAAAATATGGGCCACGAAAAACAGCACCAGCCCCAGGACCATGACCAGCAGACCCACGACATCCTCCCCTCGTCCAGCGCCCCCGCCCATGGCGTATCATCGATTGGCCGCCGCTCGCAACTGACGCGCTACTTGCCGAGCTCCCGATTGTCGACATAGCGGATCGCGATCGGCCGCCCGGCCAGGGCGCCGCCGAGCCCGCTGGTGAATTTCAGGGGCAGACAAGCTTTCAGCGATGAATTGATCGCGTTGAGATAGGTCGTTCGCGTGTCCGCGGGAACGCCGGCGGTCGCGTAAGTCAGGCGGGGCGGGCCGATCAGGCTGCCCGCCTTGTTGAAGCTGAAACGGACCGACATCTGCATGCCTGCGCGGGCTTTGTCCGACGGCGGCGACCAACAGGTGCGCAGTTCGGCGAAGAGGTCGCCGATCGTATTGAGATCGTGATCGGGCTTTTGATATTTGGCGCGGTCGGCCTCCGACGGGACGCTCTCGATCGTCAGCTGCAAATTCTGGCCGTAGGGATAGTCGATCTCGGGAATGCAGGGCCCGGGCTCGAGCGGGCTGCAATAGGACGGCGTGCACGGGCGGTTGTCGAGCACGCTGCACGGCTCGTGTGCGAACGGGATGGGATTGATCTGGCGACGCTGCGCATTGGCGGCGACGGTCGATATCGTCAGCAGGAGAAAGATGAGGATGCCGCGCCACATCATTATGCGAGCTCGCGATGTCACGTAGACCAACGTGGCATTGCCGCTGAAAGCGTCAAGGCCGCGCGCGTTCACATGCTCGCGCTCAAGCACGCTGTCGTCGCCCGGCTTGACCCGGCGACCCAGTATTCCGAGACGGACATGACGGAATCGAGCCGCCGCGGCGTACTGGATGCCCCGGCAAAGCCGGGGCATGACAGCGGAATGGTTGGCCGCGCAGCGGTGGGCGGAACGGCCCTACCCCTTCTTCTTGACGTCCTTGACGTTGGTGAACTGGATGCCCTCGGCGCGTTCCCTGGTGTAGCCGAGATAGAATTCGTTGCGGGCGAGATACACCGGATCGCCGTCGACGTCGTCCGCGATGCTGGAGGTGTTGGCGGCGATGAACGTGTCGAGCTTCTTGCGGTCCTCCGAGGAGACCCAGCGTGCAAGCTGGAACTCGCTGACCTCGAACTCGACCGGCAGCGAATATTCCGCATCGAGCCGGGCCTTCAGCACGTCGAGCTGGAGCGCGCCGACGACGCCGACCAGCGCCGGTGCACCGTCGCGCGGGCGGAACACCTGGACCACGCCCTCTTCCGACATCTGCTGGAGCGCTTCCTTCAGCTTCTTCGCCTTCATCGCGTCGGTGAGACGGACGCGGCGGACGATTTCCGGCGCAAAGCTCGGCACGCCGACGAAGTTGAAATCTTCGCCCTCGGTCAAGGTATCGCCGATGCGCAGTGTACCGTGGTTGGGAATGCCGACGACGTCGCCGGCAAAGGCTTCATCGGCGACAGAGCGGTCCTGCGCGAAGAAGAATTGCGGGCTCGACAGCGGCATGCTCTTGCCGGTGCGCACCAGCTTGGCCTTCATGCCGCGGCTGAGTTTTCCGGAGCAGAGGCGCGCGAACGCGATGCGGTCGCGGTGGTTCGGATCCATGTTGGCCTGGATCTTGAACACGAAGGCGCTCATGCGCGGATCGGTCGCTTCGACCTTGCGCTGGTCGCTGTCCTGTGCGCGCGGCTCGGGCGCGAACTTGCCGAGGCCCTCGAGCAGATCGCCGACGCCGAAATTGCGCAGCGCGCTGCCGAAATAGACCGGCGTCAGATGGCCCTCGCGAAATGCTTCCAGCTCGAACGGTTTCGAGGCTTCGGTGACGAGCTCGAGCTCGTCCTTGACCGCGGACACATCGAGATTGGCGTTGAGCTTGGCGAGCTCCTCGATCTCGATCTGCTGGGCCGCGCCGGTTTTGGCGCCGCCGCCTTCGAGCAGGCGCACGCCGCCGCTGACGACGTCATAGGTGCCGAGGAAGTCGCGGCCGCGGCCGACCGGCCAGGTCATCGGCGTGGTGTCGAGCGCCAGCGTCTTCTCGATCTCGTCGAGCAGCTCGAACACGTCGCGGCTTTCGCGGTCCATCTTGTTGATGAAGGTGATGATCGGGATGTCGCGCAGGCGGCACACCTCGAACAGTTTTCGCGTGCGCGCCTCGATGCCCTTGGCGGCGTCGATCACCATGACCGCGGAGTCCACCGCCGTCAGCGTCCGATAGGTGTCTTCCGAAAAGTCCTCGTGGCCCGGCGTATCCAGCAGGTTGAACACGAGGCCTTCGAACTCGAAGGTCATGACCGAGGTCACGACCGAGATGCCGCGCTCGCGCTCGATCTTCATCCAGTCCGAACGGGTGTTGCGCCGCTCGCCCTTGGCCTTGACCTGGCCGGCGAGATTGATGGCGCCGCCGAACAGCAGCAGCTTCTCGGTCAGCGTGGTCTTGCCGGCGTCAGGATGCGAGATGATCGCAAAGGTCCGCCGCCGCGCCACTTCAGCGGCAAGCGGGGAACGGGCCGGCGATTCGGCTGTGGTGGCGGCAATGTCGGACATGGCGGGAGCGTTTGGCAGGGAAAATGGGCCGGATCAAGCCTGATTTGGTGATTGCGGCCTCCTGCGGCCAGCCCCATATCGCCGTTTGGGGAGGGACGGCCCTCCTCTCCACCAGCATATCAGCCGCGGGGACGACCCTGCCTTGAATGGAGGGCCGTCATGGCCTGGAGCATCCTGTTCGTCGCCGGTCTTCTCGAAATCACCTGGGCGATCGGCCTGAAATACACCGAGGGATTCACCAGGCTTGTTCCATCAGTCGTCACGCTCGCGGCCATGGCCGGGAGCGTTATCCTCCTCGGACTTGCTCTGAAGTCTCTGCCTGTCGGAACCGCCTATGCGGTCTGGACCGGGATCGGTGCGGTCGGCACGGCGACGCTCGGCATCATCCTGTTCGGCGAGCCCGCCACGGCGTTCCGCCTCGCCAGCATCGGACTGATCGTCGCCGGCATCGTCGGGCTGAAGCTCGTCACTTGAATATCTGGACTGCCCACCAGGTCAGCGCAGCCACGATGGCCGAGGCCGGGATGGTGATCACCCAGGCATAGACGATCGAGCTTGCGACGTTCCAGCGCACCGCCGAGACCCGGCGGGCCGCGCCGACGCCGACGATGGCGCCGGTAATTGTGTGGGTGGTCGAGACGGGCACGCCGAGGAAGGTCGCCATGAACAGGGTTGCCGCGCCCCCGGTCTCGGCGCAGAAGCCCTGCATCGGCGTCAGCTTTGTGATGCGCAGGCCCATGGTGCGGACGATGCGCCAGCCGCCCATCAGCGTGCCCAGCGCCATCGCCGCCTGGCACGACAGCACCACCCAGAACGGCACCGAGAATTCATTGCCGAGATGGCCTTGCGAATAGAGCAGCACGGCGATGATGCCCATGGTCTTCTGCGCGTCGTTACCGCCATGGCCCAGCGAATAGAGCGAGGCGGAGGCGAATTGCAGGATGCGGAAGGCGCGATCGACCGCGAACGGCGTCGAACGCATCGAGAGCCAGGACACGATCGCCACGAGCATCATCGCGAGCAGGAAGCCGACCAGCGGCGACAGCACGATGGCCAGCACGGCCTTGGAGAGACCGCTCCACACTGCGGCCGAGATCCCGGCCTTGGCCATGCCGCCGCCGACGAGGCCACCGATCAGCGCATGCGAGGACGAGGACGGGATGCCGAGCGCCCAGGTCACGAGATTCCAGACGATGGCACCGATGAGCGCGGCGAAGATCACCTGGGCATCGACGATCGAGGGATCGATGATGCCGGTGCCGATGGTCTGGGCGACATGCAGGCCGAACACCGTGAAGGCGACGAAATTGAAGAAAGCAGCCCAGAACACTGCGAATTGCGGTCGCAGCACGCGGGTCGAAACGATCGTTGCGATCGAATTGGCGGCATCGTGCAGGCCGTTCAGGAAGTCGAACAGCAGCGCGACGGCGATCAGTCCGACCAGGACGGGAAGATCCAACGCGGCATCCACGGCGGCCCTGCCTTAAAGCTTGCGCATGATCTCCGCGCAAACGCGTTCCGCGTTTGTCGCGAAGGAAAACCGCTGCACACTTTTCCGGATCATGCGCTAGACCTGCTCGATGACGATGCTGTTGATCTCGTTCGCGACGTCGTCGAAACGATCGGCCACCTTCTCGAGGTGGTCGTAGATCTCTGCGCCGACGACGAAATCCATCGCGTTGCCGTCGCGATGCTTGAGGAACAGCTCCTTCAGGCCGATGTCGTGGAGATCGTCGACCCGACCTTCGAGCTTGCCCAGCTCTTCCGTGATCGCGGTCAGCATGGCGACGTTCGGGCCGATCGACTGCATCAGCGGCAGCGCGCGACCGACCAGGTTGGCGCATTCGATCAGAAGCCCGCCGATCTCGCGCATGGGAGGCTCGAAGCTGCGGACCTCGAACAGCATCACCGCCTTGGCGGTCTGCTGCATCTGGTCGATGGCGTCGTCCATCGAGGTGATGAGGTTCTTGATGTCGCCGCGGTCGAAGGGGGTGATGAAGGTGCGGCGCACCGCCGTCAGCACCTCCCGGGTGATGTTGTCGGCATCGTTCTCGAACTGGTTGACGCGTTGGCAATAGACCGGCGTCTCCTCGCCTCCGTTGAGCATGCCCTGGAGCGCGATCGAACCCTGGATCACAGTCTGGGCATGGCGGTCAAACAGGTCGAAGAACCGTTCTTCCTTGGGCAGAAAAGCGCGAAACCATCGCATCATGGGATAGGCTACCGGTTGGAAATGGCCCGGCTCAAACGAGCCGTCACAAAACTGTCATAGACCATTTCCGCCTCGCGCGCGTGTCATCTCACGCCCGCAAAGCCGGATCATCCACCGCTTTCACGCATTGGTAAATTGAATTTTATCAATGATTTAGAGCGAGCGCCGGAAGTAATGCGCGATTTCGCCGATGACGCCGCGGCGGAAGGTGAGCACGCAGATCACGAAGATCGAGCCCTGGATCACCGTCACCCACTGGCCGAAGCCCGCCAGATATTGCTGCATGGCGATGATCACGAAGGCACCGACCACGGGGCCGAACACGGTGCCGAGACCGCCGACCAGCGTCATCAGCACGACCTCGCCGGACATCGACCAGTGCACGTCGGTGAGCGAGGCGTTCTGCGCCACGAACACCTTCAGCGATCCGGCAAATCCGGCCAGCGTGCCCGACAGAATGAAGGCCAGGAACTTGTACTGGTCGGTGCGATAGCCGAGCGAGATCGCCCGCGGCTCATTCTCACGGATCGCCTTCAGGACTTCGCCGAACGGCGAGTTGATGATCCGGAAGATCAAGAGGAAGCCGGCGAGGAAGCCGACCAGGACGACGTAATACAACACCGTCGGCTTGGAGAGATCGAACACCCCGAACATGTGCCCCTGCGGGATGCCCTGGATGCCGTCCTCGCCGTGGGTAAACGGCGCCTGGAGATAGATGAAGTACAACAGCTGCGACAGCGCCAGCGTGATCATCGAGAAATAGATGCCCTGGCGGCGGATCGAGATGTAGCCGGTGATGATCGACAGGCCGAAGGCCGCGGCAATGCCGACGAGGATGCCGAGCTCGGGCGGCAGCCCCCACACTTTGAGCGCATGCGCGCTGCAATAGCCGGCGGTGCCCAGGAACATCGCGTGGCCGAACGACAGCAGGCCGCCATAGCCGACCAGCAGGTTGAAGGCGCAGGCCAGCAGCGCGAAGCACAGCGCCTGCATCACGAAGAACGGATAGACCCCCGTGAACGGCACTGAGGCCAGCAGCAGCGCCATCACCGCGAATACGATCATCTCGTCACGCACCGCCCGCGGCGTCACCGGCAGCGTATCATCCGTCAAGGCTGTCATCTCAGGCCGCCCTTCCCGTCAATCCAGTTGGCTTCACCAAGAGCACCAGCACCATCAGCACAAACACGACGGTGTTGGAGGCCTCGGGGTAGAAATACTTGGTCAGGCCCTCGATCACGCCGAGCGCGAAGCCGGTGATGATCGAGCCCATGATCGATCCCATGCCGCCGATCACCACCACGGCGAACACGACGATGATGAGGTCGGCGCCCATCAGCGGCCGCACCTGGTTGATCGGCGCCGAGAGCACGCCGGCGAGCGCGGCAAGGCCAACGCCGAGCCCGTAGGTCAGCGTGATCATGCGGGGCACGTTGATGCCGAAGGCACGCACCAGCGTCGGATTTTCGGTGGCAGCGCGCAGGTAGGCGCCGAGCCGCGTCTTCTCGATCAGGAACCAGGTCGCGATACATACGACCAGCGAGAAGATGACGACCCAGCCGCGATAGACGGGCAAGAACATGAATCCGAGATTCATGCCGCCCTTGAGCTGGTCCGGAATGGCGTAAGGCAGACCGGAGGAGCCGAAATAGTTCTGGAACACGCCCTGCACGATCAGCGCGATACCGAAGGTCAGCAGCAGGCCGTAGAGGTGATCGAGCCCGGTCAGCCATTGCAGCATGGTCCGTTCCAGGATCATGCCGAAGATGCCGACGATGACAGGCGCCAGCAAGAGCGCCCACCAGTAATTGATGCCGCCGAGGTTGAGCAGGAAATAGGCGACGAAGGCGCCCATCATGTAGAGCGCACCGTGGGCGAAATTGATGATGTTGAGCATGCCGAAGATCACGGCAAGCCCGAGACTGAGCAGCGCGTAGAACGAGCCGTTGATCAGTCCCACCAGTAGCTGAGCGTAAAGAGCCTGCATCGATCCCGCACCCGGTCCCTTCGGCGTTCCTTAAGTAGACGCCCGCCGGCTGGTTGCCGCCGGGCTGTCGAATCTTACTTCTTGAGCAGCGCGCACTTGCTTTCTGACAGCGGCGTGAAGGCCTGGTCGCCCGAGACCGTGCCGACCAGCTTGTAGAAGTCCCACGGTCCCTTGGACTCCGAGGGCTTCTTCACCTCGAACAGATAGGCGTTGTGGATGGTGCGGCCGTTGGGCTGAATCGCGCCCTTGCCGAACAGATCGTCCTCGGTCGGCATCAACTTCATCTTCTCGACGACCTTGACGCCGTCATGCGGATTGCCGCCGAGCGCGTCCAGCGCCTTGAAGTAGTGACGCAGGCCCGCATAGACGCCGGCCTGCACCATGGTGGGCGGCGCATGGTTCTTCATCTTGTCGGCGAAGCGCTTGGAGAACGCGCGGGTCTTGTCGTCCATGTCCCAGTAGAAGGTCTCGGTGAAGTTGAGGCCCTGCGCGGTCTCCAGGCCGATCGCCTTGACGTCGGTGAGGAACAGGAGCAGCGCGGCGAGCTTCTGGCCGCCCTTGACGATACCGAACTCGGCGGCCTGCTTGATCGAGTTGGTGGTGTCGCCGCCAGCGTTGGCGAGGCCGATGATCTTGGCCTTGGAGGCCTGCGCCTGCAGCAGGAAGGAGGAGAAGTCCGGCGTGTTGAGCGGGTGCTTGACGCCGCCGACCACCTTACCGCCATTGGCAACGACCACGGCCGTGGTGTCGCGCTCGAGCGCCGCGCCGAAGGCGTAGTCCGCGGTCAAGAAGAACCAGGTGTCGCCACCTGCCTTCACCAGCGCCTGGCCGGTGGTGTGGGCCAGCATGTAGGTGTCATAGGTCCAGTGCACGGTGTTGGGCGAGCACTGCGCGTTGGTGAGGTCCGAGGTCGCCGCGCCCGAGTTGATGTAGACGCCGTTCTTCTCCTTGACGACGTTGTTGACGGCGAGCGCCACGCCGGAATTCGGCACGTCGACGATGACGTCGACCTTGTCGACGTCGAACCACTGCCGCGCGATCGCGGTGCCGATGTCGGGCTTGTTCTGGTGGTCGCCGGAGATGATGTCGATCTTCCAGCCCTTGGCGGCCAGGCCGGAATCTTCAACCGCCATCTGTGCGGCGAGGGTCGAGCCCGGTCCGCCGAGGTCGGCGTAGAGGCCGGACTGGTCAGACAGCGCACCGATCTTGACGGTCTTGTCCTGTGCGAAAGCCGCGCCGGCGGTAGTCACGGCCAGCGCCGTGCCGATCAGAAACGATGCAATCGACTTTTTCATGTGACTTCCCTCGTGAATTGTCTCTTGGCCAAAATTGTCGATTGGCCAAGTCTGCTCCTGGCCGTTTTAGACGCCGAGATAGGTGTGGAGCTTGTCCATGTTGGCGGCAAGCTCCGCGTTGGAAAATCCGTCAATGATCTTGCCGTGTTCGACCACGTAATAGCGGTCGGCGACGGTGGATGCGAAGCGGAAGTTCTGCTCGACGAGGAGGATGGTGAAGCCCTCCTTCTTGAGCCGCGCGATGGTATGGCCGATCTGCTGGATGATGACCGGCGCAAGGCCTTCGGTCGGCTCGTCCAGCATCAAGAAGCTCGCGCCGGTGCGCAGGATGCGCGCGATCGCCAGCATCTGCTGCTCGCCGCCGGACAGCTTGGTGCCCTGGCTGTTGAGCCGCTCCTTCAGGTTCGGGAACAGGTCGAAGATCTGCTCGAGCGGCAGTCCGCCCGCGCGGACCACCGGCGGCAGCAGCAAATTCTCCCGCACGTCCAGGCTGGAGAATATCCCCCGCTCCTCCGGACAGAACGCGATGCCCATGCGCGCGATCTTGTCGGAGGTCGCGCGGATGATGTCCTGGTTGTTGAACTTCACCGAGCCGGCACGCTTGCCGATGATGCCCATGATCGACTTCAGCGTGGTGGTCTTGCCGGCGCCGTTGCGCCCGAGCAGGGTGACGACCTCGCCCGCATTCACGTCGAAGTTGATCCCGTGCAGGATGTGGGACTCGCCGTACCAGGCTTCGAGGTTGCGGACCTGAAGGATGGTCCCGCCGTTGGCGGCCTTCGCCGGTGCTTCAGCCATCACAGTCTCAGGCATGACCGGCTCCCAGATAGGCTTCCTTGACGCGCTCGTCCTTAGTCAGTTCGGCGTAATGGCCCTGCGCGAGCACCTGCCCGCGCGTCAGCACGGTGATGATGTCGGAGAGATTGGCGACGACGCTCAGATTATGCTCGACCATCAGGATGGTGTATTTCGCGGAGATGCGCTTGATCAGCGCCGCGATCTTGTCGATGTCCTCATGGCCCATGCCGGCCATCGGCTCGTCCAGCAGCATCATCTCGGGGTCGAGTGCGAGCGTGGTTGCGATCTCTAGTGCGCGCTTGCGCCCATAGGGCATCTCGACGGCGGGCGTGTTGGCGAACTCGCTGAGACCGACATCGTTCAACAGCTCGCGCGCGCGGTCGTTGAAGCGGTTGAGCACGGACTTGGAACGCCAGAAATCGAACGAAGAGCCGTGCTGGCGCTGGAGCGCGACACGGACATTCTCCAGCGCGGTGAGATGCGGAAACACCGCCGAGATCTGGAACGAGCGAACCAGCCCCATGCGGGCCACGTCGGCCGGCGCCATCGCGGTGATGTCCTGGCCCTTGTACAGGATTTTCCCGGCTGACGGCTTCAGGAACTTGGTCAGAAGATTGAAGCACGTCGTCTTGCCGGCACCGTTCGGGCCGATCAACGCGTGAATGCTCCCACGGCGAACCTTGAGCGCAACGTCGCGGACGGCGAAGAAGCCCGCGAACTCCTTGGTCAAGCCTTCCGTTTCGAGAATGAACTCATCGGCCAAACAGATTTCCCCCTGCCCGCACGACGCGCTGGTCGCGGCTGTCCTTGTTTACTTCGTTTGCTCGGCCTTCCGGAGGCCTTGGAGCCCGTCCGGAACGCCGCCTCCGGGCGCGGAATATGCCGGAGGTGACGGGGGTTAGGCAAGGCGGAAAGCTGAGCAGATCAGGCCTCCGGCCGGGGATACAAATGCTCCCTTAGTCGGAGATGTTTCGATGCCGCCTGCCCGGCCTCCCGGTTCGCGAAAGCTCCGGTCATCAAGCCGTCGTTAACGGTGTTTCGTTCCCCGCGCCAGCCTTCATCAAAAATTTTCCCCCAGCCGCTATCATGCGCGGGTTTTGACATGCCGGGAATATTGTCTTGGATTTCGCAAGCGCCGCTCCCTCCGTCGTCAAGTCGATCAGGCAGCGTGATCTGCTGAACACATGGCTGCGGCTCTATGCGCGCGAGCAGACGGCGCCGGCGATCTCTGAGTATCAGCCCGCCAGGATCGAGGAAGAGCTGTCCGACCTGATCTATTATACGGTAGACATCTCGGCGCCGACGCCGCGCCTGATCATCCAGAGCGAGGGCACGCGCATCTCGCGCGCCTATGGACACACCGGCAAGGGCGTTGCGCTGGATGAGTATATCGGGCCGCGGCTCGTGCCGTTCGTGATGCCGGTCTATTACGAATGCGTGGCGCGCGGACTTCCGGTCTACAGCGTTGCTGATGTCGACGACATCTATGGCCGCGTCGTCGCCTATGAACGCCTGCTGCTGCCGTTCCAAACCGACGGCAAGGTCCGCCACGTCATCGCCTCGCTCAAAACGTTCTGCGAGGACGGCGGCTTCGAGATCAAGAATCTGATGCGCGGAAATGACGCGCTGCCGCGTCCGAAGCAGCGCGCGGTGATCGACCGCGACCTGTTTCATCGCGCCCCCGGCCGCATCGCAGCGGCCGACGTGGTCGAGTTCGCCGACCAGTCGGGTCCCGGCATCGCCAACGAGATCATCGAACTGAACTGACGCCCAGTGCGGGCACTGATCTACTTGACCTTCTATTTGGCCTTGACTTCTTTGGCATAGATATCCGGCTTGAAGCCAACCAGCAGCTTGCCGCCGGCTTCCAGCACCGGCCGCTTAATCATTGATGGTTGCGCTAGCATCAAGGCCAGCGCCTTCTGCTCGGTGAGGCCTTCCTTGTCGGCATCGGGCAGCTTCTTGAAGGTCGTGCCGGCGCGATTGAGCAGCGTCTCCCAGCCGACCTTGTCGCTCCACTGCTTGAGCTTGTCCTTCTCGACGCCTGCTGCCTTGTAGTCGTGGAATTCATAGGCGACGCCATGGGTGTCGAGCCAGGCGCGCGCCTTCTTCATGGTGTCGCAGTTCTTGATGCCATAGATGATGTTGGGCAAGACGTTTCCCCGCGCATGCGTCATATCGTGGTCCCCGGGGCGTTTTACGTCCCCAAGCGTTGTACGAAACTCCGCGTCGCGCCACAATATTGCGAACGACGCCAACCTTCCGAACGGACACCTTATGCACGTCACCCACGATCCCGCTGCGGCCGCCTTGCCGACCATCGACTTCACCAGCTTCCTGGCGGTCGATATCCGTGTCGGCACCATCATAGAAGCCAAACCGTTCCCGGAGGCACGCAAGCCGGCCTTTCGACTGTGGATCGACTTCGGCCCCACGATCGGTGTGCGCAAGAGCTCGGCGCAGATCACCGAGAACCATCCGCTCGAGACGCTGGTGGGGCAACAAGTCGCGGCAGTCGTCAATTTCCCGCCGCGCCAGATCGGACCTGTTGTTTCCGAGGTGCTGACGCTCGGCTTCCCCGATGCCGACGGCAAGGTCGTGCTGGTGCAGCCGAGCAAGCCCGTGCCGAACGGCGGGCGCTTGTTCTAGCCTTACGGTCGCGGCGGAATGTTCAGCCCGCGCTGCACGGCGGGGCGCGCGAGGCCCCGTTCGAGCCAGGCACCGACCGACCTGAACTGAGTGAACTCGACGAGATCGCCGGCGCCGTAGAAGCCGATGAGATTGCGCACCCAGCCGAGCATCGAGATGTCGGCGATGCTGTAGTCATCCATGAACCATTGCCGGCCCGTAAGATGCGTCTCCATCACGCCAAGCAGGCGCTTCGACTCGTTCACGTAGCGCTCCAGCGGCCGCTTGTCCTCAAAATCCTTGTCGGCGAATTTGTGGAAGAAGCCGACCTGACCGAACATCGGTCCGATGCCGCCCATCTGGAAATGCACCCACGCGAGCGTCTGGTAACGCCGCGCTGCATCTTCCGGCAAAAGCTTGCCGGTCTTCTCCGCGAGATATTGCAGGATCGCGCCGGACTCGAACAGCGGCAGCGGCCTGCCGCCGGGACCGTTGGGATCGAGGATCGCCGGAATCTTGCCGTTCGGATTGAGCGAAAGGAATTCAGGCGTCTTCTGGTCGTCCTTGCCGAAATCGACGAGATGGACTTCGTAAGGCAGGCCGATCTCCTCCAGCATGATCGAAACCTTGACGCCGTTCGGCGTCGGCAGCGAATAAAGCTGGAGCAGCTCGGGATGCTTGGCCGGCCAGCGTTTGGTGATGGGAAAGGCGGACAGATCGGACATTAGGACCCCGGGCGGCGTTCGTGAGTTGCCGCCTAATCTAGGCGAGCCATCGAACGGCGCAAGTCCGGGCGGCGACGCCGATCATTATGGCCGCAGCAAATGGCTGGTGATGTACACCGCGTCGCGCTGTGCGCGCTGCTCGATGAAGAGCTGTCCGGTCACGAGCAAGGCTCCGATGAAGACGAGCGCGAGCATCGCGGTCGCGAACTGACTGGCATCATTCATCGCACAAGCTTCTCTGTATTCGATCCGCACGAGGAACGCGCGCCAACCATTGGCAGTTCCCATGCACCTGAAATAAATTGCCGCTTTTTCCCGATCGATGATTGTGCCGCGTACCGCTTCAATAATTGATCTCCATCCGCAATCCGCGCGGATCGATCTCCTCCCCGCCGACACACTGCGTGCTGTCGCGTGCAGCGACCGCACAGGCACAGGCATCGATCAGGTCGTCACGGCCGATGCCGGTGCCATGACGCAGCGTCAGCCATTGCGGCAGGCGGGTGAAGCCGCGTTGCGCCAGCAGCGCGATGCGCTGTCCGCGGCCTTCCGCCGACGTCTTGGTCGCAAGCCGCACGCGGCCGGCCAGATTCCAGAAAATCAGTTCCGGATGGGCTTCGCCGATCGTCGCCTGCCGCGCCGGCGTCATGATCGCGTCGAGGTCCCTGATCTTGTCCCTGATGTTCCAGAGCTGCACCGAGACGCCCCTGCCCTCGCCTTCGCGCTCCCAGTAGTGGCGATTGGCTGCTGCCATGTCGGCAAACGTCCAGAGGTCGCGGCGCGCGCCGAGAAACACGGCAGGGCCGACCAGTTCACGGGCGCGCAGATCGCACAGGCGATAGCCGCTCGGATTCAACCCGATCGGCATGTCGATCATCGCCCGCGCATGCGGCATCGCGAGCAAGCGCGTCAGGTCCGGCGCATAATCGAAGCCGTGAGCGCCGCGCTCATCGATCCAGGCGGCGACCCAGCCGAAGCGAAATCCGTCGAGACCGAGATAGTTGGGCACGTGATACCGATTCGCGGTCAGCCGCCGACGGCCTGATAAGCGAGGCGCTTGAACTCGAAGAAGAACGGATTCCAGAATCCCATATAACGCTGCGTCATCAGCACGCCGGCGGTATTGGCCTCGGGGCAGATCCACCAATGGGTGCCGGCAAGCCCGCCCCACTGGAATTCGCCGGTCGAATTCGGCGGATCGAACGGCGTCGGCGCGAAGGTGACGGCGCCGCCGAGGCCAAATCCCTTGCCGGGAATCGGCCCTAGATTGGCGAAGCGGATCGTCTGCCCCGATGGCAGCTGGTTCGTCATCATAAGCCGCAACGTGTCCGGCTTGAGCAACGCATCCGACCCGGGCAACAGCGCGCGCACCAGAGCGAGCATGTCCGGCAAGGTCGAAACCAGACCGCCGCCGCCCGATAACCGCGGGAACGGCCGCCGATAGGCGTACGGATAAGGCAGATGGTCGGCGCGGGTCAGGCCCGGCTTCATGGGATCGAGCACATCAGCGCCGTTGTAGAGCGCGACCAGCCGGCCCTGCTGCGCCTCCGGCACGTAGAAGTCGGTATCGGTCATGCCGAGCGGCTCGAAGATGCGCACGTTGAGGAAGGCATCGAGGGGTTTGCCCGAGACGACCTCCACGACATGGCCGAGCACGTCGGTGGCGACCGAATATTCCCAGCTCGTGCCGGGCTGATAGGACAGCGGCAGATCGGCAAGCTTGTCGATCATGTCGGCGAGCGGCGTCAGCGGGTTGAGCACGCCCGCCCCGTTGTAGCCCTTGAACAGCACCGTGCCCGGATCGAAGATGCCGTAGCTGAGGCCGGAGGTGTGGGTCAGGAGCTGGCGGATCGTGATCGGGGTGTTGGCCGGCTCGACATCGGCAAGGCTTGCCGCGCCCTGCTTCAAGACCTTGCGGTTGGCGAGCTGCGGCAGGAATGTCTCGACGGCGTCATCGAGCCCGATGCGCCCCTCTTCCATCAGCAGCATGATCGCGCAGGTCACGAAGATCTTGGTGTTGGAGAACGCGCGAAAAATGTGGTCGGTCCGAAGCGCCGTGTTCGCCTCACGATCAGCAAAGCCGACGCATTGCTGGTCCACGACTTCGCGGCCGCGCAGCACCGCCCAGGACGCGCCCGGGACGATCTCCTGATCGACGTAGCGTTGCATCGCCGTCCGCACGGCGGAAAAATCGATTGGCCTGGTGTCCATGAATTGCAGCCCCCCTGAATTGGTTGCGATGGATATAGCGTCAAATCGGCCGCGGGGAAGCCACCCTTCCACGGTCGGGTCCGCGCAGGCCACATCGACATTTTTGTTTCGCCGCGTGTTCATCCCGCCGCGAGCAACACAACGAAAACCGCTACAATCCTCGCGGCAAGACCTCGTTAAGCGCGCGACCTTTAGCCTCACACCCATGTTTCCGCGTGTTTTCAACATCATCAAGGGCGACCGGCAATGACCTCGATCTCCGCAACCTCCACCACTTCCTATTCCCCGCTCGACCGCCTCAAGAGCGAGCTCACCAAGGAAGTCTCGGCGGGCACCATCAGCTCGAGCGACGAATCGGCGCTCTCCTCCGCGCTCGACGACATCGATTCTGCGCTCAAGAGCGGCGCATCCAGCTCCAGCTCCTCCTCGCCACCCTCGCCCGATGAGATGCAGTCCAAGATCGATGACCTCATCCAGAGCGAAGTGTCGAGCGGCAAGCTGACCAGCGACCAGGCCAGCGAACTCAAGAACGTGTTCGCCAACACGTTCTCGGACCGGGCCAATGGTGCCGGCGGCCCGCCTCCGCCGCCGGACGCGAGCGACGACTCATCGAGCACGGGCAGCACCGATTCCACCTCATCGTCGAGCTCGTCATCGGCCAGCGCCGAGGACCTGATGAAGGAGTTGCTCGCGATGCTCCAGAGCGCGACCAGCCAGTCGACCTCGTACAGCGCCAGCGGCAGCAGCAACTCCTCCTCCTCGAGCGCGCTGCTCGTCGACTACAGGACCTGACGTCGTCACTCCTGCTTCATCAGCGCGGTGACATGCAGGCGGCGGCGAATGCGCATGCCTTGCCGCTGATAGAGCGCGATGGCGGACGCGTTACTGGAAAACACGTGCAGGAACGGAATTTCGCCGCGCGCCTCGATCCGGCGCGCGACGGCCGCAAGCAGCGCCTGCGCGTAGCCGCGCCCGCGATAGTCGGGGTGGACGCAGACGGCGGTCATCTCGACGAACTTTCCCGGCTTCATCCGCTCGCCCGTCATCGCGACCAGCTCGCCACCGGCACGGATGCCGAGGAAGGTGCCGAGCTCGTGCGTCCGCAGCGCGAACGGGCCGGGCTTGGTCAGCGCGGTCAGCGCCATCATGGCGGGCACGTCGGCGGCCCCAAGCGTGACGATCTCGACATCGCGCAGCGGGCTGTCGGCGGGCGAGCCGATCATCTGCTCGCCGGTCTCGGCGAGCACAACCTTGAAGCCGGCGGGCACGTCGACCGGATCCGGCGTGAACAGCGCGGCGACTTGCGAAGCCGACATGAGCTCGCCGAGGGCGGCAAAGCTTGCCGCGGACATGTCGACCATGTCGGCGAACGGCGTCATGTCCTGGGGATAGCGCAGGGCCCGCGGACCGCCTTCCGCCAGATGTTTCTGGCGCGTCGTCAACGCGCTCCAGATCGGGCGATCCAGCAGCGTGTCATCGCCATCGGACACTGCCTCTAGTCCTTGTCGAAGCTGACGATGACGGCAGCGTTGGCAATGAGGATGGGATCATTGGCCACTTCCGTGGCCGAGGGGATCTCCAGGCCGCCCTTGACCGCGGTAACGGTCACGGTGCCGTAGGGAAGCTCCTTTGCAACGGCTTCCTTGTCGACCGCCTCGGGGTTGGGGACGCCGATCGTGACATCCACGAACATGTCGTTTGCGGTCTTGCCGATCATCCGGAAAAAGCCGAGGCTGGAATGCCTGATGGCATCGGACACCGCCCGCTTCGCCGCCTTGGTGGCGTCCCTGCCGTGGACGTCGACGCCCATGCCCATCTCGGTAACGCAGCGAACACGTGTCATGTTCATTCCTGTCGGTGCTGGGGTTCAGAGCGGCTGACCTTCCGCGATCCGCGCCTCCGGCACAAGCGCCTTTTCGCGCAGGAAATATGCGCTGCGGTCCTCCTCCTGCGCGTTCACGACCGCGCGAATTCGCAGCAAATCCTTGCGCGCAACCAGGCCCACGACACGATGGGTAGTGCGATCGACCACCGGCAGGCGGCCGAGATCGGAGGCGACCATGAGATCGGCGACCCTGCCCAGCACGTCGTCGGGATGAGCCACCACCGCCGAGGTGTCGGAGACGACGTCGTCGAGCGTCGCGGCCTGATGGTCGCCTTCGGTGCGCCAGCGCAGCACGTCGGCGCGGGTCACCATGCCGGTGAGCCGTCCGTCGGCGGCGACGACGGGATAGGATTTGTGACGGCGCTGGTCCGAGGTGAAGAACGCGACCGCTTCGTCGATGGGCAGGTCGACCGGCAGCGTGTCAACGTCAGTCACCATGACATCGGCGGCGCGCAGCAGCTCGAACGGATCGATCGCGTATTCGCGTGTGATGTGCTGGCCGCGGCGCGCGATCTTCTCGGTCAGGATCGAGCGCTTCAGCAGCAGCACGGTGACGGCGTGGGCCGCGCCGGTCGCGGCGAGCAGCGGCAGCAGCATGTCGATGTTGCCGGTGAGCTCGATCGCGAACATCACGCCGGTCAGCGGCGAGCGCATCGTGCCGCCCATCATCGCGGCCATGCCGACCAGCGCCCAGAACGAGGCCCCACCGGGCAGCACCAGCCCCTCCATCCAGCCGGCGGTGCCGCCGAGGATGAGCAGCGGCGCCAGCACGCCGCCCGACGTGCCTGAGCCCAGGGCGATCACCCAGATCGCGGATTTCACCAGCAGCAGGCGGATCGCCTCGTCGCGCACCATGTGACCGGAGAGCAGGTCGGCGATGACGTCGTAACCGACGCCGAGCGCGCGCGGATCGATGAGCCCGCCGAGGCCGACGATCAAGCCGCCGAGCATCGGCCACCACATCCAGTGCACCGGCAGGCGGTCGAACAGGTCCTCGATCGCGTAGAGCAGCCGCGTCATCAGTCCGGATTGCAGGCCGGCAACGATGCCGACGCCGATCGCAGCCGCAAGGCCCCACCAGGGCAGGTCCGGCCGCTCGGCGAACGGAAACAACGGCCCTGTCCCGAACAGCAGCGGACGCCACGCCGCCGAGATCACGGCGCCGGTCACCACAGGCAGGAAGCTGCGCGGCTTCCATTCGAACAGCAATAGCTCGACCGCGAGCAGGACGGCCGCAATCGGCGTGCCGAAGATCGCCGTCATGCCGGCGGCTGCGCCTGCGACCAGCAGCGTCTTGCGCTCGGCCGCGGTGAGGTGAAAGCATTGCGCGAAGATCGATCCGATCGCGCCGCCGGTCATGATGATCGGCCCCTCGGCGCCGAACGGGCCGCCGCTCCCGATCGACACCGCCGAGGACAGCGGCTTCAGGATCGCGACTTTCGGCTGCATCCGGCTGCCGCCGATCAGGATCGCCTCGATCGCCTCGGGGATGCCGTGGCCCCGGATCTTCTCCGACCCGAACCGCGCCATCAGGCCGATCACGAGGCCGCCCAGCGCCGGCGCCAGCACCATCCAAAGTCCCGGATGCGCATTCGCCAGCGAGACGTTCTCGGTACTGACATGGCCGAACCAGACCAAATTGGTGACAAGCGCGATCAGCTTCAGCAGCACCCATGCCGCCCCGGCGCCCAAGCTGCCGACCAGCAGGGCCATACCGATCAGGATCAGCACACGGCGGTCGGCGGTGAAGTCTCCGGGCTTGCCGCGATGGCGCGGGAGCCCGCCGGTGATGTCCAGGGTCTGACGCATGTTTGCTCTTGTCGGAAGGATGTCTCGTGCCCGCAATATATCGCGTCACGATATATATCAAGGAATGGCTGGTATGATCCTCGCGGCAGTCCAGCGATCTGGGGCGCTTATTTCTGCCGCGCCTGCAATTCGTCGACCAGCACCCGCACGTTCTCCGAATAGTCGATCGGGATGACGACCAAATGCACGCCGCCCTCCTTGAATGCGGCGTCGAGCGTCGGAGCAAAGCTGTCGATGTCCGCGATCCGGTGTCCCTTGGCGCCGTAGGCCCTGGCGTAGAGGACGAAATCCGGATTGCCGAAGGTCATGCCGTAATCGGCAAAATGATCGACGGCCTGCTTCCAGCGGATCATGCCGTAGGCGTGGTCCTCGAGCACCAGCACGACCAGATTGAGCTTGAGGCGGACGGCGGTCTCCATCTCCTGGCTGTTCATCATGAAGCCGCCGTCGCCGGCGACCGCGAGCACGCGGCGGTCGGGATAGAGCATGGCGGCCATCATCGCCGACGGCAGGCCGGCGCCCATGGTCGCCAGCGCGTTGTCGAGCAGCAGCGTGTTGGCGACGCGGGTGCGGTAATTGCGCGCGAACCAAATCTTGTACATGCCGTTATCGAGCGCGACGATGCCGTTCTCGGGGATGACCTCGCGGATGTCGTGCACGATGCGCTGCGGCGTCGGCGGCCAGCGTGCCTCGGTGGCGCGGTCGGCGATGCGATTGAGGATCTCCTCGCGCAGCGGCAACAGCGCCGCCGCCTGCGGCAGCTTGCCCTCGAGCCGGTCGGCCAGGATCTCCAGGCTCGGACCGACGTCGCCGACGACTTCCGCATCGGGAAAATACACCTGCTCCACGCTTGCCGGCGTGTAGCTGACGTGAATGACTTTCGGGTCCGAGGGACCCATGATGAAGGGTGGCTTCTCGATCGGATCGTGGCCGATCGCGACAATCAGATCGGCTGCGTCGATGGCGTCGTGAACATAGTCGCGCTCGGACAGCGCGGCGGTGCCCATATAGAGATTGGTGCCGCCGGGCACGGTGCCCTTCCCCATCTGCGTGGTGAAGAACGGAATGCCGGTCCGCCGCACGAAGCTGGCGATGCCGTGGGTCGCGCGCGGCCGGCTCGTCGCCGCCCCCATCATCACCAATGGGCGCTCTGCGGCCAAGATCATCCCGGCGGCGCGGTCGAGCGCGGCGCGGTGGGCGACCGGGATCTCGATCGGATGCACGGGGATCGCGGGGACAGAGGATACTTCATCCGCCGCGATGTCCTCGGGCAGTTCGAGATGCACCGGCCCCGGCCGCTCCTCCATAGCCACGCGAAAGGCATCGCGCACCACGGTCGGGATCGAGGAGGCGCTGACGATCTGCCGCGACAGCTTTGTCAGCGGCTTCATGGTCGCCACCACGTCCACGATCTGGAAGCGCGCCTGCCGGCTGCTCATGATCGGTTTCTGGCCGGTGATCAGGATCATCGGCATCGCGCCGAGATGCGCGTAGGCGGCACCGGTGGACAGATTGAGCGCGCCCGGGCCGAGCGTGGAGAGGCACACGCCGGGCTTGCCGGTGAGCCGTCCATGCGTCGCCGCCATAAAGGCCGCAGCCTGCTCGTGGCGGGTCAGGATCAGTTCGATCCTGGAGGTTCGGAGCGATTCGACGAAGTCGAGATTTTCCTCGCCGGGGACGCCGAAGATGCGATCGACGCCTTCGTTCTCCAGAGCCGCGACAAACAGGTCCGATCCCTTCAATTTGCGTCCCTGTCCGCTCATGTCGCCTCCTGATCGATGTGCGTCCCGTGGCGGGAGCGAGCGCATGGTAGGCGTCCGCGGCACAAGCACAACTCACAAAGAGGGGTGGCCCATACTGCGCCGTGCGTTCTTGAACTCTTCGCACGCCCTTCCATACGAAGTTCCTCGCCCAAAAAATCAGCACCAAATGGCCGCATGTGAGTCCGCAACCTTTGGCGGGCGAGGCGACTTCTTGGGCAGCGACGCTTCTGTC
Source organism: Bradyrhizobium diazoefficiens (assembly GCF_016616235.1). NCBI lineage: Bacteria > Pseudomonadati > Pseudomonadota > Alphaproteobacteria > Hyphomicrobiales > Nitrobacteraceae > Bradyrhizobium > Bradyrhizobium diazoefficiens. The sequence goes on from NZ_CP067100.1 coordinate 4,627,594, forward strand.
GCGATCTCAACTGCCAACCCAAAGGAGTTCACATGGCTCTTCTCGGAAACCTGCTCGGCACTGTCGATGGTCTGCTTGGAACAGCAACGGGCGCGCTGTCAGGCAGCGCTGATGCAGGTGGAAGTGTGACGGCCGGCGCCAGCGGCTCGGTGGATCTGTCGCACACGCTCGATGTGGGCGCGCTGATCGAAACCAACCCCAGCGTTGACGTCTCCACCTCAGGCCTTGCGGGAACCGGTGGCATCGACGCCTCGATCTCCGCGCCGACCGCGGTGGGTCTCAGCGCAGACGTCGGCCATCTCGATGTCGGTGGCCTTCTTCACGGCTTGGTCTGAGCCGATTTCCAGATGACAGATATGTGGCGTGGGGCTGAGGCCCCACGCCACGCCACGCGTAAGCCCGCCAGCGTCCCGGCGCCAATTCTTTTCAAACCGTAAGGACATTCAGATGGCGTCAGCACTGTTGACGGTCGCGGATGAGGCGGCAGAGCCGCCCTATCGTCGCAGTGACGATGTCCGCGAGGCGCTCAAGAAGCTCTGGCCGCACTTCCTCTGGGCAGGATTGTTCTCGAGCGCGATCAACCTGCTCTATCTCTCTTCGCCGCTCTATCTGATGCAGGTCTATAACCGCGTCCTGCTCAACGAGAACATCTCGACGCTCGTTCTTCTCACCCTCATCCTCGCGATCGCGCTCTTGACCATGGCCGGCCTCGATGCCGTGCGCGCCTGGATCCTGATCCGCTGCGGCATCCGGCTCGATATGGAGCTGTCGACGCGCGTGTTCGAGGCGCTGGTGGTGCGATCGGCCGAGCGCGGCGCATCGCGCGGCGCGCAGCAGCTGCGCGACCTCGACCAATTCCGCACCTTCGTGACGGGCTCGGGCATCTATTTCGCATTCGACTTGCCGTGGATTCCGATCTATCTCCTGCTGCTGTTCTTCATCCATCCCCTGCTCGGCCTCGTCGCCACCATCGGCGCATTGCTGCTGCTCGGACTCGCCGGCGTCAACGAAATCCTGACCCGCTCGCCGATGAAGCAGGCCGAGGCGTCCGGCAACCAGTCCTACGTCTTCACCGAGAATGTGCTGCGCCATGCCGACGTGATCCGCGCCATGGGCATGCAGCCGGCGGTCGAGCGCAACTGGCAGAGCCAGCGTTCGGCGATGCTGGTGCAGCAGGCGGTCGCCAGCGACAAGAATGCGGTGATGACGTCGTCGATCCGCTTCTTCCGTCTGCTGCTGCAATCCCTGATGCTCGGCACCGGCGCCTGGCTCGCGATCGACCATGCCATCACGCCCGCGACGATTTTCGCCGCCAGCATCGTCATGGGCCGGGCGCTGGTGCCGGTCGAGCAGGCCGTCGGCACCTGGAAGCAGTTCATCGGCGCGCGCGATGCCTATGCACAGGTGCGCGACTTGCTCGCCACCGTCGACGTGACCGTGCCGCAAACCATCGTGCCGAAGCAGCGCAATACCGTTGAGGTGCGCGAGCTCGTCTGCGAACTGCCGTCGCGGCCCGAGCCCGTGCTGAAAGGCGTGTCCTTCGAGCTCGCGGGTGGCCAGGCGCTCGGCATCGTCGGCCCGAGCGGCTCGGGCAAGAGCACGCTGGCCCGGCTGCTTGTCGGTGCGATGGCGCCGGCCGCGGGACGGCTGCGCTTCGGCGGGCTCGACTACAATCACTGGGATCCCGTCGAGTTCGGCCGCCATGTCGGCTATCTGCCGCAGGATGTCGGCCTGTTCGCCGGCACCGTCCGTGAGAACATCGCGCGCTTCGGCGATGCCTCGACCGACGAGATCATCGACGCTGCGATCCGCGCCGGCATCCACGACATGGTGCTTGACCTGCCCCGACAATACGATACCCGGCTCGGCGTCGGCGGCGTTGGCCTTTCCGGCGGCCAGCGCCAGCGCCTGGGCCTTGCGCGCGCCCTCCTAGGCCATCCGCCGCTGCTGGTGCTGGACGAGCCCAACGCCAATCTCGATGCGCCCGGCGAAGAGGCGCTGAAGGCCGCACTGCTCAACGCCAAGGCCGGCGGCGCGGCGGTGATCGTCATCACCCACCGCACCACGATTCTCGACGTCGTCGACATCATGATGGTGCTGCGCAGCGGCATGCTCGACATGCTCGGCCCACCCGGCGAGGTCTATCAGGCCTTGCAGCAGCAGGCTGCAGCACGGGCGGCTGCATCATGAGCACGCTCGGATCGACCTACATCGCCGACCGCGAACGCGCCTATTATGCCCGGCCGGGACGTCCCGCACTCGTCGGCGCCATCGTGGTCGGCGCGTTCGCGTCCGCCATGACGCTGTGGGGGACGCTTGCCCCGATCTCCGGGGCTGCTATCGCCAGCGGCAATCTCCAGGTCGAGGGGCGGCGCCAGAGCGTGCAGCACCCGTATGGCGGCGTCATCCGCCAGCTCCTGGTCCGCGAAGGCGTTCACGTCCAGCAAGGCCAGCTTCTCGCCACGCTCGACGACAGCGATCCCCGCGCCAAGCTTGACGTGCTGGTCGCCGATCGCGATGCCTCGCGCGCCGCGGAGGCACGGCTGATTGCCGAACGCGACGGCCGATCTGCGCCGGACTTCGGCGTCGATCCGAAGGATGCAAAACCTGCGCTGCGCCAGGCGATGGCCAACGAGATCGCGATGATGGCGGCGCGGAAGCATCAGTTCGAGGCGGAGACCGCCGTGCTCAAGGGCAAGATCGCCGAGCTGACCGCCCAGATCGGCGGCACCCAGGCGCAGCTCACCGGCACCGAGAAGCAACGTGAGTTGCTCGCCGACGAGATGAACGGCGCACAGCATTTGTACGAACAGGGCTATACGCCGAAGACGCGGATCCTGGCCTTGCAACGCGAGGACGCCAAGCTGCAGGCCGATATCGGCGCACAGCGCGCCAATATCGCCGGCATGCAGCAGCAGATCGCGCAGAACGAGGCCGAGATCGCCAGGGCCGAGCGCACCCGGATGAGCGAGATCACCGACCAACTCCGCTCCACCGAGAACAAGCTCGCCGAGCTTGCGCCGAAGATCGATGCCGCGACCGACGTGGTGACACGCACGCAGATCAGGGCTCCTGCGACCGGCTCGGTGGTCGGGCTCGACGTGTTCACCGAAGGCGGCGTGATCCAGCCCGGCGCCAAGCTCATGGACATCGTGCCATCGGACAATCCGCTGATCGTGGATGCGCAGCTCAAGCTGTCCGACATCAACGATGTCACCGTTGGCCGCCGCGCCGAGATCCGGCTCACCGGGGTCAATTATGTCGAGCGCCCCCGCCTCTACGGCACGGTGCGGACGGTCTCGGCCGACCGCGTCACAAACGACAAGTCCGGCGGGCCCGGCTACTACGCCGTCGAAGTCTCGCTGGAGCCGGAAGACGTCAAGAAATCGCGCATCGAACTGCAATCCGGCATGCCGGCAGAGGTGATCGTGCCGACGCGGCCACGCACCCTGTTCGAATATCTGCTTGGTCCGCTCCGCGACGAGCTGACCCGTGCCTTCCGCGAACGCTGAGGAGAAGCCGATGGCTGCATCCGAGCACAACAACCGTCGCGCCGACAGAGCGGAGATTGCGCGCCACATCACGACGGAAGAGACGGTCGCGTTCATGACCGCGCTGGTCGCCTTCCTGAAGGAGGCCGAGGCATCTGGAAACCACGCCGGCAACGCTGCGCAGCCGGTGCCTACGGATTTGCCGCCGGCACACGCCGATCCAGTGCCCCCGGACGCAACACCAGCCGATCGTCAACCCGTTTCCGGCGACCACCATGCCGATGCGGGCGCGGCGCCGACCGGCGAGACCCCGGTTCATACGGATGCGACGACTGGCGGCGCCTCGCATGCCGGCGCAACCGCCGATATCGCCGCCACGACGGACAGCCCGGCCAGCGCCTCTGTTCCGGCCGACAGTCACGCCATGACGCCCCTCGCGCCCGCCGCGGCTGATCATCTCCCGGCAAGCAGCGCCACCTCTGCGCATACCGACGTCACAGCGTCCGCCACCATCGATCCGGTGTCGTCCCTGCACGAGCTCGGCAGCACGATCACTGACCTGGTCGACACGTCGCTGGCGGCTGTGTCGCACACGCTGGACAGCCTGACCACGACCGTGACGCAACTAACGTCCACGATCACGGGAACGATCGGCCAGCTCACCGACAGCGTCACCGGCCTGGTCGGCGGCCTGCTGCATTCCGTCGGCGGCGATGCGCAGCATGACGCGCACGGCCCCGACCTGTTCAATGCGCTGGTCACGGATATCGTGAGCACGCCGTTGGCCTCGCCCCACGAAGGCGCCGCGCCACACGATGTCGATATCGGCGGGCTCGACACCGCCGGCGCAGTGCCGATGGCGGCACTATCGCCGCTGACGCTGCATCTCGGCTTTCTCGGCCAGCCCGGCGACGGCCACGACATCCACGACGGCGCCTTCTCGGCGCTCGGCGTGCACCATTTCTAGCTCACAGCTTCGCCGCGGCAAAGATGCCCGATATCCAGTCGAGGAAGACGCGCAGGCGCAGCGCAAGCTGGCGGTTTTGCGGATAGAGCGCCGACAGCGGCGTCGGCGATGGCGGATAATCGGCGAGCACCTCGACCAGCGCACCGCTGGCGAGATCCTCCGCGAAACGATAACGCGGCGCCTGCGCGAGGCCGAAGCCGAGCCGTGCGAGATCGGCCATCGTGTCGGAATTGTTCGCGCGCACCCGGCTCGGCAGCACGACGTGGCGCAGCGCGCCCGCGACGGAAAATTCCAGCGGCAGCACGTCGCCAGTGCGTGAGGAGACGAAGGCGACCATCTGATGTCCGTCGAGCGCATCCAGCGTCGCGGGCACGCCGTGGCTCGCAATGTAGGCCGGGCTTGCCACCGTGATCTCCGCGATGGTGCCGAGGCGGCGCTGGATCATGCCGCTGTCGCCGGGCTCGCCCGACCGGATCACGCAATCGATACCTTCACGCACGAGATCGACCAGCCGATCGCCCTGCCCGATCTGCAAGTCGAGCTGCGGATAGCGCGCCAGAAATTCCGGCAGATGCGGCAGGATGAAGGTGCGGGTCAGCAGGGGATGCGCGTCGATGCGGAGCAGGCCGCGCGGCTGCGCGTCGCGCATCGCGGCTTCCGCCTCTTCGACCTCGGCGAGGATGGCGACGCAGCGGCGGTAATAGTCCTCACCGTCGAGCGTCGGCGTGACGTGCCGCGTCGTTCGCTCCAAGAGGCGCGTGCCGAGGCGTGCCTCGAGGCCGCGCAAGACCTCGCTCGCCGTCGAGCGGGGAATGCCGAGGTCGGCAGCCGCAGCCGTAAAGCTCTGCCGCTCGACCAGGCGGACGAACAGGCGCATGGCGTCAAAGCGGTCCATGGCGATTGTTCACCACAGCCGACAGGTGATGGCAAGTCCGGGGCGATTATCCGGTCACGGCGACCGGCTATTCTCGGATCATAGCGTTCAGGAGACCCGCCATGACCAACCAACATCAACGTGCCGCCATCGTCACGGGCGGCTCCCGCGGCATCGGCGCCGCGATTGCCGGCCGGCTGGCGCAGGACGGAATCGCCCTTGCGATCAACTATGCCAGCGGCCGCGATGCCGCCGACGCACTCGTGGCCGAGATCGAAGCCGCCGGCGGACGCGCCATCGCCGTGCAGGCCGATCTGGCCGATCCGGCAACGCCGGCGCGGCTGTTCGATGCGGCCGAGCAAGCCTTCGGCGGCGTCGACATCCTCGTCAACAATGCCGGCGTAATGGAGCTCGGCCCGCTGGCCGAGGTGAGCGACGAAGCGTTTGCGCGGCAGATGTCGATCAATCTTGACAGCGTGTTCCGCGCCTTGCGCGAAGCGGCGCGGCGGCTGCGCGAGGGCGGCCGCATCGTCAGCTTCTCCTCCAGCGTCATCGGCCTCTATCAGCCCGGCTACGGCGTCTACGCCGCGACCAAGGCCGCGGTCGAAGCCATGACTCACATCCTCGCCAAGGAGCTCGGCAGCCGGCGCATCACCGTCAACGCGGTGGCGCCCGGACCGGTCGAGACGCGGCTGTTCCTGGAGGGCAAGAGCGAGCAGCAGGTGCGCGCGATCGCCGCATGAACCCGTTCGGCCGGCTCGGCCAGCCCGACGACATCGCAGGAATCGTCGCCTTCCTCGCCGGCCGCGACAGCGGCTGGGTCAACGGCCAGATCATCCGTGCCAATGGCGGCGTGGTCTGACGCATCACACGGAGAGACCCATCATGCCCTTCGCCAACATCAAGATTCCGCAAGCCGCGCTGTCGCGAAGCCAGAAGGCCGAGATCGTGCACCGCCTCACCGCGCTGTTTGCCGAGTATTTCGGCGATGCGGCGCGGCCGCACACGATGGTGCTGATCGAGGAAGTACCGGATGGCGGCTACGGCCGTGCCGACGAAGTGTTCATCGTTCCCGACGCCTTTCGCGCCGGCGACGCTGTCATTTCAGCTTCAGGCCGAGCTCGGTGCCGCCCGTGGGCGGCAGCGTCATCGAGACGAAGCCGTGTTGGGAATCGCGGATGAATTCGAGGTAGTCGGGTTTGGCGTTGTCGTCCCTCCTACGCCCCCGCGCTATCGACAAGAGTCGCCAGCCTCGGCATTCCTGTCTTTGCCTGCACGCCGGACCAGTTTCCGGATCTGATGGCGACAGCGCTGAAGCGCGAGGACGTCGCCGGCTGGGCGGCCGACCAGGACATCAAGCTGATCCGGCCCGAAACCTAAAGCGCGACGAGATTGGGACGATCGACGTCACGTTTGGGTCATGGTTCGAGCATGATCTCCGCGCATCAGCCGCGCAGACGGTCGGCCAGCACGCCGAGCATATCGGCCAGCCGCCTAGCGGTCTCCGGAGGCGGAAGCGGAATCTTCAGGTTCTGCCGACCCGTTGTCGGGTCGCGCTCGATCCAGGGATGCCCCGTCATGCCGGTGCCATCTGCCGCAACGATGGCACCGACCAATTGCGCGCCGATCTGCACCAGCGCTTGCCAGGGATCGGAGGATGAATCGCGCGGTGGGGCCACGGATTCCTCCCCCGATGGCGCCGCGGACGCGGGCTCGCCGCCCACCGATGCAGTATTGCCGGCACTCTCGATCTGCCCGGCCTCCTCCGCGGCCGTCACGGCCTCGCCGGCTCCCATGCTTCCGGTCACGTTCTCCACATCCTTCAAGAAGCGGCTGAGCCGTGAACCTCCCAGAGAGACCTCGTTGCTGCCGCCGTCGAGAATGCCTTCGGACAACGCGCGCTTGAAGGCCAGGACGGAAAGCATGCCCTCTTCGATCGTACCTTTCGCGATGAAGTTGACAATCTGAACCGGCCGCGCCTGACCGAGGCGGTGGATGCGCGCGATGCGCTGCTCGAGCACGGCGGGATTCCACGGCAGATCCATGTTCACCAGCGTCGAGGCGTGCTGCAGATTGAGTCCCGTACTGCCAGCGTCCGTCGACAGGAACACGCGGCAAGCCGGATCGTCCCGAAAACGCTGAACCAGCTCGGGTCGCTTCTCCGACGGCACGCCACCATGGAAGCTGACATAGCCGATGCCGCGGGCCTCCAGGCGACGGATCACAATCTCGTGCGACCGCGTCCACTGCGAAAACACCACGGCCTTGGCGCCCGGCTCGGCAAACAACTGATCGAGCAGCGCAGCCAGTTCGTCGGACTTGACGCCGTGGTCAGTCTCCCGATCCAGCAAATAGGTGCTGTTGCAGGACATCCGCATGTTCTGAAGGGCGCAGGTCAATCGCCGCTGATCCTTGTCCGACAGGAACTTGGTCTTGCGCCAGCGCTGCACGATCTTCGCAACCGTGTCTGCGTTTTCCCTGTGCAAGTCCATCTGCGGTACCGTCATCGGCACGAGCACGTTCTGGTCGGTCCGGCTCGGCAATTGCCGAAGCACCTCCCACTTTCGCCGCCGAATTAGAATCGGCTCCAGGGTTTCGCCGATCTTGTCCAGGCCCCGATAACCGGTGATGCGCCCCCCTTCATCCTTGGCCTGATGCTCGTGCAGGAGTTTCCAGGTCGGACCGAGTCGATGTTGATCGACAAACTGTACGATGGAGATCAGCTCTTCGAGCTTGTTCTCCAGTGGGGTCCCGGTCAACACGATCGCATAGGTGCTATCGATGCGCTTCAGCGCCCGCGCCGCAACCGTATTCCAGTTCTTGACGCGCTGGGCCTCGTCGACGATGACCAGTTCGGGTGACCATGCGGTGATCAGGTCGAGATCCGGCTGGAGCTTCTCGTAGTTGGTGATCTTGCAGAAGTCGTCGAGCGCATAGTCCCTTTCCCGCTGCACTCGACCGCCACTGATGACGCGCGCGCCGCGCCTGTCTTTCCGCCCCGAGAATCGCGCAATTTCGCTCTGCCACTGGTATTTGAGCGAGGTCGGGCAGATCACCATGACTCTCGACACCCCGAAATGTCGGGCGAGTATTTCCGTCGCTGCAATCGCCTGGATCGTCTTGCCCAGTCCCATGTCGTCGCCGATCAATGCGCGGCCGGCCCGCACCGCAAACAATGCGCCCTCAGCCTGATATGGGTAGAGCGGTATCTTCAGCAGGCCCTTCAGCCTGGAATCGGCGCTGCCCCGCGGAAACAGCCGCTGCAGCTTTTCCGCCCGATGCTCGGTGTCCCGCACCCCCGCGATGAAGTCGAGTGCGTCGTCATAAGCGCGCAGTTCGTGACCACTCTTCGACACCAAGTCGATGAATTCGTCGAGCGCGCCGAAATGGTCATCCCTCAGCATCCCGTCATGCTCCAGATCGAACAGCACCGCGGAAGCCTCGACGATATCGGCCGGGCAGTCGGTTCCGGCGCGAAAATGCACGCTGCGTCTGCCCTGATTGCGCAGATAGAGCTCGGAAAATGACGGCCGGTATCCACGAGCGAACGCTGCCTTGGCGCCCCGCTTGCTCCCGAGCCGGGCGAGAGTGAATTCCAGATGCTTGCAGGTCCCAAGCTCGTTCGTGGCGTAGTCCGGGCACGAGCAGAAATTGCCGCCGGGTCCAAGCCCGCGAATAGCCACGCGATAGCTCGACCTGGATTTCGGATTGGAGACGCGGAATTCGGAAAAGAACGGATCATTGCCGAGATTTTCCAGGAGGAAGGATTGCTCGCGTCCGAACTCGCGGCGCAATTGGCGTTGCCACTCGACTGGCGACAGGTCGACCGGAGCGTAGGTGCGGGAAAGCTTGGCCTGTTTGCGCGACGCAGCGGCGCCGGATTTCAGGGATTTCATTCGCGTTCTTTCGGGCTTCCTTGAGGGCTCACAGCGGCCGATATTATCCCTCATATGGCCCGGACAGAACGACCCCGGAACGTAATCCACGGTTGTCGAAACGAGCAACGCTCACTCGCGTCGAGGTTCCGTTCGCTCGGTCGAGCTCGATTGACTCCGCAAGATACCTGACTAAAGTCAGAGATCATGCTCGACCCGGTCGCCCGCGTCCGCCGCTTCAACCGCGCCGTCACCTCCGCCGTCGGCGCGCTCGATACATCGTTCCTCGGGCGTGGACGGCCGCTGGGCGCGGCGCGCGTGCTCAATGCGATCGGGCACGGGCGTTCCGACGTGGCCGAGATCCGCGACTATCTCGGCCTCGATTCCGGCCTGATGAGCCGGCTGCTGCGCAGCCTCGAGGACGAGGGAGTGATCGAGACGACGGCGCATGTGGACGATGCCCGCCGCCGCGTGGCCAGGCTGACGCGGGCCGGCCGGCGCGAATTCGCAGCTTATGAGGCGCTGTCCAACGCGCAGGCCGAGGGCATTCTGGCCCAACATCCGCAACGCGAGGCGCTGCTGGCGGCGATGGACCTGATCGCCTCCGCATTGACGCACCAGCGCGTCACGCTGGACGAGATGGATCCGCAGAGTGAGGAAGCGCGCTACTGCCTCGGCGAATACTATGCCGAGCTCGGCCGCCGCTTCAAACAGGGTTTTGACGTTTCTCTTTCGAGAGACCCGGACGCCAAAGACATGCGCCGCCCGCGCGGCACCTTCATCGTCGCGAGGTCGGACACGCTGCCGATCGGCTGCGTCGGCCTAAAGGGGACCGATCACGGCTACGCCGAGATCAAGCGCCTCTGGGTCGCCCCCACGGCGCGCGGATTGCGGCTCGGCCGGCGCCTGATGGACGCGACTGAAGATGCCGCACGCGAGCTCGGCATCGCGCTGCTGCGGCTCGACACCAATAGCGCACTTCCCGAAGCGGGCCAGCTCTATCGCAGCACCGGCTGGCGCGAGATTCCGCGCTTCAACGACGATCCCTATCCGGATCTTTTCTTCGAAAAGCCGCTTTGAGCGGCGACCCGTTTTCGCCGATGCCGCGTTGTGGTCCGAGCCACCGGAGCTTCGCCATGACACGAGACGATCTCGCCAACGCCTACGGCAACTACATCGCCTGTCTGAACCGGCAGGATTGGCCCGCGCTCGGGCAATTCGTCCATGACGACGTCACCCACAACGCGGAGCCTCTCGGGCTGTCCGGCTATCGCGCGATGCTGGAGAAAGATTTTCGCGAGATTCCGGATCTCTATTTCGACATCGAGCTGCTGATCTCCGATCCGCCCCGCATCGCCGCCCGGCTGAAGTTCTACTGCACCCCGCTCGGAACATTCCTAGGTCTCCCCGTGAACGGCAGGCGCGTCTCGTTCTGCGAGAACGTGTTCTACGAATGCAGCGATGCCAAGATCCGGCACGTCTGGTCGGTGATCGACAAGGCTGCGATCGAGGCGCAGCTGTAGCGCTGCGCCTCGGGCCGGGCACTCACGCCGCGGCCGGCGCCACCTGCCCTTGCGGCTTGGCAAAAGGCCGGAACGTCATCGCCATCAGGAAAGCGCCGAGGCCCATCGCCCAGGAGACGATGTAGAGCCAAGCGTAGCTGGAAAACGCGTCGTAGATCAGGCCGCCGGCGAGCGGGCCGGTCGCCATGCCGAGGCTGCCGGCCATCGCGGTGCCGCCGATCACCGTGCCCATCATACGCAGCGGAAAGTTTTCGCGCACCAGCACGGCATAGAGCGGCATCGTGCCGGCATAGATGAAGCCGAAGACGGCACCGACCGCATAGAACGTCGTAAGTTGATGCGCGAAGGCGTAAGCGAGCGCGCCGAACGCCTGGAGCAGCAGGCCCGAGACCAGCACGCGCTTGGCGCCGAAGCGATCGCCCATCAGGCCGAAGGCGATGCGGCCGCCCATGCCGGCAAAACCTTCGACGCTGTAGATCGTCACCGCCGCGATCAGCGGGATGCCGCAGCTCACGGCATAGGACACAGTGTGGATGATCGGGCCGGAATGAGTGGCGCAGCAGAAGAAATTGGTCGCGATCAGGATCAGGAATTGCGGCGAGCGCAGCGCCTCGCTCATCGACATTTCGGCTTGCGGCGCGCCCTCGCCCGATGGCGCAGCCGCCGCGTTAGCGAGCGCGGGCGGACGGCGCACCAGCAGCGAGACCGGGATCATGATGGCGCCGACCACGAGCGCCACGATCTGCATCGAGGTGCGCCAGTCGTGGCTGGAAACGAGCCAGGCGGCCAGCGGCGACATCGTCATCGGCGCCATGCCCATGCCGACCGAGACCAGCGACACGGCAAGGCTGCGGTGGGTTTCGAACCAGCCGGTGACGGTCGCCATCATCGGCGCGAAGATCGCCGCGCAGGAGGCGCCGACCAGAAGGCCGAAGACGAACTGGAACGCGATCAGTGACGTCGCGTGGCTCGCCGCGAACAGGCTGAGCGCCAGCACGGTCGACCCCGTCAGCACCACCGGCAGCGGTCCGAACTTGTCCGTCAGCGTACCCCAGGCCATGCTGGTGCAGGCCATCGCCAGAAAGCCGATCGTCATCGCGCTGGAGATACCGGTCACCGACCAGCCGGTGTCCTTTGCGATCGGCTGCAGGAACACCGGCAGCGAGAACATGCCGCCGATCGCGACACAGCCGAGCAGGCCGCCGGCGGCGACGATCACCCAGCGATAGGAAGAAGCGTTCATTTTGGTCTCCCGTCAGGTCTGTCTGGGTGGAAGACGAATGGGAACCGTGCGGGCCGACAGCGTAGCGTGGTTTTTTGCGAGGGGGTTCCCTTGCCTCGTGATTTTTTTGGGCTCGCACATCAAATCTCGAAAACAACCCCATGCACAGTAGACGGGCCCAGCGGGATCAATGACTTACGAGGCCGTATCAATTGCGATGCCGCCACCTTGAGATGCCAGGCCGCAATTTGACACGTCGGGCAAAACACCGGCATGATGTCATCATCCCGCCAGCATAGCCGCATCCCGTTTGGACGCCCGCCGACCACGGCGCACGCTCGCCGAGCGGTTGCGCGTTCAATCCGCTGATTTTGGACGGACCCTTCACATGCCAAAGATCGACGTCGCCGCCGTTCCCGAGCGCAAGGGCTCGGGCTATCCCGCGCCCTTCGATGCCCCTTGCGCCGATCGTATCCGCAAGCGGCTCGGCAATGCCGGGGGCCTGTCCGATTTCGGTGTCAACCTGATGCGCCTGCCGCCGGGCAATTGGTCGAGCCAGCGGCACTGGCATTCGCACGAGGACGAATTCGTCTATGTGCTCGAGGGTGAAGTGGTGCTGATCGAGGACGACGGCGAAACTGTGCTGCGCGCGGGCGACTGCGCCGCGTTCCCGAAAGGCAGCGGCAACGGCCATCACATGATCAACCGCTCGGATGCGGTTGCCGTCTATCTCGAGGTCGGCTCGCGCTCACGGGATGACCTCATCACCTGTTCGGACGTCGATATGATGAGCCCGGCCGCCGATGGAAGATTCCTGCACAAGGACGGCACGCCGTATTCGGGCGAGTGAACAGCAAATTTGCACCATGACAATCCGCCCCATCATCCGCTATCCCGACCGCCGTCTCCAGATGCCGGCTCGCCCCGTCACGGCCTTCGACCACGGCTTGCGCGAGCTTGCGGCGGACCTGCGCGACACGATGCGCGCCGCGCCCGGCATCGGCATCACCGCGCCGCATATCGGCGTGCCCCTGCGCGTCGTCGTGCTCGAGCTCGACGCCAAGGATGGCGCGCGCACCTATGTCAATCCCGAGATCGCGTGGGCCTCGCCCGAGATGCTCATGCACCGCGAAGGCAGCGTTTCGATGCCCGGCGTCAGTGACGAGGTGCAGCGCCACGCGCGGGTGCGGATCAGCTATCAGGACCTTGACGGCAACATGCACAGCGAGGAGTCCGACGGCTTGCTCGCCGTCTGTCACCAGCACGAGATCGACCAGCTCGACGGCAGGTTCTGGATCCAGCGGCTGTCGCGGCTCAAGCGGGAGCGGCTGGTGAAGAAGTATGAGAAGATGTCGCGGGGCTCGTAGGACCAATCTACCTGCGCGCCTGATCACGCTCACGCCCTCTTCCCGCTCCGTTTCGTCACCGGCGCGTTGCGGCGCTCCCGTTTGCCGCGGGCGATCTCGGTCGCCAGCGCATCGAGCTTCGGCTCCCAGAAATTGCGGAACTGACCGATCCATGCATCGACCGCCCGAAGGCCGGCAATATCGACCGAATAGAGCCGCCGTTGCGCCTCGGCGCGGACGCTGGCAAAGCCGCTCTCGCGCAGCACCTTGAGGTGCTGCGACACGGCCGCCTGGGTGATCCCGAACTCGGATCCGATCGCCTCGACGACTTCGCCGGACGCCATTTCGCCTGATACCAGCAGCTCGAGGATGCGGCGGCGCACGGGATCGGCGAGGACCTCGAAGGCGTGCATCAGCTGCCTGTGCCCGGATGGGCTGTGTCAGGCGGCATCTCACCGCGATAGAAGGCGATGGTGCGGTCCGAGCGCTGCTGCGCCTCAGTCGGATCGATCCCACTCGCGACATGCGCCGCGCGCCAATGTTCGCCTGACGTCGTCATGAAGTCCTTGCCGGCTGGAGAGCCCATCCATGCCTCGGCCGTCTCATGGTCCACCGATGCCCCGGTGACAACATATCGTTCGAGCCCCGCAAGGGCGAGGTCCCAGCCGATCCCCACCGCGCCCGGACCGAACTGATTCCAGTGATCCTCGATGATCGCGGTGTGCTCCAGCGTCAGACGCGCCTCGTCTCTCTCCCCCGCCAGCGTGACGTCGATCCAGCTCACCGCGCCGCCGAATTCCCAGGTCGCGGCAAAATGGGTCGGCGGCGTGCAGGCCGTGATGGTGCCGCCGGCATTGCCCTTGAGCTGGTACTTGCCGCCGAGCTCGAGGCCTCCCTCCACCGGCAGGAACCAGCGCGGAATGCGCTCCCGGCTCGTCACGGCGTCCCAGAGATCGTCGACGCTGGTGTCGTACAGCCGCGTGAGCGTCACTGCACTCGCCGCCTTGCCGTCTTTCTCGAAATTGCGAACCGAACGCGTGACGAGCCCCAAGACCCTGGCGACGTCGATCTCCATTGCGAGCCTCCTTGCCATTTGCCAGGATTAATATCGGCTTATGCTAATATAAGTCAATCCTGATATAAACGGGATTCGTGAGGCGAATTACGCCGGGCGAACTGCGTTTCGCGCAGCCCGGCCAATCCGCCCTACCCCTCGCGCTACTTCAACGGCAGGAACAGCTCCGCGATCGCCTCGTGCTCCGGCACCTCCGGGAAGAAGCTCAGCCGCTGGCAATAGATCGGGAAGTCGCGCGTCTCCTCGCCGCTGGCCGGGAGCCAGTCGCGGTAAAGATAGAGCGCGGCGGGCTCCAGATTATCGGTGTAGCCGATGACGCGCAGCACGGCGCAGCGCCCGCCGGGGATCTCGCCGGCCTTGATCGCTTCGCCATTCGCTGCGATCGGCTGATCGGTGCCGACGCAGAGGTCCACGCTGTAATCGGCGGGCCGCGAGGGGCGCCGCTCGGACCGCCAGACGTTGAAGGTCGGGCTTGTGCTGGGGTGCAGGTTCGCTGCCCTGCGCCACGCGATGAACCGCTGAATGGTGGCGGGAAGCGTTGCCGGGTCGCCGCGATGCTCCATGATCGCCACTTTCGTGGGTGGCACATCGCGGATGGTGACGTCGTTGGTGGTGAAAGTTCTCTGCATGAGCTTGCTCCTCGCATTGTCGAGTGGCCCGAAGGCCGCAAGCCACGGCTCCCAGTCGGGAGAGTTGCGGAACGACGACGGCGATTGCCCGAACCGTTGCCGAAAGGCGCGGGCGAAGGCGTCCGGTGCGTCGTAACCGGCATCCATCGCGATCTCCGTGACGCTTTGGGCGTCGATGTAGGCAAGCCTGTGCGAAGCGCGCTTCAGACGGGCGAGCTGGACATAGCGAAGCACGGACAGCCCGAAGGTCGCCGTAAACTGCCGGTGGAAATGAAACTTCGAGAAGGCTGCAACAGCACTCAAACTGTCCAGGTCCAGATCAGCGTCGAGATGCCGGTCGATATGGTCCAGCACCCGCCGCATCCGCTCCCGATAGTTTTGCAGCGCCGCCGTCATCGTTCTTGCTCCGTGGCGGATGCAGTTAGGCGCGGATGGCGGTGGGATGCTCGACCGATCTTGCGGTTTGGCACCTGTCGTCGCCCGGCTCGACCGGGCGACCCAGTACGCCGCGGCCGCTCGGTTCAATCACGATCTTCTCTGGAATACTGGATCGCCCGATTAAATCGGGCGATGACAGCGCGTGTATGGCACAGCCTACCCGCCCGCCATCAGCTCCTTCGCCAGCGCCATATAGGCCGGCAGCGTCACGGGATCGTTGGCGACGTTGCCCGCGACCGGGTGCGAGGCGTAGCGCGCGATCACCATTTCGCACTTGGGATCGATGTAGATGCGCTGGCCGTGGACGCCGCGCGCCATAGGCACCATGGGCATTGTGCGTGACCCACCATTGATTGCGGTAGGATGCGCCGGGCAAGGCGGTGTAGCCGGCCGGCTTGAACTTTTCGGGATCGCCGCCGCGCGCGACGTCCTCAACCACGGTTCAAGCACGATCTGGCGGCCGTTGAAGCGGCCGTGATTGCGCATGGTCTCGCCGAAGCGGGCGAGATCGCGAAGCGTGGTCGACAGGCCGCCGCCGCTCTCGGTGCCGATACGGTCGACGTGATAATGCGCGTCGTCCTCCGCGCCCATCGGCTGCCAGATGCGCTCGGAGAGCAGGTCCGATAGCGTCATGCCGCTGGCGCGCCTGATGATCCAGGCCAGCACGTCGGTGTTGACGGTCTTGTAGGCAAACGCCTTGCCATGCTCGCCCTGCTTCTTCTGCGCGACGAGGAAATCGAAAATATTGGTCGGGCCGTCATAATCCGGCGGGATCGGCGCCATGCCGTTGGCGAGCCGCAGGTCCCACACATCGAGCTTCGGACGCCTATCGATGGCCGTTTCCACGAGAGCCGGATTTCGCGCATGGCTCCCCCTTGCGAGATAGCACGGCAGACGCAAGATGCTCTCCGAAACCTCGTCGTCGCATCCACGACTTGGCTCACCATTTTGCCAAACATTAAGGGGAACCGAAGATGCCCAAGCGCGAAGAGGTGGAGACAATGAATTGCGAAGCTTTCCTGAACGATCCCGACACTAGCTTGATCGCGCCTGCGCAGGACGAATCTAAGGGAGTAGAATTCACATTCGATGGCTCTTGGCGAACCTGTCGCATCTGGGAGGGCTACTTTCGCGCAAGCCAAATCCTGCTAGAGGCGGCATTGCAAGAGCCGCAGGAAGCTCGCGGCCTGATTTTCCCAGCCTTGTTTAATCTTCGTCACGCAATCGAAGTCGCGCTGAAATGGCACATTCAGTATGCTGGCGGCCTGGTCCCCAGACGGGCGGGGCATGATCTTGGCGTGCTACTAACGGCTTTTCGAGAAACAGCTCACGATTTAGACGATGAGACAAGTTACGTGTCTGACTTCGCTCTGGCCTGCATCTCCGAATTGGCTTCGGTTGATCCTCAGTCGATAACGTTCCGCTATTCTAGCGAACCAGACGGTAGACCAATCAAAATAGCACCAAGGTGTTGGGACCTTGGCCGTCTTTACTGCTCGGCCGATGCTTTATCACTATGGTTCGACGGCCTATCGGGGCAAATCGATTTAAGCCGCGACGATCACTACCAAGCTTACCTGCGAAGTTAACATGCAAGTCCATGCACAATGAGAGAGTTCACTCCCACTCAATCGTCCCTGGCGGCTTGCTCGTCACGTCGTACACCACCCGGTTCACGCCCTTCACCTCGTTGATGATGCGCGTGGCGGTCTCGCCCAGGAACTTCATGTCGAACTGGTAGAAGTCCGCGGTCATGCCGTCAGTGGAGGTGACGGCGCGCAGGCCGACCACATAATCGTAAGTGCGGCCATCGCCCATGACGCCGACCGTCTTGACCGGGAGCAGCACCGCAAAGGCCTGCCAGATCTCATCGTAGAGGCCGTGCTTGCGGATCTGGTCGATGTAGACGGCGTCCGCTTTCCGCAGGATGTCGAGCTTGTCGCGGGTGATCTCGCCGGGGCAGCGGATGGCGAGGCCCGGGCCCGGGAATGGGTGGCGGCCGACGAAGATTTCGGGGAGGCCAAGCTCGCGCCCTAGCTTGCGGACCTCGTCCTTGAACAGCTCGCGCAGGGGCTCGACAAGTTTCATGTTCATGCGCTCGGGCAGTCCGCCGACATTGTGGTGCGACTTGATCGTCACCGAAGGGCCGCCGGTGAAGGAGACGCTCTCGATCACATCGGGATACAGCGTACCTTGTGCCAGGAAGTCGGCGCCGCCGATCTTCTTGGCTTCAGCCTCGAACACCTCGATGAAGAGGCGGCCGATGGTCTTGCGCTTGGTTTCAGGATCGGTAACGCCTTCGAGCTCGCCCAAAAACTGTTTTGAGGCATCCACGTGCACGAGCGGGATGTTGTAGTGGTGGCGGAACAGGTCGACCACGGTCTTGGCTTCGTCGAGACGCAGCAGGCCGTGATCGACGAACACGCAAGTGAGCTGGTCGCCGATCGCTTCGTGGATCAGCACGGCCGCGACAGCTGAATCTACGCCGCCAGAGAGGCCGCAGATCACCTTGCGACTGCCGACCTGCTGGCGGATTTTTGCGATCTCCTCCTCGCGGAAGGCGCGCATGGTCCAGTCGCCTGAGAGGCCGGCGATCTTGCGCACGAAGTTGCGGATGAGTTTCGCGCCGTCGGGCGTGTGCACCACTTCGGGATGGAACATCAGGCCGTAATATTTGCGCGTCTCGTCCTGGATGATCGCGAAGGGCGCGTTCGGCGAGGTGCCGGCGACGGAGAAGCCCGGCGGCATCCTGGTGATCCGGTCGCCATGGCTCATCCACACTTGGTTCTTGCCGCCCGGCGACCAGACGTCCTCGAACAGCTGGCTCGGCGCCTTCACCTCGACGTCGGCGCGGCCGAATTCGCGGTGATGGCCGCCCTCGACCTCGCCGCCGAGCTGGGCCGCCATGGTCATCTGGCCGTAGCAGATGCCCATCACCGGCACGCCTGAATCGAAGATCGCCTGCGGCGCGCGCGGCGAGCCGGCTTCATGTACCGATTCGGGACCGCCGGAGAGGATCACCGCCTTCGGCTTCATCTCGTTAAAGGCGGTTTCGGCCTTGTTGAAGGGGACGATCTCGCAATAGACGCCGTCCTCGCGGACGCGACGCGCGATCAGCTGCGTCACCTGGCTGCCGAAGTCGACGATGAGAATCTTGTCGTGCGCCGAGGCCACCGAGGGCGTCGACGCGGAGCGGTCGTTCTGTGCTGCTGTCATGGCAAGCAGATACGCGACGGCGCGACGGCCCGCAACCGCGCGGCTCGCGCGCCCACATGCTTCTTTGGGCATGGACAAATGGAAATAGGTAAGCATTATTGACCTAATATGACTCGCCAACAAGAGGGGGCCGATCAGGGAGGACGCCATGTCGGAGAACGCCATGTCACAGCATCATCAACCCGCAACGCTTGCCGCGCTGGGCCGGACCTGGGTCGAAGCCTGGAACGCGCACGATCTCGAGCGCGTGCTCGCGCTCTATGAGGAGGCCGCCGTGATGACCTCGGACCGCATCCCGCTCCTGGGATTCGACGCCAGCGGCACCGTGCGCGGCAAGGAGAGTTTGCGCGCCTATTGGGGCAAGGCGCTCGGGCTGATCCCGAACCTGCATTTCACGCTGATCGATCTATTCGTCAGCCCGGACAGCGTCGTGGTGTTCTACGAGAACGAGCGGGGCAAGCGGATCTGCGAATATCTCCGGGTGAACGACGCCGGGCTGATCGTGCAGGGATCGGCGAACCATCTGCCGCACTGACCTCAGTGAGCGGCGAGCGACATCAGCGCTTGCGCGCGCCGGCTTTCCGGACCTTCGTATCCGACCACGTCAGCGGCCGACCAGTCCGCGACGGCAGCACGAGCTGCCCGACCGGCTGGCCTGTCTCGTCCACCAAGTCCGAATGCGCCTCGCCGCGCCTGTAAAGATGTGCCTCGCCCCATTGGCGCAAACCGACGATGACAGGAAACAGATCCCGTCCCCGTTTCGTCAACGCGTATTCCTGATAAGCGCTTCCATCCGAGGCTGGAAGCAGCTCGAGCACGTCGAGCTCCACCAGCTTGTGCAGACGCGCGCTGAGCATGCTCTTGGCAATGCCGAGGTTCTTCTGGAAATCGCCGAACCGGCGGACCCCGTCGAAGGCGTCGCGCACGATCAGGAGCGACCACCAGTCGCCGATTGCGTCCAGCGCGCGCGCCACCGGGCATTCAGCCTCGGAAAAACCGGTCCGCTTCATTCGCCATCCCCCGTTCAACTGGTCCTAAAATAAGACTAGACAGCATCTGACGCAACTGGTCTTATTTTAGGACTAGTTGAAAATGCGCCGGAGACGACAATGACAAGGGACGATACAGCGACCCCGGGGCTAAAAGCCGATGACGTGATCGGGCACGGGCTCTCTCCCCCGATGGCGCTGTTATTCGCGCTGACCTGCGGCCTGAGCGTCGCCAACATCTACTTCGCGCAGCCGCTGCTCGATGCCATGGCGCAGGACCTCGACATCGCGCCCGCCGCGATCGGCATGGTGGTGACATTCACGCAGATCGGCTACGCGCTCGGCCTGATCCTGATCGTACCGCTCGGCGATCTTCGGGATCGGCGCCGCCTGATCGCCGGCCAGATCGCACTGTCGGCAGTCGGTCTCGTGATCGTCGGCACTGCATCACATGCCGCGGTGCTGCTCATCGGACTGACGCTGGTCGGCGTACTTGCCGTGGTCGTTCAGGTCCTCGTTGCCTTTGCCGCGACGCTCGCGACCCCGGACGGCCGCGGCCGCGCCATCGGGACCGTCACCAGCGGTGTCGTCGGCGGGATCCTGCTGGCACGGGCCGCCTCGGGCGCGCTGGCCGATATCGGCGGCTGGCGGACGGTCTATCTGGTTTCGGCGGGCCTCATGCTCGCGATGGCTCTATTGCTGCTGCGTGCCCTGCCCCGCGGACTGCAACCCACGATGGCGGGCTCGTCGTATTTGTCGCTGTTGCGCTCGACGGCGGCGCTGTTCGTCGAGGAATCGATCCTGCGGGAGCGCGCGCTGTTTGCGTTTCTGATCTTCGCTGATCTCAACGTGTTCTGGACCTCGATCGTGCTCCCGCTCTCGGCGCCGCCTTTCGCACTGTCGCACACCGCGATCGGACTGCTCGGGATCGCCGGATTCGCCGGAGCACTCGCGGCGCGCAATGCCGGGCCGCTTGCCGATCTCGGATGGGCCCAGCGCACCACCGGTCTGTCGCTGCTGTTGATGCTGACCGCCTGGGCCGCGATCGCCTGCCTGCACACCTCGCTCTGGTTCGTCCTCGCCGGAGTGATCATGCTGGATCTCGGGCTCCAGGCGGTGCATGTGACCAGCCAGAGCCTGATCGTAGCGGCGCGCCCCGATGCGGCAAGCCGGCTGGTCGGGGGCTACATGGTGTTCTACTCGATCGGCAGCGCGGTTGGCGGCATCGCATCGACGATGGTGTATGCTATGGCCGGCTGGAGCGGTGTCTGCATGCTGGGCGCCGGAATCAGTGCCGCCGCCCTGTTGGTCTGGGTCGTCATCGCAAGCAGGATTGAGGTGCCGGCCGATTGCGCACCGACGCACGCTCAAAGATGACGACTGCGGCGAAACCATCCGGTAACAAGGCGCCGCCAGCACCGAGACAGGCCCCCCCCATGAAACTTCCGACCTCCCCCTTCACCGTCACCGACTGGAGCAAGGTCGAGGCCACCGTGCACCCGGGCGAGACCGGCGAAGCCAAATGGCGGACGCTCAATATCGGAGACTTGCGCGTGCGGATGGTCGAATATTCGCCGGGCTATCTCGCCGATCACTGGTGCGACCGCGGCCACGTGCTCTACGTGCTGAAGGGCGAGCTCGATTCCGAGCTGCGCGACGGGCGCAAGTTCAAGCTGACGGCCGGAATGAGCTACCAGGTCTCGGACTTTGGCGATGCCGCGCACCGGTCCTCGACGGCGGTGGGGGCAACGCTCTTCATCGTCGATTGAGAGGCGCGAGGCTGGCCAAGTTGCACCGCAAAATAGCAAAACGGCGCGACGTGCCGAACGACGGGTGGTGCCTTGAACTGGCCCCAAATTCTCGCTATATTGTGATCATCGATACTTGGCCGAACGACTGGGCCGCTTCGCCTCGTCTAAGACAGGCGCGCACGCTTCAGATGACTTCTCCAAAACATCGACTCATCAGGGACTATGGGCGCAGTGGTGCGTACCGGTCCGCGTGCGTACTGTCTCTAACTAACTGAAGGAAATTCCCCATGGCTATGGGCACCGTGAAGTGGTTCAACACCCAAAAGGGTTATGGTTTCATCCAGCCGGACGACGGCCAGAAGGACGTGTTCGTGCACATCAGCGCCGTCGAGCGCGCTGGCCTCTCCTCCCTCAACGAGGGTCAGAAGGTCTCGTTCGACATCGTCGCCGATCGTCGCAGCGGCAAGTCCTCGGCTGACAATCTCCGCGTCGGCTAATCGCCAGCGCACCGTTCTGACCGCGGACGTACCGGCAGAACGCTAGAAAAAGAAGGCCCCGCGACCGGGATCCGGTCTGCGGGGCTTTTGTTTTTTGGCCGTTGTCATTCCGGGGTTCGCGAAGCGAGAGCCCGGAATCCGTGGAACCGCAGAGGCTGCCGCGCGATGGATTCTGGGCTCGCCCTTCGTGCCGCCCCGAAATGACGGCGATGTCTGGTTAGCCCATCTTCCGCAGCACCGACACGAAGAACCCGTCCGTGCCCGTCCGCCGCGGCGTCATCAGCCAACCCTCCGCCGATTGCAGCGCGGCGTCCGCAAAGGCCTCGGCCTTGTCCCAGAGCACGCCGGCGGTCTGCTCCGGCGGCACCACCGAGAATTCCGGGTGGCGCGCCACGAACGCTCTCACCTGCTCGCCGTTCTCTTCCGCCAGCACCGAACAGGTGATGTAGGCGATGCGACCACCGGGCTTCACCAGGGGAACCGCGCGCGCGAGCACCTCGGCCTGGTCGCGCAGGCGGATCTCCAGCGCACCGGGGCGCATGCGCCATTTGGCGTCGGGGTTGCGGCGCCAGGTTCCGGTTCCCGTGCAGGGCGCGTCGATCACGACGAGATCGGCCGAGGCGTGGATGTCGGAGAGCGGATCGGCCTCGCCCTTGGGAGTGCGGACATCAGCATTGTGGACGCCGGCGCGCGACAGCCGTTCATGGATCGGGGCGAGCTGGCGCTTGTCGCGGTCGGTCGCGATCAGCCGGCCCTTGCCCTGCATCAGGGCGGCGAGCGCCAGCGTCTTGCCGCCAGCGCCGGCGCAGAGATCGATCACCTGTTCGCCGGGTTTTGCCGCGGTGAACTGGGCCGCAAGCTGCGATCCCTCATCCTGAACTTCAACGCCGCCCTTGATGAAATCCTCTTCCGCCTGGATGCCGGGGTTGCGCGCATCGGCCGAAAGCTCGATGCGCAGGCCCGTTGCCGACCACGGCGCAGGCTTTGGGTGAAGATGAGCCAGCGCGCGCAGCACCTTGTCGCGATTGGATTTTAGCGTGTTGACGCGCAGATCGAGCGGGGCCCGGCTCGCCATCGCGGCGGCCTCCGCGGCGCGGTCCTCGCCGAACACCTTTGCCAAATGCGGGTCGAGCCATTCGGGATAATCGCCGGCCACCGCAGCCGGCGCATCCTTCAGGGACCGCGAGGCCAACGCCGCCTGCTCGGCCTCGGTCAGCGGCGCCGGCGCAAACCGACTGCCATCGAACATCGCAGCCATCGTCGCCACGTCCATGTCGCGCTCGAGGCGGAGCATGCCGATCAGCCTGGCACGCGCGGTGTCCGCGTCCATCAGAAAGGCGCTCGAGGCATAGCGGCGCAGCACGTCCCAGACGAGGCCGGCGATCGCGGCGCGGTCGCCGGAACCGGCAAAGCGGTGCGCGGTGCCCCACTCCTTCAGCGCCTTGGCCGCGGGCACGCGGTCTTTCTCGATAGTGTCGATCAGTTCGATGGCTGCGGACAGCCGGGCGGCGGGAGTCATTTGAATCTTTCAGATGAAATCGGACTCCTAAGAGTCAGATCAGCAACAGCATTTTGAGTGCGAAATAGATCCACATCGCCAGCAGCACCAACACGCCGGCCAGCCAGATCGTGGAGCGCCGGCCGAGATCGTTCGAGGAGACGAAAACCCCGGCATGGACAAAGCGCGTCACCACGAACACCCAGGACATCAGCACGATGAAGAGATCGGCATGGCGCAAAGGCAGCGCCAGCGCGATCAGGATGTAGAGCAGCACCGGCAGCTCGAACTGGTTGCGGTAGCAATTGGCGATTTGTGTGGCGCCCGTGGGCCAGTTCGGCTCGCCGAGCGCAATGTCGCGGATCTTGGTCTCGCCCGAGACCAGCGCCTTGCGGCGGGCGAAGACCATGCCGATCAGAAGTGCGAAGGTAAGGCCGACCTGCACGAACACAGGCAGCAGGACCATTTGGATGGACATCGGAACTTTCCCGTAGAGCGGAGGGCCGCGGACCGTCATTAGCCGCGACTTCTGTTGCTGACAATCAGCGAGTTGAACCGCTGTTCCCGATTCCGCGACCAACCGCTGGTTGTTAAGGCTTTTTCGCGTATCTGACCATGCTCCGAACGAAATATTGCACCCTCGCCGCGCTTGTCCTCGCCGCAGTGCTTTGCCGCACTCTGTGTCCGCCGGCCGTCGCCGCGCCGGCCGACATCGCCACCTGCGACCGGCTCGCGGCGCATCCCACCGACCCGGACAGACCTGCCGACGTGAAAGGCAACAAAGAGACCGCCGATGCCGACATCGGTGCCGCGCTGAAAGCCTGCAAGGCGGCCGCTGCGGCGCCCGATGCCCCGCGCCGGATCTGGATGGAGCTCGGCCGCGCCTATGAGTTTGCCGGGCAGCCCGCTGCGGCCGCCAATGCCTATCGCAAGGCGGCCGACGCCGGCAGCTCGTCTGCCATGGCCGGCCTCGGCGTGCTCCTGATCAACGGCAACGGCGTCGCGAAGAACATCGCCGAGGGACGAACGCTGATCGAGAAGGCGGCGAATGCCGGCGACATCGAAGGCATGATCAATCTCGGCTCGCTCTACGGCGCCGGTGTCGGCGTGAAAGCGGATTTCGCGCTGGCGCGCAAATGGTACGCCAGGGCCGTCGAGGCGAATTCGCCCGAGGCCATGTACCAGCTGGGCTTGATGACCCAGGACGGCGATGGCGGCCCGAAGGACGATGTCGCGGCCAAGGCGCTGTTCGAAAAGGCCGCCGCGCTCGATCACGCCGATGCGCTGGAACGGCTTGGTGCCTATGCCGAAGCCGGCCGGGCCGGCGAGAAGGATGCCAAGGCCGCGATCGCCCATTACCAGCGGGCCGCCGCGCTCGGCAATGAAGATGCCGGCAAGGCGCTCGAGCGCCTGCGCTGTCCGTTCGGGCTCAGGGACCGCGAGGGCAAATCCGTCGGGCGGATTTGCTTCGACGGCCAATAGGCCCTGCAGACGAGAGAGGGCCGACGCGCGTTTCAAACTTTGTTCGTTGCGATGCATGCGCGCGCCGTCATCGTTTCGACGCGGGACGATCTGTATGCTCGTCGCATGTCCGAATTTCGTCTCACCCAGATTTCCGACACGCATCTTGGCCGGCGCTTTCCCGGCCTGATCGCCAACTTTCACCGCGTGAGCGAGCACATCGCCGCTGACAGGCCCGATCTCGTCGTGAACACCGGCGATGTCTCCTTCGACGGGCCGAGCAGCCGCGACGACGTCGAATTCGCGAGGAGCCTGCACGCCGCCCTGCCCGTCGCCTGCCGCTATCTGCCCGGCAATCACGACATCGGCGACAATCCGACCGCGATCGGGCCGGCGCCGAAGCCGCCGGTCACCGAGGCGCACCGCCGGCAATTCTGCGACATCATCGGCGAAGACCATTGGTCGTTCGAAGCCGCCGGCTGGCGCTTCATCGGCCTCAACTCGCTGGTGATGAATTCGGGGCTCGCCTTCGAGGCCGAGCAGTTCGACTGGCTTGCCGCGGAGATCGCGCGCGTGAACGGCAGGCCGATCGCGCTGTTCCTGCACAAGCCGGTGTTTCTCCACCTGCCCGACGATCCTGAAATACCGGAGACCTCGATCCGCTACGTGCCGCAGCCGGCTCGCGCGCGGCTGATCGAGATGTTTGCGCGTGTCGATCTGCGCCTGATCGCCAGCGGCCACGTCCACCAGCGCCGCGACTTCAGCTTCCGCCATACCCGGCACATCTGGGCGCCGTCGGCCGGCTTCAAGATCAACGATGCGCGCCAGGACAAGATCGCGATCAAGGAGACCGGGCTCGTCGAATACCGCTTCCGGCCCGACAGTTTTGAAGTCCGCCACGTCCGCGCGGCGGGCCAGGTCGATATCGATATTGAAGAGCTGTTCGCCCAGATGGGCGGCGAGCACTAGGGCGTCCACTCATAATGGGCAGCCAGCCGTAGCCGGATGGATGCGAGTTGGACGAAGGCGATGCAGTTTCTCGCAAGCCTGTCATCCGCAGCCGGCAATCTCCGCTGAAACCATCGAAAATGACCCATTCGGAGCTCCGAACCTTTCCCGAATTCCATGACGGATGCTAAGTTGGTATCGGATCGGGGTGCTATGGAACGTCGGAAATTCATCGGGATTACGGCAGCGGGGGTCGCTTGGCCTTTCCTGGCGCGCGCGCAGCAGAACGTAGCGAGCGCAAGGATCAACAGGGTTGGTATCCTCTGGCACGCCAGTAATGCGGATGAAGAGAAGGTCTACTTGGATGTCCTAACCAAGGCGTTCAGCGATCTCTGCTATGTCGAAGGCAAGAACGTTGAGTTCCTGCATCGGTTTCCCGCCGAGCAGCCCGAACGGTTTCGCGCGCTTGCACGCGAGCTTGTCACGGACAAAATCGATGCGATCGTCGCGGTGACTGCGTTGGGCGCAAAGGAGGCCAAACAGGCCACCAGCACCATTCCGATTGTATTTGTCATTGTATCTGACCCGGTCGGTAGCGGTCTTGTCGAGAGTCTCGCGCGGCCCGGCGGCAATGCCACCGGTCTTTCCCTCATGGCAATCGACCTGAGCGGAAAACGCCTGGCATTGTTGAAGGAAGCGGTTCCGCGCTTGTCGCGTGTCGCGCTTTTGGTGGATACGACCGATCCGTTCGCAAAGCGCGCCGTCAAAGCCAATCAGGCTGCCGCCGAAGCGCTTGGCATTTCGTTGTGGGCAGCCGAGGTATCGACGCCCGATGACATTGAGCCTGCGTTCTCCAAAATCGCTGGCGATCGCGCCGACGGAGTCATCTTGGGAGCGGGATCGATGCTGTTTAATGAGCGGACACGTATTGGTTCATCAGCTCTGGCACACAGATTACCGGCGCTGTCGTTCATCGCGGAGATGGTCCCCCACGGTCTCCTGCTGTCATACGGACAGGATTTCCCCGATTTCTTCCGCCGCGCGGCGGCCGACGTTGACAAGATACTGAGAGGCGAAAAGCCCGCAGATATACCGGTTGAACAGCCTACGCGGTTCAAATTGGCTCTGAACCTGAAGACCGCGAAGGCGCTTGGCCTCACTCTATCGCCATCACTGTTGGCGACTGCCGACGAGGTGATTGAATAGGCACGCAACTTCCGTCGTTCACCCGCGCGACGTACTTCGCCGCCGCGCGAATTTGGTCGCTATAAGAGCAAAGCGGACGTAGCCACAGTCAAATGGCGCCGCCGGTTTTGTAAGTCCATAGCCAAGGCTTAGGCCTACGCCTCAAGCGACGCTCTTGAGATCCTGCTGGATCGCAGCTAGCAGCGATTGCAGTGCCTCGCTGGTCACTGGCTTCGCCGCCGCGTCGCTCGCAGCCCGATCGTTCGCGACCCTGGCAGGCTTGACCGGACGCTTCGGGAATGGCGGCGGTGGCACCGGCATCGCAGGCCGGCTGAAATCGCCCTCCTCCTCGCTATGCACGAACTTGCCGTGGATCACGTCGTCATGGCGGCCCATGACGAACATCGCCACCCAATAGCCGGCAGCCAGCAGGATTACGCAGAAAACACTGATCTCTAACATCGCAACACCTAAAATATGCGCGATGATTCAGTGCCTTCGTCCTGACGTCAATGAACCGATGGTCACACCTGCCCGCTTTTGCGGGCAGGTGTTGCAAATCGGTTACGCTTTGTTAACCGTTGATGTCAGGTGTGTGACGCCGGTGTAACAACTACAGCTTGTCCGACCCCACCCGCACCAGCTGCTTGCCGAAATTGGCGCCCTTGAGCAGGCCAATGAACGCGCCCGGCGCGCTCTCCAGGCCCTCGGTGACGAACTCCTTGTACTTCAGCTTGCCGTCGCGGACCCAGGCCGACATGTCGCGCAGGAAGTCGCCGTGACGGGCGGCGAAATCCGAGACAATGAAGCCGCGGAAGGTCAGCCGCTTGGTGAGGATGTTGCGCATCATCGACGCCGCCCATTTCGGCGGCTTGGCCTCGGTGTCGTTGTAATGCGCGATCAGGCCGCAGACCGGCACGCGCGCGAACGGATTGAGCAGCGGGAACACCGCCTCGAACACGGCGCCGCCGACATTCTCGAAGTAGACGTCGATGCCTTTCGGGCAGGCCTCCTTCAGCTTCGCGGCAAGATCAGGATCGCGGTGATCGACGCAGGCATCGAAGCCGAGTTCCTTGACGACGTAATCGCACTTGTCCTTGCCGCCGGCGATGCCGACCGCACGCGCGCCCTTGATCTTCGCGATCTGGCCGACGGCCGAACCGACCGCGCCGGAGGCGCCGGCAACGACGACGGTCTCGCCGGCTTGCGGCTTGCCGATGTCGAGCAGGCCCGTATACGCCGTCATGCCGGGCATGCCGAGCACGCCAATCGAAGTCGAGATCGGCCCGAGCTTCGGATCGACCTGGATCAGGCCCTTGCCGTTCGAGATCGCGTGCGTCTGCCAGCCGGTCCGTGCACGGACGATGTCGCCCTTGGCGAAGTCAGGATTGTTGGAGGCCGCGACCTCGCTCACCGCCTCGCCTTCCATCACGCCGCCGACCGGCACCGGTGCAGCGTAGGACGGCCCCTCGCTCATGCGCCCGCGCATATAGGGATCGAGCGACAGCCAGATCGTGCGCAGCAGCACTTCGCCCGCGCCGGGCGTTGGCACCGCGAATTCCTCCAGGCGAAAATCGGACGGCTTTGGCTCGCCAATGGGACGCGCGGCGAGAACGATGCGCTTGGCTTGGGACATGTTGGCTTCCTCCTGATGGGATCCTGGAGGCCATTTAGGAGAAGCGCGGCGCCCAGGCAAACTCTTACAATGAATACTCATGATTTATTAGGGGTTTGGTTGCGATTGCGAGATAGGTTGCGCCGGCCATCCCACGACCGAAGAGCCCATTCGATGCCGGACGTTTCCTTGCTGCCCGAACGTTCGTCCGACAACCGAACGAAGGGCGGCATCAGCCTGCGCTGGCGCGTGCTGGCGGGCAATCTGATCACGAGCCTGCTCGCCGTGGCCTTCGCCGGAGCGGTTGCCTGGGGCGGATGGGGCGACCTGCGCAAGCGCGAGGCCGCCGCGCGCTCTCTGACCGCCTTCGAGCTGGTGATGAAGGCCAACAGCCTCATTCCAGCCGAACGCACCGCCTGGTTCGCGGCCGCAACCCCGGCCGACCCGGCCACGCCGGACAAGCTGTCGGCCCTCGACAAGGCCATAGCCAACACGGATGCGGCCATCGGCGCGGCCAAGGCGGCCATTCACGCAGCGGAGCTGCCGGCCAGATCGATCGAGGCGGCCGAACAGGTGTTGCAGCAAACCCGCAGCACCGCGCGTCGGGCGGTGATTCTGCCCAAGCCGCAGCGTCCTGCCGACACCCAGACGGCCATCGTGGATGGACTCGCACGCGCTGTCGATGCGCTCACTGCGGCGACAAGCGATGCCTTGATCGACCTGTCGCGGACCGGCAGCGACATCGAGAATCTCCTGCCATCGGCGGAGCTGGCGCAAAGCGCACAAGCGATGCGCGCCACCAATGGTGCGCGTGCCGCCGTGCTCGGCCTGTTCGCCCGCAATCAGCCTCTGTCGCCGGCCCAGCGCGTCGACGTGACCGAGTTGACCGGTCAGGTCGCCTTGATCTGGAAGCAGATCGAGCAAGGCGTTCACAATACCGGCGATGCGCCAGCGCTGGTGAGCGTCTTTGACCAGGTCCGCGCGACGCTGATCACCGAAGCGGAGCCGCGGTTCCGGGAGGTTGTCGCAGCAGCGCGCGAGGGCCGCCCCTGCCCGGTCGGCGAGGCCGAGTGGC
Source organism: Bradyrhizobium diazoefficiens (assembly GCF_016616235.1). Lineage (NCBI taxonomy): Bacteria > Pseudomonadati > Pseudomonadota > Alphaproteobacteria > Hyphomicrobiales > Nitrobacteraceae > Bradyrhizobium > Bradyrhizobium diazoefficiens. The sequence continues at coordinate 4,657,269 of NZ_CP067100.1, forward strand.
CCGGCTGGATCGGTCGTGTCCTGAACAGCGTGCTGGGTCTGCGCGACGCCGCCTTGACCTATGCGCACGGCGCCAACGACGCTGCGATTGCACAGGCGCAGATGCGGCTGACCTGGGCCCTCGCGGCCCTGCTGGTCGTGCTGATCGCCTCGGCCGCCGTGGTGATCGCGGTGATGCGCCAGGTGATCAGCCCGCTGGTGCGGCTGACCGGCGTAACGCTGCGGCTTGCCGATCGCGAACTCGACGTTGCAATCCCCGACGGGCATCGCAGGGACGAGATCGGCACCATGGCCAACGCGCTACAGATCTTCAAGGATGCGCTGATTGCGAAGAAGCTCGCCGACGAGGAGGCCGCCCGCAACGCCGAAGCGCAGATCGAGCGCGGCCGCCGCGTCCACGAGATCACGCGCGACTTCGAGACCGTGATCGGCGAGATCGTGAGCACGGTGTCGTCGGCCGCGACCGAGCTTGAAAGTTCGGCCGGCACCTTGAACACGACAGCCGATCGCTCGCAGACGCTGACGACGGCAGTCGCGGCTGCATCCGAGGAGGCATCCGCGAATGTGCAGTCGGTCGCCTCAGCGACCGAGGAGCTCACATCGTCGGTCAACGAGATCAGCCGGCAGGTCCAGGAATCCGCGCGCGTGGCCGGCGATGCCGTCCAGCAGGCCCGCCGCACCAACGACCGCGTCGGCGAATTATCGCAGGCGGCAAGCCGGATCGGCGACGTCATCGCGCTCATCAACTCGATCGCAGGCCAGACCAATCTGCTGGCGCTGAACGCCACCATCGAGGCCGCGCGCGCCGGCGATGCCGGGCGCGGCTTCGCGGTGGTGGCTTCGGAGGTGAAGGCGCTGGCGCAGCAGACCGCGCAGGCGACCGAGGAAATCCATCAGCAGATCGGAAGCGTTCAGACGGCGACGCAGGAATCCGTCGGCGCCATCAGGACGATCAGCGATACGATCGAGAGACTGTCGGAAATCTCCTCGACGATCGCCGCTGCCGTCGAGGAACAGGGCGCAGCTACCCAGGAGATTGCGCGAAACGTGCAGCAGGCGGCGCACGGCACCCAGCAGGTCTCCGCCAACATCAGCGATGTGCGGCAAGGCGCCAATGCGACCGGCTCGGCCTCGTCGCAGGTGCTGTCCGCGGCGCAATTGCTCGCCACCGATTCGAGCCGGCTCAAGCTCGAGGTCGGGAAGTTCCTGGAGGCCGTCCGCGCAGCATGAGCGCGGCGGATTGCGACGGTCGGGCCGATCCGACGCTTCGCACCGTCCGGTAATGACGGTGCGCGACTAGCCCCCGCCCGGATAGTTCGGCGCTTCGCGCGTGATGGTGACGTCGTGGACGTGGCTTTCGCGCAGGCCCGCGCCGGTGATGCGGACGAACTGCGCCTTCTCGTGCAGTTCCTTCATGTCCTTGGCGCCGACATAGCCCATGGCGGCGCGCAAGCCGCCGGCGAGCTGGTGCATGACATTGCCGACCGGGCCTTTGTAGGGCACCTGGCCCTCAATGCCTTCAGGCACGAGCTTGAGCGAGTCCTTGATGTCCTGCTGGAAGTAGCGGTCGGCCGATCCGCGCGCCATCGCGCCGACCGAGCCCATGCCGCGATAGGCCTTGTAGGAACGGCCCTGCCACAAGAACACTTCGCCGGGCGTCTCGTCGGTGCCGGCGAGCAGCGAGCCGACCATGGCGATGTCGGCACCGGCGGCGAGCGCCTTGGCGAGATCGCCGGAGAACTTGATGCCGCCGTCGGCGATGACGGGGATGTCGGCCTTCTTGGCAGCCTCGACCGCATCCATGATCGCGGTGAGCTGGGGAACGCCGACGCCGGCGACGATGCGCGTGGTGCAGATCGAGCCCGGGCCGATGCCGACCTTGATGCAATCAGCGCCCGCATCGATCAGCGCCTGCGCGCCGTCGGTGGTCGCGATGTTGCCGGCAACCACCTGCACCGAGTTGGAGAGGCGCTTGATGCGGTTCACCGCATGCAGCACGTGGCGGGAATGGCCGTGCGCGGTATCGACCACGACGAGGTCGACGCCGGCATCGATCAGCCGTTCGGTGCGCTCGAAACCGGTGTCGCCGACCGTGGTGGCGGCGGCGACGCGCAGGCGCCCCTGCGCGTCCTTGCAAGCGAGCGGATGAGCGACCGCCTTCTCCATGTCCTTCACGGTCACCAGGCCGACGCAGCGATACTGGTCGTCGACCACCAGCAGCTTCTCGATGCGGTGCTTGTGCAGCATCCGCCGCGCTTCGTCCTGGCTGACATTCTCGCGCACCGTGACGAGGTTCTCATGCGTCATCAGCTCGGAGACTTTTTGCCGGCGGTCGGTGGCAAAGCGCACGTCGCGGTTGGTGAGAATGCCGACCAGCTTGCCCGGCGTATTCTTGCCGGCGCCGGTGACGACGGGAATGCCGGAGATGCCGTGATCGCTCATCAGCTTGAGCGCGTCGTCGAGCGTGGCCTCGGGGCTGATGGTGAGCGGGTTCACCACCATGCCCGATTCGTAGCGCTTGACCTGCCGCACCTGGGCGGCCTGCCCTTCGGGATCGAAATTGCGGTGGATGACGCCGAGGCCGCCGGCCTGCGCCATGGCGATCGCCATGCGGGCTTCGGTGACGGTATCCATGGCCGAGGCCATGATCGGGATGTTGAGTGGAATGGCGCGGGTGACGCGGGAGCGGATGTCGACCTCGCCCGGCATGACGTCCGACAGGCCCGGCTTCAACAGCACGTCGTCGAACGTGAGGGCTTCGCGAATGCCTTGTTGCACCGTGGCCATCTGCCAACTCCTTCCGCGGCCCTGCCGCAAATAGCTATGGATGAGCGCCGCCCTCGGCGTACCTTGCGGCATCGCCTTGAGAATCGGAGCCCATCGGTGGGGTTGACGCGGGTCGATAGCACGGCCGCGCGACGAATCAAAGCAAATCGGACCGCTGGCCAGCCATGCACAGGCTTTTTAGGGCGATTCGGCGGGTCGCCCGGCCGCCCACCGGCTGTCATTCCGGGGCGCGACGAAGTCGCGAGCCCGGAATCCATCCCACAGCGGTTTCTAGGGCCCAATGGATTCCGGGCTCGCGCCAAGTGGCGCGCCCCGGAATGACGAAGGAGCAAAGCATTTAGGTGCTATGCGTCGATGCGCAATGGTCCTGGCCAAGCGACAGTGATAAGCCGCAAATCTCGCCCTTCCCTCTGATTTTCATTACCAATCCGTCATGGTCGACAAGCAACGCGTCATTCCGCTGATCGTGGCCACTGCTCTCTTTATGGAGAACATGGATTCGACCGTCATCGCGACCTCGCTGCCGGCGATCGCGGCGGATATCGGCACCAGCCCGCTGACGCTGAAGCTCGCGATCACCTCCTATCTCCTGTCGCTCGCGGTGTTCATCCCGGCGAGCGGCTGGACCGCCGACCGGTTCGGCGCACGGATGGTGTTCGCGATCGCAGTCGGCGTGTTCATGGTCGGCTCGGTCGGCTGCGCGCTGTCCGGCTCGGTCACCGATTTCGTGTTCGCACGCATCCTGCAGGGCATGGGCGGGGCGATGATGACGCCGGTCGGACGCCTCGTGCTGCTGCGCTCGGTCGACAAGAGCGCGCTGGTCAACGCCATGGCCTGGGTGACGATCCCGGCCCTGATCGGCCCCGTGATCGGCCCGCCGCTCGGCGGCTTCATCACCACTTACGCCTCGTGGCACTGGATCTTCCTGATCAACATCCCGATCGGGCTGCTCGGCATCTTCATGGCGTTGCGCTTCATCGACCCCATCAAGAGCGAGACGCAGGAACCGTTCGATCTCTACGGCATGGTGCTCGCAGGACTCGGCCTTGCCGGCATCGCATTTGGCCTGTCGGTCGCCGGGCTCAACCTGCTGCCCTGGAGCACGGTCGCAGCGCTGGTCGCGGGCGGCGCGATCTCGATGACGCTCTACGTCATCCACGCGCGGCGCACCGGATCGCCGGTGCTGGATTTTTCGCTCCTGAGCCTGCCGACACTGCGCGCGGCGATCCTCGGCGGCTTCATGTTCCGGCTCGGTATCGGCGCGCTGCCCTTCCTGCTTCCGCTGCTGATGCAGATCGGCTTCGGCCTGTCGCCGTTCCATTCCGGCCTTGTCACCTTCGCCTCCTCGCTCGGCGCGATGGGGATGAAGACGTTGGCAGGCCGCATCATCCGCGCCTTCGGCTTCCGCAACTTGATGACCGCGAATGCGATCATCAGCGCGTTTTTCCTCGGCGTCTGCGCACTGTTCACGGTGACGACGCCGCTGCTGATCATCATGGTGATCCTGGTGGTCGGCGGCTTCTTCCGCTCACTGGAGTTCACCGCGATCAACACGGTCGCCTATGCCGACGTCGAAGCCGCGCAGATGAGCCGGGCCACCACGCTGGTCAGCGTCAACCAGCAGCTCGCGGTCTCCGCCGGCGTTGCGGTCGGCGCCGCCTCGGTGGAGACGACGATGTGGCTCAGCCATGTCAGCGAGCTCAACGCCACCGTGTTCGCGCCGGCCTTCGTCGTGGTGGCGCTGACCTCGGCGGCATCGAGCTGGTTCTTCTGGCAGATGCCCGCTGACGCCGGCCACGAAATCTCCGGCCGCAAGGCGGTGGAGATCGCGAGCCGCAAAGGCGCCGGCAAAGGCGCGGCCCAGGCGGCGGTCAAGGCCGCCACCGAGGATACGCAGGACGTCCGGGATCAGCGGCTCGGGTGAGCAAGGCAGGAACGAGAAGAGCGATGGCCCGAGGGCCATCGCCCTCTTAATCGTCTGCCACCCCTTCGGGCCGCTTAAAGCGCGTTAGTTCAGCGTGATCCGACAGAGCGTGACGCCCAGTCCCAACGGCTTCGCCGGCGAGCCTGCGGTCGAGCTTTCGAGATGAAGCTCGCCGTTGACAGCGGTCGCCGTATAGTCCTCGATCAGCTGCAGGCTCGGATCCGGTGCATTGCCGCTCTGGAAGATGTCCTTGAGGATGGGCAGAACGTTGCTGTTGCCGTCGCCTTGCGCAAGCGTCGATCTCGCATCGATCGAAATCGTGGCATCGGCGGCGGCGGTCCGCACCTCGCCCACGCTTAGGGCTGTGGCAGCCAGAGCGGCCAGAACAACGCGACGATGTTGCCGGCCCGCTGGGCGGCCGGACTTGTTCGAGATGCGCATGCCATTCCCCAAAATCAGGATTGCCCGCCGAGATTGTGGCGAACAGCATCTTCATCCCCGATCGCTACAGGATTATGATAATATAACATTATGCCGGATTCAGATGAGAGCTGCGCTTGTTCGCTCGCGGCGGCCGGACACGGCAAAACCAGGTAGATTCCCGTACGTCCCAGGTCAAATGTCGATATTGCCGCCGTGAAATATCATATCAATCACATGCTGCATCAAACTGTCGTATTTAGCGTGATAGAGGGTGGCCACTCGAATGGCGTGGGGATGTTGCGCGTGAACAGGCTGTCCAGGGACATCATCAAGTCGACCTTCATGAAGGTGCATCGGGTGGCGCTGAGCGGTGGCCTCGTCGTGCTGCCGAACCACTATTACACACCGGTCGCCGACGTTCGCGAACTGGAGCGAACCAAGGACAAATGGGCGAAGCGGTCGCCGATGACCGGAATCGATGCCGACATCGCCCGGCAGGCGTCGCGCTTGCAGGAGATCGTCAAGCCGTTCGAGCCCGAATGCCGCGGCAACAGCACCTACAAGGAAGGCGCCGCCAAGGGCTTCGGCCCGGGCTTCGGCTACGTCGAGGCGCAAGCCCTGCACGGCGTGCTGCGCTGGCTCAAACCGAAGCGCATGATCGAGGTCGGATCTGGCGTGTCGACCCACTGCTCTGCGAGGGCGCTGGCGATGAACGCCGCCGAGGGACACAAGGGACGGCTCACCTGCATCGAGCCCTACCCCAGCGACTACCTGAGGAGCGCGTCAGGCGTCGAGCTGGTGACCAGCAAGGTGGAGGACGTCGACCTCGCGACGTTCGATCAGCTCGGCGACGGAGATTTTCTGTTCATCGACACCTCGCATGTGGTCCGGCCGGTCGGCGACGTCACCCACCTCTATCTCGAGGTCATTCCCCGCATCAAGCCAGGCTGCGTGATCCACATTCACGACATCTATTTCCCCTATTCGTTTCAGCGCGATCTCCTGGACGGATTGTTTCAGGGCGCCGAGACGGCCGTGCTCCAGGCCCTACTCACCAACAATGACCGGCTGGAGATCCTGTTCTGCCTCAGCATGCTCCACTACGACGCGCAGGACGTCATGAAGGACGTCTTCCCGGAATATTCTCCGATTCCGGACGTCAATGGTTTGAACGTGCCCAACACGACGGGCCATTTTCCGTCGTCAATCTACCTGCGTGTGCGCGGGTAGCGCCTCGTAGCGGCATGGGTGGCGCTACTCTGCGCCCGTCCCGCCACGAAATCCGGTTGCGAGCACATATCGCTCCGAGGAATCCTGTCGGCTCGCGGCGGGCTTCACATGGCGCACGGCGGCAAAATCGCGCTTGAGCTGGGCGAGCAGGTCGGCGTCGGCCCCACTCTGGAAGGTTTTTGCCAGGAACGCCCCGCCGGGCTTGAGCACGTCGCAGGCGAATGCCGCAGCGGTCTCGACCAGGCCGACGATGCGGAGCTGGTCGGTCTTGCGATGGCCTGTGGTGTTGGCGGCCATGTCGGACATCACGACGTCGGCGCCGCCGCCGAGCATGGCGGTGAGCTTGTCGGGCGCATCATTGTCCATGAAGTCGAGCTGCGCGAAGTCGACGCCGGGAATCTCGGGCATTTCCAGCAGGTCGATCGCGACGACCTTGCCCTTGCCGTCCACCGAGCCGACGCGCTTTGCGGCGATCTGGCTCCAGCCGCCGGGCGCGGCGCCGAGATCGACCACGGCCATGCCTGATTTCAGCAGCCGGAACTTGTCGTCGATCTCCAGCAGCTTGAACGCAGCGCGCGAGCGATAGCCCGCGGCCTTGGCCTTGGCGACATAGGGGTCGTTGAGCTGCCGCTCGAGCCAGAGCTTCGACGACAGCTTGCGCTTGCCGCCGGTCTTGACCTTGGTCTTGACCTGGACGTGCAAGCGGCCGGTGGTGTCCTTGGCCATCTCACCAGCTCCTGAGCGCGCCGTCCTCGCGCATCATCTCGACCAGCATGCCTTCGCGCAGGCCCCGGTCGGCGACGCGCAGGCGCGGCAGCGGGAAGGCATGGCGGATAGCATCGAGGATGGCGCAGCCGGCCAGCACGAGATCGGCGCGCTCGACGCTGATGCAGCTGTTGTTCGCACGCTCCTCGTAACTCATGCCGAGCAGCTTGTTGATGGTGGCAGTGATGTCGGCATCGTTCATCCAGATGCTATCGATGCGGCGGCGGTCGTATCGCGCAAGATTGAGATGGATGCCGGCGAGCGTCGTCACCGTCCCTGAGGTGCCGAGCAGATGCATGTCGGCAAGCTCCTGGCCGTGCTCCTCGGCGAACGGCGCGACGTGGTGTGCGACCTCCCGCTCCATCGCGGCATAGATCTCCGGCGTCACGTCGCGGCCGCCGAACTGCTCGGCGAGCGTGACGACGCCCAGTGGGATCGACATCCAGGCTTTGATGCGCGGCTCCGGATTTTGCGGATCGCGCTCGATCCGCACCAGCTCGGTCGAGCCGCCACCGATGTCGAACAGGATCGCGCCCCTGCCCTTGGGGTCGACCAGCGGCGAGCAGCCGAGCACGGCGAGGGCCGCCTCGGTCTCGCGGTCGATCACCTCGAGCTCGATGCCGGTCTCGGCCGCGACGCGGCTGCGGAAGCCTTCGGCGTTGGAGGCGGCGCGGCACGCTTCGGTCGCGATCAGTCGTAGCCGGCGCGCTTTCCGCAGATTGATCTTGTCGCGGCAGATGCTGAGCGCGGCAATGGCGCGCTCGATCGCGGCCTCGCTGATGCTCCCCGTCGCCGAGACGCCCTCGCCGAGCCGGATGATGCGCGAGAAGGAATCGACCACGCGAAAGCCGTCGTGGGTCGGACAGGCGATCAGCAGCCTGCAATTGTTGGTGCCGAGGTCCAGCGCCGCATAGACGCCGGTTCCGGCGGCTTGCGCGGCGACGACAGGTTCGGTGGCCAATGCCACCGCCGCCATCGACCCCTCCAGCTCACCGTGCGGCACATGGCCGTCGCGGAGCCGCGTGTGGTCATTCATACAAACTGTCTTTCCGCGGCCCAAGGGGGCCGGTCTGGAATTGATTTTTCGCCTGAAACATTAGCAGCGCGGCAGGACTGCGCAACAACGCATCACATGGGACCATGCCCATTCGTGCGTTGTCGTGAACGGGGTCGTGGGTTATCTGAAAGGAATCCGGTCCCCCGCTGCCGCGAAAATGCGCAAATGCCGGCTTTTCAGGTCATTTCCATGCAAGAACACACCAAATCCTCCACGCTCGAAAACGCTATTGCACTGCAAAAATACGGCGTCGGACAGCCGGTCCGGCGCAAGGAGGACGACACGCTGGTGCGCGGCAAGGGCCGCTACACCGACGATTTCAACCTGCCCGGCCAGGTCTATGCCGTGATCGTCCGCTCCACCCACGCCCATGGCATCCTCCGCGGCATCGGCATCGATGCCGCCAGGGCGATGCCGGGCGTGCTGGGCGTGTGGACCGGCAAGGACCTCGATGCCGCCGGTTACGGCCCCTTCACCTGTGGCCTGCCGCTGAAGAGCCGCGACGGCTCGCCCCTTCTCCAGACCAACCGCCAGCCGCTGGCGACCGACAAGGTCCGCTTCGTCGGCGATCCCGTCGCCTTCGTGGTGGCGGAGACGCTGGCCCAGGCACGCGATGCAGCCGAAGCCGTAGAACTCGACATCGAGCCGCTGCCGGCGGTGACGGATCCTGCGGAAGCCGCCAAGCCCGGCGCGCCGCAGCTCTATGACCACATCCCGAACAATGTCGCGCTCGACTACCATTATGGGGACACGGAGAAGGTGAATGCGGCCTTCGCCAGCGCCGCCCATGTCACCAGGATCGACATCGAGAACACCCGCGTCGCGGTGGTCTCGATGGAGCCGCGCGTGGGGCTCGCCTCCTATGACAAGACCAGCGAGCGCTACACGCTCCAGGTGCCGACACAGGGCGTCGCGGGCAACCGCGCCAATCTCGCCAAGAACCTGAACGTGCCGAAGGAGAAGGTGCGCATCCTCACCGCCAATGTCGGCGGCTCCTTCGGCATGAAGAACATCAACTACCCCGAATACATGTGCATCCTGTACGCCGCCAGGGCGCTGGGACGGCCGGTGAAGTGGCTCGACGAGCGCTCGACCAGCTTCCTCTCCGACAGCCATGGCCGCGCGCAGAAGATCCATGCCGAGCTCGCGCTCGACGCCGAGGGGCATTTCCTCGCGGCGAAGCTCGAAGGCTACGGCAATCTCGGCGCTTACATCACCGGCGTGGCGCCAAGCCCGCTCTCGCTCAACACCGGCAAGAACTTCTCCAGTGTCTACCGCACTCCGCTGATGACGGTCGACATCAAGACGGTGCTGACCAACACCACGCTGATGGGCGCCTATCGCGGCGCCGGCCGCCCCGAGGCGAACTATTACATGGAGCGGCTGATCGACCGCGCCGCCGACGAGATGGGCATCAACCGCCTGACCTTGCGCAAGCGCAACTTCATCAAGCCGAACCAGATGCCGTTTGCGGCCTCCTCCGGCGTCACCTATGACAGCGGCGACTTCCAGGCCGTGTTCAACAAGGCGCTCGAGATCTCCGACCACGAGAATTTCGCCAAGCGCAAGAAGGAAAGCAAGAAGGCGGGCAAGCTGCGCGGCATCGCAGTCGGTTCCTATCTCGAGGTCACTGCGCCGCCGAGCCCCGAGCTCGGCAAGATCGTGTTCGATCCTGACGGTACCGTGCAGCTCATCACCGGCACGCTGGATTACGGCCAGGGCCATGCCACGCCGTTCGCGCAGGTGCTGTGCGCGCAGCTCGGCGTCCCCTTCGAAAGCATCAAACTGGTGCAGGGCGACAGTGACATCGTCCATGCCGGCAACGGCACCGGCGGCTCGCGCTCGATCACCGCGAGCGGCATGGCAATCGTGGAGGCATCGAAGCTCGTGATCGAGAAGGGCAAGCGCGCCGCCGCGCATATGCTGGAGGCCTCCGAGGCCGACATCGAATTCGAACGCGGCAGCTTCACCATCGCCGGCACGGACCGCAGCATCGACATCATGGAGCTCGCCAGGAAGCTGCATGACGGCAAGGTGCCGGACGGCGTGCCTGATAGCCTCGACGTCGATCACACCAGCGAGCCGGTGCCGTCGGCCTTCCCGAACGGCTGCCACGTTGCTGAAGTGGAGATCGACCCGGAGACCGGCGTGGTGGAGATCGTGCGCTACAGCGCGGTCAACGATTTCGGCACGGTGGTCAACCCGATGCTGGTCGCGGGCCAGCTCCACGGCGGCGTCGTCCAGGGCATCGGCCAGGCGCTGATGGAGCACGTCCGCTACGACGACAGCGGCCAGCCGATCACGGGCTCGCTGATGGACTACGCGCTGCCGCGCGCTGGAGACGTGCCGTCCATGACGGTCGGCGATCACCCGGTGCCGGCCACGACCAATCCGCTCGGCAGCAAGGGCTGCGGCGAAGCCGGCTGCGCGGGCAGCCTGTCCACGGTGGTGAACGCGGTGCTCGACGCACTCTCGGACTACGGCATCAAGCATATCGACATGCCGCTGACGCCGGAGCGGGTGTGGCGAGCGATTCAGGAGGCGAAGAGGAAAGCGGCGTAAGGGGTAGCGCTCGCTACCTCCCGGCCTTCCAGTGTCATCACCCGCGAAGGCGGGTGATCCAGTACTCCGAGGCAGTAGTGATCGACCGATGGGCCGCGGCGTACTGGATGCCCCGCCTTCGCGGGGCATGACACCGATTTTGAAGCGGCAGACTTGGCCTTCCCATCCTACGCCGCCGCCTGCTCGCGAGGCTGGTAGATCGCGATGTGCTGACAATGCGCGATCGGGGTCGCGCCATTGGCGACGACCAGCGCGTCGAGCTCGACGAAGCGGTGGCCCTTCTTTTCGTAGTTCGCGATCACCTTCGCCCGCGCGGTGATCTCGTCGCCGGCGCGCGCGGCTGACAAGAGCTGCATGCGGCTGCCGACATGAATCCACGGGCCCAGAATGGTGTTGTCGACGAGGACGCGGTTCATCACGCGCTGGATCAGGCCGGGATGGCCGAGCCCCCCGCGCACGAAGATGGGATCGGTTTCCCTGATGTCGGCGAGATAGTCGGTCGCATCCTGACCGGCCCAGCTGCGCGGCGTCGTGCCGAGCCATTTGCCCATTTCGAACGTCGCGGGGCTGACCGGCTTGCGTTCGGCAACCGCCGCGACCTCGACATAGTCGCTCAGCGAAACCGCTGGCGCTCCCGCCGGCAGCGAGGCCGTCCCGGTGGCGCAAAGCTCGGTGCGGCTGAACACCTCGATCGTCAGCAGGCCGTTATGCTCGGTGGCGTCGACATCGGCCATCTCGCCGTCATAAACCGGCTTGACGAACCGGGCCTCGACCAGCCCGCGCTCCAGGAAATCGCGGCCCCAACGCGCCACCGGCACATGCATCATGTACGCGAAGACGTCGACGCCAGGCACCAGCCCGCCGGAAAAGCCGAAGCGGCGCGCCACCATGTCGTCGTGCATCTTGTTTTCGGATTGTTTGGCGGTGTTGTAGGCCTCGACACGCCAGGTTTCGAGCCGGTTCGGCATGGGGGTGACCTTCCCAAATTCTCGTTGTTTCGGGCCGATCGTAGGCCCTGAGGAACCAGGGTCAATCCCCTCGCCTTTGGTGTCCGAATGGAGTACCACGCCGCGAATGACTGACACCCCCATCCGCATCTATGTCGACGCCGACGCCTGTCCGGTGAAGGACGAGATCTATCGCGTGGCGCTCCGGCACGGCGTGCCCGTGAGCGTGGTCGCCGGCAATTTTATCCGCGTGCCACAGGATCCACTGATCGAGCGCATCGCCGCTGGTCCCGGCATGGACGCAGCCGACGACTGGATCGCGGAACGCGTCCGGCCGGGCGACGTCGTCGTGACCTCGGATATTCCGCTGGCGAGCCGCTGCGTCAAGGCGGGCGCTGAGGTGATCGCGCCGAACGGAAAGCCGTTCACGGAGGAGTCGATCGGGATGACGCTGGCGGTGCGCAACCTGATGACGGATCTGCGCTCGGCCGGCGAAGTCACCGGCGGCCCGCGATCGTTCGCGCCGCGCGACCGCTCGACCTTCCTCTCGGCGCTCGACCAGACGCTGCGCCGGATCCAGCGACGACGGGCTGACCAGGCCGCCACGAGCCAGGGCTAGTCATGGCGCCGCCGCTGATCCAACTGAAAGACATCAGGCTGACCTTCGGCGGCACGCCGCTGCTGTCAGGCGTCGAGCTCAATGTCGCACCATCAGAGCGCGTCTGCCTGATCGGCCGCAACGGCTCCGGCAAATCCACACTGCTCAGAATCGCGGCCGGTCTCGTCGAGCCCGACGGCGGCACGCGCTTCGTGCAGCCCGGCGCCACGGTCCGCTATCTGCCGCAGGAGCCGGATTTCGGCGACCACAAGACCACGCTTGCTTATGTCCAGTCCGGGCTCGCGCCCGGTGACGACCAGCACCAGGCCCGCTTCCTGCTGGAACAGCTCGGCCTCGGCGGCGAGGAGAACCCGCACAACCTTTCCGGCGGCGAGGCCCGTCGCGCGGCGCTGGCTTATGTGCTGGCGCCCTCGCCCGACATCTTGCTGCTGGACGAGCCGACCAACCATCTCGACCTCGCCACCATCGAATGGCTGGAACAGGAGCTCGACTCCAGGCGCAGCGCGCTGGTGATCATCAGCCATGATCGCCGCTTCCTCACCAATCTGTCGCGCGCGACCGCCTGGCTCGACCGCGGCAGGATCAAGCAGATCGACCGCGGCTTTGCTTCGTTCGAGAGCTGGCGCGACGAGGTGCTGGCCGAGGAAGAGCGCGACCAGCACAAGCTCGACCGCAAGATCGTCGACGAGGAGCACTGGCTCCGTCACGGCGTCTCCGGCCGGCGCAAGCGCAACGTCAAGCGGCTCGGCAATCTGCATGCGCTGCGCGATCAGCGGCGCAACTATCGCGGCACCGCCGGCAGCGCCACGCTCGCCGCCGCGGAAGCCGAGCAGTCCGGCAAGCTGGTGATCGAGGCCAAGGGCATCACCAAAGCCTATGGCGAGCGCAAGATCGTCGAGAACTTTTCAACCCGCATCCAGCGCGGCGACCGGCTCGGCGTCATCGGCCCGAACGGCGCCGGCAAGACCACTCTGGTCAATCTGTTGACCGGCGGCACGCAGCCCGACTCCGGCACGGTGCGGCTTGGCGCCAATCTGGAGATTGCGACGCTCGATCAGCATCGCGAAAGCCTCGATCCCAAATCCACGCTTGCCGAGGCGCTGACTGGCGGCCGCGGCGACCAGATCATGGTCGGCGGCAAGCCGAAGCATGTGGTCGGCTACATGAAGGACTTTCTGTTCGCTCAGGAGCAGCGCGGCACGCCGGTTGAAGTGCTCTCGGGCGGCGAGCGCGGCCGGCTGATGCTGGCGCGCGCACTGGCCAAGCCCTCGAACCTGCTGGTGCTGGACGAGCCAACCAACGACCTCGACCTGGAAACGCTCGACGTGCTCGAAGACATGCTCGGCGACTACGAAGGCACCGTCATCCTGATCAGCCACGACCGCGACTTCCTCGACCGCGTCGTCACCTCCGTGATCGCGCCCGAAGGCAATGGCAAGTGGACCGAATATGCCGGCGGCTACAGCGACATGCTGACACAGCGCGGGGCGGATTTGAAGCGCGAGACGGCAAAGGCGCAGCCGGCCGAGAAGAAGGAGCAACGGTCCGCCGCTCCCGCTGCCGCGTCAAAACGGCGCCTGAGCTTCAACGAGAAGCATGCGCTGGAAACGCTGCCGAAGAAGATGGAGACGTTGCAGGCCGATATCGCAAGACTGCAACGCGTGCTCGACGATCCCAATCTCTACGCCAAGGATCGCAAGAAATTCGATGACACCTCCGCCGCCATCGCCAAGGCGCATGACGAATTGTCGGCGGCCGAAGAGCGCTGGCTCGAACTGGAAATGCTTCGCGAAGAGATTGAACAGGCCTGACCCATGACAACAACCCTTGCCGCAAAAATCGCCCGTGAATACGGCACGCCCTGCGCCGTCATCGACATGGACAGGGTCGAGCGCAATATCGCTCGCATCCAGAAAGCCTGCGATGACGCCGGTGTCGCCAATCGCCCGCACATCAAGACGCACAAGAACCCGACGATTGCCAAGATGCAGGTCGCGGCCGGCGCAAAAGGCATCACCTGCCAGAAGATCGGCGAAGCCGAGATCATGGCCAATGCCGGCATCGACGACATCCTGATCAGCTACAATCTGCTGGGCGAGGAAAAGATGGCGCGGCTCGGCGCGCTGCAGGCGAAGGCCAACATGACGGTCGCCGCCGACAATTCGACGGTAGTGGCGGGTTTGCCCAAGGCTGCCGCGGCCTCCGGCCGTCCGCTCTCGGTCGTGGTCGAATGCGACACGGGCCGCAAGCGCGCCGGTGTCGAGACGCCGGCCGAGGCGATCGCGCTCGCACGCGAGATCGCCGGGTCCAAGGGACTCGTATTCGCCGGCTTCATGCTCTATCCGACCGAAACCGGCTGGGCGGACGCGCAGAAATTCTACGACGAGGCGCTGGCCGGCGTGCGTGCGCATGGGCTGGATGCAAAAATCGTCTCCACCGGCGGCACGCCGAACCTGAAGAACCTCGGCAAACTCAAGGGCGGCACCGAGCACCGCTTCGGCACCTATATCTATAACGACCGCATGCAGGTCGCGGCCGGCTCCGCCACCTGGGACGACTGCGCGCTGCACATCTATTCGACGGTGGTGAGCCGCGCAGCGCCCGAGCGTGGCATTCTCGATGCCGGCTCGAAGACGCTGACGACCGACACCGGCGGCCTCGACGGACACGGCCTGATCCTCGAGCACCCCGAAGCCAGAATCGCGAAGTTCGCCGAGGAGCACGGCTTCCTCGACCTCTCGCGCAGCAACACGCGGCCGAACGTCGGCGACGTCGTCCGCATCGTGCCGAACCACGTCTGCGTCGTGGTCAACATGATGGACGAGGTGGTGATGGTGCGCGGCGAAGAGATCATCGGCACGCTGCCCGTGGCGGCGCGCGGGAAGCTCCGCTAAGCGCGGATCAGCGCCTGGAGTTCGCGGTCGAGCCCGTCGCGAAATAGCTTGATCGGCCGCTCCAGCCGGCCGGCCGGCGCGCGATGGACCATCCAAGCGCGCACGGCCGGTTTGAAGTCGCGGGCGATGACCGGCTTGAGTTTGTCGCGAAACGCGCTGCGTTTCAGGGCGATCGGCGTGACCAGTCCGACGCCGAGGCCTCGCGAGACCAGCGACAGGCGAAGCTCGCTGTCCAACGCCTCGACGGCGATGCTGAAGGGCAGATGCTCGGCATCGAACTTTCGCTTCAGCGTATCGCGAAACCCGCAACCGTCCTGGTTGATCACCCACGATAGCTGCGACAGCCGTTCCAGGCCGACGACGCGCGGAATCTTCATGTCCCGCGCGACGACAAACACGACCGGCTGCGCGCCGAGATCGTCGGCGACGAGATCGGCAGGCGGCGCGGCGCCATCGGGCAGACAGATCGCGGCGGCGTCGAGCTCATTGCGGCAGACGCGATCGAGTTGGTTCGGCGACCAGCCGGAGACGACGCGCACGGCAAGCGCCGGAAATTCGGCGCGCACTGCATCAAGCGGTCCGCTCAGCCCTGCCTCCGAGAGGAACGGCGTGAGGCCGAGCCTGAACTCGCCGCGAACCACGCCGTCGCTGGCCACACCGGACTTGAGATCGTCCAGCATCCTGAGCAAGCGCCGGCCCTGCTCGTAAGCCTCATGGCCCGCAGCCGTCGGTTTCAGCGGCTTCGACAGCCGGTCCAGAAGCTGTGCGCCCAGCATCTCCTCCAGATTCTGGATGCGCCGCGTCACTCCGGGCTGGGTGAGGTTAAGACGCGCTGAGGCCGCAACGATGGAGCCGGTCTCGACCACCGCGACAAACGCGACGAGATCATGGGTATTCATGAGAAGCTCGCATATTCTTTATAGGCTTAATTGAATTGTAGCATATTAGACCTCCCGCTTAAAGAGGACCACGTATCCCAATCTACGAGGTCCCATGACCATCTCCGAAACCACCAAGCTTGCGTCCCCGAAACAGGTCGCCGAGCGAGCCCTGATCTGGCTTGGCGCGATCACCACCGGCGTCGTCGTCACCAATCTATTCGCACCGCAAATTCTGGTGGGCCTGATCGGCCGATCGCTGGCCATGACGGCCTTTCAAGGCGGCCTCGTCAGCACGCTCACCCTGCTCGGCTATGCGCTCGGCCTGTTGTTGCTGGTGCCGCTGGTCGATCTGATCGAGAACCGGCGCTTGATCCTGCGTACGCTCGCCTGCGCCATCCTCGCGGCGGTGGCAACGGCCTTGGCGCCGACACCCTCGTTGCTATTGCTCGCCACCTTCGTTCTCGGCGCGTCCTGCGCGGCTATCCAGATGACGGTTCCTCTTGTGGCCTCGATGGTCGCACCGGAGCGTCGCGGCCAGGCCATCGGCGAGGTGATGAGCGGATTGATGATCGGCATCCTGTTGTCGCGGCCTGCAGCGAGCCTGATTGCCGATCTCTGGAACTGGCGCGCCTATTATCTCGCCTCAGCCATTCTGATGACTCTCCTCGCCGGCGCGCTCGCACGCTTTCTGCCGACGCTGCAACCGGCGGCTCGCGTCGGCTACAGCGACTTGCTCCGCTCGTTCCCAGGGCTGCTGAGGGAAGAGCCTGTGCTGCGCGTGCGGGCTTGGACAGCCTCCCTGGTCATGGCCTCCTTCACAGCCTTCTGGTCCGCGGTTGCATTGCGCCTGCCGGACGCGCCGTTCGCCCTGGATGCCAAGGGCATCGCAGCCTTCGCGCTCATCGGCGTCGCCGGTGCCGCGGCGACACCTCTGGCCGGCCGCTGGGGCGACAAGGGCTGGGCACGGCCGATGTTTTTCGCGGCTCATCTGAGCATCATCGGCTCACTCGCGCTTTGCACCTGGGCGGGCGTGATGGAGTCGCGCATCGCCGCCCTGCTGGTGTTGAGCCTCGGCACCATCCTGCTTGATGTCGGCATCACGGCCGACCAGACGCTTGGGCGCCGCGCCGTCAATTTGCTGCGACCTGAGGCGCGCGGCCGTATCAATGCCCTGTTCGTCGCACTGTTCTTCATCGGCGGCGGCGTCGGCGCGGCAACAGCGTCACTGGCATGGAGCTATGGCGGCTGGACCGCCGTCTGTGCCGTCGCAGCGAGTTTTGGTGTGCTCGGTCTGCTCACCGACCTGCTCACCAGGACCGGCACGTCATGATCGGCGCGAGGCCAGCCATCGCAGCGCGCCCCTGCCCGCCGCCGCCCCCGTCGCAAACGACGCCTGCAGCAGATAACCGCCAGTCGGCGCTTCCCAATCCAGCATCTCGCCGGCGGCGAATGTGCCGGGCAGCTTGTGCAGCATGAAGTGCTCGTCGAGCTCGTCGAACGCGATCCCGCCCGCGGTCGAGATCGCGCGATCGATCGCGGCGACGCCGGTGAGCTGGACCGGAATGGCGTTGATCAGGTGGGCGAGATCGGCCGGCGAGAACGAGGCCAGTTGCCGGCCCGATGCAATGGCCGCCTCCTGCATCAGCCCGATGCCGACCGGAGACAATTGCGCTGCCTTACGCAAGAAATTCGCGAGCGATTGCTTGCCGCGCGTGCCTGACAGGCGCGTGGTCAGTGCGGCGCTATCGAGATCTGGCCTCAAGGCGATGATCAACGTTGCCTTCCCGAGACCCAGCACCGCCTCGCGCAGCTCCGCCGACAGCGCGTAGATCGCGCCGCCCTCTATGCCGCTTCGCGTGATCATCGCCTCGCCGCGCACGGTATGCCCACCGATGGTCAGCCCCACGCCCTTGAGCGGCTGGCCCTCGAAACGGTCGCGGAACACACCGGACCATGCAACCGTGAAGCCGGAATTGGCCGGCCGCAGCTTCGAGATGGCGACCCCTTTTGCGGCGAGCATATCAACCCAGCCACCGTCAGACCCGAGCCGCGGCCAGCTCGCGCCGCCGAGTGCCAGCACGGTTGCCTTGGCCACGACGGCAGAGGCGCCGTCAGGCGTCTGAAAGATCAGCCGCCCCTCACCGTCCCAGCCGATCCAGCGATGGCGAAACGCGAAGCGCACGCCGGCGCTATCTAGCCGCCGCAGCCAGGCGCGCAGCAAGGGCGAGGCCTTGAACGCCTTCGGAAACACCCGCCCGCTGGTGCCGACGAAGGTCGGCTCGCCCAGCGCTGCGCACCAGGCGCGCAGTGCCTCCGGCGGAAACGCTTCGATCGCCCCCTGCAATTTCGGCGCAGCTTCGCGATAGCGCGCGAGGAAATCCGGCAGCGGTTCGCTGTGGGTGAGATTGAGCCCGCCGCGGCCGGCCATCAGGAATTTTCGGCCCGCAGACGGCATGCCGTCATAGACGGTGACCCGGGCGCCGCCTTGCGTCAGCACCTCCGCCGCCATCAGCCCGCCGGGACCGGCCCCGATGACGGCGACGTCAGTCAGAGCTTGATCCCCGCCCGCGCCGCAGCCTGCGCCACGTATTTCTGCGTCTGCTCGAACGCGCCCTGCAAGGCCCTGGCGTTCGACATGTCGGTGATCTCTTGGAAATGCGCGGCGACTGCGTCCGGCGTCCATTCGGACTCCGGCAGGTTGATGCCCTCGCTCTCCAAAATCTTGATCACGGCGAAGGAGCCGGCGCCGGCGCCCATGATGGTGCGGGTCGGCGCGTCCTCGCTCAGCATGTACTCGACCGCAGGCGTGATCGCGTTCGGCTTCATCAGCTGCAGCGCCTGCGGCGGCAGCAGCTCTTCGGTCATGCGGGTCGCGGCCGTCGGCGAGATGATGTTGACGCGGATGTCGTTCTTGCGGCCTTCTTCCGCGAGCACATTCATCAGGCCGACCATGCCGGACTTGGCCGCGCCGTAATTGGCCTGGCCGAAATTGCCGTAAAGGCCGGAGGACGAGGTCGTCAGCACGATGCGGCCGTAATTGCAGTCGCGCATGCCGGCCCACACTGCCTTGCAGCAATAGAAGGTGCCGACGAGATGCACGTCGAGCACCTTCTGGAAATCGGCGACCTCCATCTTGCCGAACGACTTGTCGCGCAGGATGCCGGCATTGGCGCACAAGAGGTCGACACTGCCCCACTCTTTGGTGGCGCGCTCGACCATCGCAGTGACCTGTTCGAAATTCGAGACGTCCGCGCCGTCGGCCATCGCGGTGCCGCCGGCCTTGCGGATCTCCTCGACCACGGCCTCCGCTGGCGAGAGCGAGCCGCCGCTGCCGTCGCGCGCGCCGCCGAAATCGTTGACCACGACTTTTGCGCCGCGGCTCGCCAATCCGAGCGCGTGCGCCCTGCCGAGGCCATTGCCAGCGCCAGTGACGATGGCGACGCGTCCGTCGAACCTGATTGCCATGAGTGTGCTTCCCGAATGTTGGTGTCATGGCCGGGCTTGCCCCGGCCATCCATCAAAATTGACAGGCTTTTGACCAGCGATGGGTTGTCGGGTCAAGCCCGGCAACGACGGACGGCATCAGGCGAAATAGATCAACCCGAGCCAGTCCGCGACCAGCGCGGGCTTGTCTTCGCCTTCGATTTCCACGGTGACGTTGGTGCGGGACTGCAACTCGCCGGCCTTGCGCAGCTTGGCTTCCGCCAGCACGAAACGGCCGCGGACGCGCTTGCCCGAGCGCACCGGGGAGATGAAGCGCAGCTTGTCGAAACCGTAATTGACGCCCATCGTGGTGCCCGCGATGACGGGCATCACCTCGTAGGACATGATCGACAGCAGCGACATCGTCAGGAAGCCGTGCGCGATGGTGGTGCCGAACGCCGTCTCCTTCGCCCGCTCAGGATCGACGTGGATGAACTGGTGATCCTCGATGACGTCGGCATAGCTGTCGATGCGCGGTTGGTCGACGAGGTGCCACGACGACACGCCGACCTCCTTGCCGACCATGGCCTGATAGGCCTCGAGTGTGATCGGCGGCTTCTTCCAGACTTCGTTCACTTAGGTCTCGCTCCGTGTCTTCGCCAGCTCCGGAAAATCCTCCTCGCGGAATTCCCGGCCGCGCAGCGGATCATCGCGATCATCGTCGCGTTCGAGCCTGCGTAGCTGCACGCGACGGATTTTGCCAGAGATCGTCTTCGGCAGCTCGGTGACGATTTCGAGCCGCCGGATGCGCTTGAACGGCGCAAGGCGCGCGTGCAGGTGCCTGAAGATGGAGAGCGCGGTCTCCGGCGTCCGCTCCGCGCCCGATGTCAGCAACACGAAGGCCTTGGGGATCGCGAGCCGGATCGGATCCGGGCTTGGCACCACGGCAGCTTCAGCGACGAGCTCGTGCTCCAGCAGCACGCTCTCCAGCTCGAACGGACTGATGCGGTAGTCGGAGGATTTGAACACGTCGTCGGAGCGGCCGACGAAAGTGAGATAGCCGTCCTCGTCAGCGAATACCACGTCGCCGCTGCGATAGAGCTCGCCTTCCGCGCCCGAAAGCTTGCCGTCGTCGCCTTGATAGCCCTGCATCAGGCCGGCGGGACGATCTGCGCCGAGCAGCAGCGCCACCTCGCCTTCCCTTGCCGGATGGCCGTCGGCATCGCTGACCTGCACGCGATAGCCCGGCAGCGGCCGGCCCATCGAGCCGACCTTGATGTTTTGCCCCGGCGAGTTGCCGGCGAGCGCGGTGGTTTCGGTCTGGCCGTAGCCGTCACGGATGGTGAGACCCCAGGCGGCCTGCACCTGCTCGATCACTTCAGGATTGAGCGGCTCGCCGGCGCCGCAGACTTCGCGAAGGGCCACCTTGAACGAGGCCAGGTTCTCCTGAATGAACAGCCGCCACACCGTCGGCGGTGCGCACAGCGTGGTGACGCCGCAGCGGCCAATGGTGGCGAGCAGGCCTTTTGCATCGAAGCGCGGCTGGTTGACCACGAACACGGTCGCGCCCGCGTTCCACGGCGCGAAGAAGCAGCTCCAGGCGTGCTTGGCCCAGCCGGGCGAGGAGATGTTGAGATGGACGTCGCCGGGCTTCAGCCCGATCCAGTACATGGTCGAGAGATGGCCGACGGGATAGCTACGTTGGCTGTGCCGCACCAGCTTCGGCTTTGCCGTGGTGCCCGAGGTGAAATAGAGCAGCATCGGGTCGTCGGCTTTGGTCGGGCCGTCGGGCACAAAACTTTCCGGCGCTTTCGACGCCTCGTCATAGGCGAGCCAGCCATCCGAGGCCGCACCGACCACGATGCGCACGACATTCTCGGCACCGAGGCTTGCGAACTTCGCGACCTGGTCCTCGGCAGCCACCACGGCCTTCGCCTTGCCGCGGTCGAGCCGGTCGCGCAGCTCCTCGGCAGTGAGCAGCGTGGTCGCGGGAATCACGACGACGCCGAGCTTCATCGCCGCCAGCATGGTCTCCCACAGCGGGACCACATTGCCGAGCAGCAGCAGGAGGTGATCGCCGCGCCTCAGGCCCTGCGCGCGCAGGAAGTTGGCGACTTGGTTGGAGCGCTGCGAGAGCGCCGCAAAGGACAGTTTTGTCTGCTTGTCCTGCGCGGCATCGACGATCCAGAGCGCGGGACGGTCCTTGCTGTCCGCATTCGCCGCCAGCTCGGCATCGAACCAGTCGAGCGCCCAGTTGAAGGGAGCCGGATCGGGCCAGCGGAAGCCTTTGACCGCCGTCTCGTAATCCGTGCGGTGCTCTAGCAGAAACGCGCGCGCTTCCTGGAATGTCGTCATCAAGCTTTCCCGGCGAGGCTCCTAACGTGCTTGATAATTCCGGAAAAATCCACCCCGCCCTGCCCGGCTGCGTCGAAAGACTGATAGATTTCCTGCGCATGTTTGCCGAGCGGCGTGGCCGCACCCGCAGCCTTGGCGGCGTCCTGTGCCAGGGTCAGATCCTTCACCATCAGGGCCGAGGCGAAGCCCGGCTTGTAATCGTTGTTGGCCGGCGAGGTCGGCACCGGGCCAGGAACCGGGCAATAACTCGTCAGCGACCAGCACTGGCCCGACGAGGTCGAGGCCACGTCGAACAGCGCCTGATGCGAGAGGCCGAGTTTTTCGCCGAGCGCGAAGGCCTCGCTCACCGCGATCATGGAAATGCCGAGGATCATGTTGTTGCAGATTTTCGCCGCCTGCCCGGCGCCGGCGCCGCCGCAATGCACGATCTTCTTGCCCATGTTCTCCAGCACAGGCTTGGCCGCTGCAAACGCGGCCTCCTCGCCGCCGCACATGAAGGTGAGCGTCGCGCCCTTGGCGCCGCCGGTGCCGCCCGAGACCGGCGCATCGACCGAGAGCACACCGTGCTTGGCGGCCAACGCATGCGCCTGCCGCGCGCTCTCGACGTCGATGGTGGAGGAGTCAATGATCAGCGCGCCCTTAGTCATGACAGGGACGACCTCGTTCCAGACGCCGAGCACATGCTTGCCGGCCGGCAGCATGGTGACGACGACGTCGGCACCCTTCGCCGCGCCCGATGCGCTGTCGGCGATGCCGGCGCCGTCGGCCTTGGCCTGATTGCGGGAGGCCTCGACGAGGTCGAAGGCCACGACCTTATGGCCCGCCTTGACCAGATTGGCGGCCATCGGCCCGCCCATGTTGCCGAGACCGATGAATGCGATCGTGGCCATTGTCGTTTCCTCCGCTTATAGCATTGTCAGTTGAATTTCAGCTCGTCAGTGCCGATCTCGGCGAAATACGGCGCCAGCATCTCTGGCGTCACATCCTCGATCCGTGGCGGCGACCAACTCGGATTGCGGTCCTTGTCGATCACGGCGGCGCGCACGCCTTCGCGAAAGTCGTCGCTGCGGAACACCTCCAGCGCGGCGCGATATTCGCGCACCAGGCACTCCTCCAGATTTGAGGCGGTGCGCGCCAGCCGCAGCAGCTTCAGCGTCACCGCCATGCCGCGCGGCGATTTCTCGCCCAGCGTCTTCAGCGTGGCCAGCGCGAACTCCGAGCCGTCGCGCTCGAGCGCCGCAAAAATGTCTTCCATGCGATCGAAACCGAACAGCGCGTCAATGATCGGCTCCTTTGCGGCGACCGGCCCGGCGGCCTCGCCGGTCGCAAAACCGTCGATGACCTTGGTGACCTCGGCCGCGCTCACGCCTTGACGAACCCTGGTCAGCGCCTCGCGCAACTCCGGCCACTTTGCGGCCGGGACCATGGCATCGGCGAATTTCGCGTGGATCGCGTCGGGGCCGTTCATGGTCTGGCCGGTCAGACCAAAATAGGTCCCGATCTCGCCGGGCGACCGCGACAACAGCCACGTGCCCCCGACATCAGGGAAGAAGCCGAGCCCGACCTCGGGCATCGCGAGCTTGGTGCGATCGGTGACGACGCGATGGCTCGCATGGGCGGAGAGCCCGACGCCGCCGCCCATGACGATGCCGTCCATAAAGGCGACATACGGCTTCGGGAACTTCTTGATCCGGGCGTTGAGGATGTACTCCTCCCGCCACAGGATCTTGCCGAGATCACCCTTGACCTTCGCGCTTTCCCAGAGCGCGCGGATGTCACCGCCGGCGCACAGGCCGCGCTCGCCCGCACCTTCCAGCACGATCACGGCAACGGCCGGATCGCTCTCGAAACGGTCGAGCGCCTTGTCGATATCGCGAAACATCTCCAGCGTGATGGCATTGATCGCCTTGGGACGGTTGAGCCGGATGATGCCGGCCGTGCCCTCGACACGGGCGACGAGATCGCCCTCTTCCACCGAACTCATCGCGCGCCCTCGATCAGCTTGCGCGCGACGATGAGCCGCATGATTTCATTGGTGCCTTCGAGGATCTGGTGCACGCGCAGATCGCGCACGATCTTCTCGATGCCGTATTCGCTGAGATAGCCGTAGCCGCCGTGCAGCTGGAGCGCGTGGTTGGCGACCTCGAAGCCGACATCGGTGCCGAAGCGCTTGGCCATCGCACAGAGCATGGTGGCGTCGGTGTCCTTGCGGTCGAGCGCCGCAGCGGCGCGCCACAGGAAGGTGCGCGCGGCCTCCAGCTCGATCGCCATGTCGGCGAGACGGAATTGCAGCGCCTGGAATTCGTCGAGACGCTTTCCAAACGCCTTGCGCTCCTTCATGTAGGCGCGCGCTTTGTCGAGCGCGGTCTGCGCGCCGCCGAGCGAGCAGGCCGTGATGTTGAGGCGGCCGCCGTCGAGGCCAGCCATCGCGATCTTGAAGCCGACGCCCTCCTCGCTCAGCCGGTTGGCGACGGGCACGCGGGCGTTCTCGAACACGACAGCGCGGGTCGGCTGCGCGTTCCAGCCCATCTTGCGCTCATTGGCGCCGAAGGAGACGCCCGGTGTGTTGCCGTCGATGACGAGGGTCGAGATGCCACCCGGACCGTCGCCGCCGGTTCTGACCATCGCGACCAGCAGATCGGTGCCGCCGGCACCCGAGATGAATTGCTTCTGGCCGTTGAGGACGTAATGGTCGCCATCGCGCACCGCGCGGGTGCGCAGCGCCGCAGCATCGGAGCCGGCACCCGGCTCGGTCAGGCAGTAGCTCGCGATCAGCTCCATGCTGCAGAGTTTTGGCAGCCATGTATGGCGCTGGGTGTCGTTGCCGAAGGCATCGATCATCCAGCTCGCCATGTTGTGGATGGAGATGAAGGCCGAGGTCGTCGGGCAACCCGTCGCCAGCGCCTCGAAGATCAGCGCCGCATCGAACCGCGACATTGCGGAGCCGCCGACATCCTCGCGGATGTAGATGCCGCCCATGCCGAGGCCTGCTGCCTCGCGCATCACGTCAACGGGGAAATGCTTCTCCTCGTCCCAGCGCAGCGCGTGCGGCGCGATCTTCTCCGCCGCAAACGCCAGCGCCATGTCGCGAACCGCGATCTGATCCTCATTCAGGGCGAACTGCATGTCGAGCTCGCGCTGTTTGAGTTACTTCATCGTCGGGATCGAGAACTCCGCGCCTTCCTTGACGCCGGACGGCCAGCGCGAGGTGACCGTCTTGGTCTTGGTGTAGAAGCGGATCGAGTCCGGGCCGTGCTGGTTGAGATCGCCGAAGCCCGACTTCTTCCAGCCGCCGAAGGTGTAATAGGCGATCGGCACCGGGATCGGCACGTTGATGCCGACCATGCCGACGTTCACCTTGGCCGCGAAATCGCGGGCGGCATCGCCGTCGCGGGTGAAGATGGCAACGCCGTTGCCGTAGTCGTGATCGGACGGCAGCGCCAGCGCTTCCTTGTAATCGTGCGCACGCACGACCGAGAGCACCGGGCCAAAGATCTCTTCCTTGTAGATCCGCATGTCCTTCGTGACGTTGTCGAACAGCGAGCCGCCGAGGTAGAAGCCGTTCTCGTAGCCCTGCATCTTGAAGCCGCGGCCGTCGACGGCGAGCGTCGCGCCTTCCTTGATGCCGATATCGATGTAGCTCTTGACCTTCTCGACCGCCTCGCGCGT
The DNA here is from genome assembly GCF_016616235.1 of Bradyrhizobium diazoefficiens. NCBI lineage: Bacteria > Pseudomonadati > Pseudomonadota > Alphaproteobacteria > Hyphomicrobiales > Nitrobacteraceae > Bradyrhizobium > Bradyrhizobium diazoefficiens. Next base: position 4,682,804 of record NZ_CP067100.1, read on the forward strand.
GACGAGCGGACCGTAATCGGCCGACGGATCGATCGAGGTGCCGATCTTGAGCGACTCGACGCGCGGGATCAGCTTGTCCATCAGGCGATCCGCGGTGGTCTTGCCGACGGGAACGGCGACCGAAACGGCCATGCAGCGCTCGCCGGCCGAGCCGTAGCCCGCGCCGATCAGCGCGTCGACCGCCTGGTCCATGTCAGCGTCGGGCATGATGATGGCGTGGTTCTTGGCGCCGCCGAAACACTGGCAGCGCTTGCCGGTCTGGGCTGCGCGCTCGTAGATGTACTGCGCGATCGGCGTGGAGCCGACGAAGCCAACGGCCTTGATGTCGGGATCGTCGAGGATGGCGTCGACCGCTTCCTTGTCGCCGTTGACGACGTTGAGGATGCCGGCCGGCAGGCCCGCCTCGATCATCAGCTCGGCCAGCTTCATCGGCACGCCGGGATCGCGCTCGGACGGCTTGAGGATGAAGGCGTTGCCGCAGGCGATGGCGGGGGCAAACTTCCACATCGGGATCATCGCCGGGAAATTGAACGGCGTGATGCCGGCGACGACGCCGAGCGGCTGGCGCAGCGAATAGATGTCGATGCCAGGGCCGGCGCCTTCGGTGTATTCGCCCTTCATCAGATGAGGAATGCCACAGGCGAATTCCGCGACCTCGAGCCCGCGCTGGATATCGCCCTTGGCGTCGGGAACGGTCTTGCCATGCTCGCGGGCGAGCAGCTCGGCAAGCTTGTCGTAGTCGCGCTGCACCAACTCGACGAACTTCGTCATCACGCGGGCGCGGCGCTGCGGATTGGTCGCAGCCCATTCCGGCTGCGCAGCGCGGGCGTTCTCGACCGCGGCGCGAACCTCGGCCTTGGATGCCAGCGCCACCTTCGCCTGGACGTCACCGGTCATCGGCTCGAAGACGTCTGCCGTCCGGCCCGACGTGCCCTTCACTTCCTTGCCACCGATGAAATGTCCGACTGAACGCATGGAATGATCTCCTTGAGGGCTTGAACGCTTTGACAAATCCTATCGACCTGCATTTATTGGGATTCAAGTCCGAGATAATGCACCATAGATGTGCGAAAATGCTGGATCAAGGCGCTATCGACTGGGACGACTTCCGCTTCGTGCTGGCCATCGTGCGGGGCGGCTCGGTCTCGGCTGCCGCAAAGCAGCTCGGCGTCGACCACGCCACCGTGATCCGCCGCGTCGACCGGCTGGAGAAGCACCTCTCGGCAAAGCTGTTCGACCGGCGCAAGACCGGTTATCTCCTCACCGAGGCCGGACAGCGGGTCGCCGACAGCGCCGAAGCCATGGAATCCACCATCGTCGCCAACCAGGAGCAGGTCGGCGGCTCGGTGGCGCGGCTGACCGGCACGGTGCGGATCGGTGCGCCCGACGGGTTCGGCACCGCGTTCCTGGCGCCGCGGCTGGTGCCATTCGCGGACCGGTATCCCGATCTCGATTTGCAACTTGTGGCCACGGCGCGGCTGTTCAGCCTATCCAAGCGCGAGGCGGATATCGCGATCAGCCTGACCATGCCGAAGGAAGGCCGCATCGTCGGCCGCAAGCTGCTGGACTACCGCCTCGGGCTGTATGCCGCCCCTGCCTATCTCGACCGCTTTCCCGCCATCGCATCACGCGAGGTGCTGCCGCAGCACCGCTTCGTCGGCTACATCGAGGAGCTGTTGTTCACGCCGGAGCTCGACTATCTGCCGCAGGTGTCGCCACGGATTTCCGCACGTTTGCGGAGTGCCAATCTGATCGCGCAGCTCAACGCCACTCTCGCCGGCTTCGGCATTGCCGTGCTGCCGCATTTCATGGCGAGCGATTATCCGCAGCTTGTCGCGGTGCTGCCGGAGGAGATTTCGATCACGCGGACGTTCTGGATGCTGATGCACGCCGACAGCAAGGATCTCGCACGGATCAGGGCGGTGGCGGACTACATCAGCGAGATCGTGGAGCGCGAGCGGACGTTGTTTGCGGGACGGTAAAGGTCCCGTAGGGTGGGCTAAGGCGCGAAGCGCCGTGCCCACGATCTTTCTCCGGCGGCGACAGATGGTGGGCACGCTACGCTTTGCCAACCCTATAGCACCTGGGCTTACTGCTTCGCCTTCTTCGCCGCCGTCACCTTCGGCTCACGCCGCGCGCCCTCGAGCGCGTTGTCCCTGCCGGCCTTCAGCACCTCGTCCGACAGCTCGCTGGAGCCGGCGATGCGGGCCAGCAGCATGGTGCCGGCCATCGTGGCCAGCGTCGCGATCGCCTGCTTGCGCGCGGCCTTCCGCGGCAGGTTCGGGATGAAATCCGTCATCATCTCGATCATCTCATCGAGCTTGCTCGCGAATGCCTTTCGCGTCTTTGGACTCTCGCGGGCAATCTCGGCGCCGAGCGCCGGGATCGAGCAGCCATGGCCGGGATTGTCGCGGTGCAATGCGGAGAGATAGGTCTCGACGATCTGCGTGAGCTGCTTCTCCGGCGCGACCTGACCGGACTGCTTGCGCCAGTGCTCCATCGAGCGATCCATGGCGTAGCCAAAGGCCTCGATCACCAGCGCCTCACGCGAGTCGAAATGCGCGTAGAAGCCGCCATGGGTCAGGCCCGCCTCCTTCATGAGGTCGGCAACGCCAATGCCGTGGGCGCCCTTTTCGCGCAGCCGCACGGAGGCCTTCTTCACGATGCGGTCGTGGGTTTCCTGCTTGTGTTCCCGGGAGTAGCGCATGCGGGTCTCATTGAATGTCGAAGATCATCTCATAACACAGAAATGGACCAGGCGGTGCATTAATTCGTGTTCAGACATTGCCGATCATGGAGAAGGTTGCAGTTGCATGGACCGCGAGTGCGCCCCTGCCGTCGCGCACAAAGCCCTCGGCGTAGCTCGTCTGGCGTCCCAGCTTGATGATCTTGCCTTCGGCCGAGATCAGCCCGGACCGGACTGACAGCGGGCGCAGGAACGTCAGCTTCAGGTCGAGCGTTACGGATGACTGCCCGGCCTCCAGCCGCGTCGAAATCGCGCAGCCCATGGCGGTGTCGATCAGCGCTGCCGCGGTCGCGCCGTGCAGCAGGCCGATGGTGTTTTCGAGGTCTTCCCGCGGCTCCAGTTCCATGATGATCCGGCCCGGCTCGACCACGGCCATAACGAAGCCGATCAGCTTTGCGAAGGGCGGCGGCGGCAGCCGGCCATCGCGGATGCCGAGCATGGCATCCATGCCCGACAGCCTCATCGCCACTTTTGCAACGGGGGCCGGCGCCTGCCAGTCCACTACGCGCTCGCGCCGCTGTGCGGGCGAAAACAGTTCGAGCTGGTCAGTTTCGGCCATGGCTACCCCTTTGCATGATGTACGTCATACTATGCGACGGACTTCGCACTGGCAACTCTGCCCTGCGCTTGACAAGAAGGACGTTTCGGCCCGGAAGTGGTGCCGACGCGCACCTCGCGCCTGTCCACGAAACTTCGAGATGCCCGATGGAAATGCTCAACAATCACTGCGGCGTGACACGCGATGGACGCGGCGTCGTTCATGTCGCGATCTGCAACGCCGGCTCGCTGAATATTCTGGGCTCGCCCGTGACCAACGCAGTGCGCGAAGGCCTGGAGCAGCTCGCAACCGACCGCAGCATCCGCGTCCTGGTGCTGCGCGGCCAGAGCGAGAGGAGCATGATCGGCGGCGCTGATATCAAGGAGATGGCCAGACTCGACCAGACATCGGCCGAAGCCTTCATCAGCCGCCTGCGCGATCTCTGCGAGGCGGTGCGCCAATTCCCTGCCCCCGTGATCGCGCGCATGCCCGGCTGGTGCCTCGGCGGCGGGCTCGAGGTCGCGGCCGCCTGCGACTTCCGCATCGCGGCGCATGATGCGCATTTCGGCATGCCGGAAGTGCGCGTCGGCATCCCCTCGGTGATCCACGCCGCGCTCTTGCCCCGCCTGATCGGCTGGGCCCGCGCGCGCTGGCTGGTGATGACCGCGGAAAACATCGGCGCATCGACGGCGCTGGCCTGGGGCCTGGTGGACAAGGTCGCGCCTGCGGGCGGGCTGGATGCCGAAGTCGAGCACCTCGTGCACGCGCTGCTCGAATGCGGCCCGGAAGCGCTGCGGTCGCAGAAGGCGCTCCTGCGGCAATGGGAGGAATTGCCGCTGACGGAGTCGGTGAATCTCAGCGTGAAGGTATTCGGCGAATCGTTCCTGACCGACGAGCCGACGCGGCTGATGCAGGCGTTTGTGAACCGGAAGCGGTAGGCTTTCCCGCGGTAGTGAGTGGCCCCCACGGCAAAGGTGTCGTGGCCCGGCTTGACCGGGGCATCCCAGTAGGCCGCGGCTCCTCGGTTCTAGACGCGCCGTCTCTGGAATACTGGATCGCCCGCTTTTGCGGGCGATGACAGCGAGAGATCGACCGAACAAATCTCGTCCGAACCACGACAATTTCTCATGCTTGGCGCGGTTGCATTTTTTGCGACGCATCATATGATGATCATAATCTCACAGCCACCGCAGGGAGCTCCATCATGGCCGAAGCCGCCGATCCCGTCGTCATCGTCTCCGCCGCCCGCACCCCGCTCGGCCGCTTCATGGGCCAATTGTCGCCGCTCGCTGCGCACAAGCTCGGCTCGCACGTGATCGGCGCGGCACTGGAACGCGCGAAGCTCGCACCCGAGAAAGTTGACGAGGTCTTCATGGGCTGTGTGCTGCCGGCAGGACAAGGCCAGGCGCCGGCACGGCAGGCCGCGCGCGCGGCCGGACTGCCCGATGCCACCGGCGCCACCACCGTCAATAAGGTCTGCGGCTCCGGCATGAAGGCGACCATGCTGGCGCACGACATCATCCGCGCGGGCTCGGCCGAGATCGTCGTCTCCGGCGGCATGGAGAGCATGAGCAATGCACCCTATCTGCTACAAAAAGCGCGCGGCGGCTATCGCGCCGGCCATGACCGCATCATCGATCACATGATGATGGACGGCCTCGAAGACGCTTACGAGACCGGCCGTTCCATGGGCGATTTCGGCGAAGCCACCGCCGAAGCCTATCAGTTCACGCGCAAGGACCAGGACGCCTATGCGATGGAAACGCTGAGCCGCGCCCGCAAGGCGGTCGATGGCGGTGCGTTCAAGGCCGAAATCGCGCCGATCACACTGACCGAGAAGGCCGGCCCGCGCATCATCGCTAATGACGAGCACCCGCTGAAGGTCGACCCAGCCAAGATTCCAGGTCTGAAGCCGGCGTTCCGTGCCAACGGCACCATCACGCCAGCAGCCTCCTCCGCCAATGCCGATGGCGCCGCCGCGCTGGTGCTGACCAAGCGTTCGCTCGCGGACCGCAGTGGTCTGCCGGCAATCGCCGAGATCAAGCGCCACGCCACCCACAGCCAGGAGCCGCAATGGTTCACCACCGCGCCGATCCCGGCGATCCGCAAGCTGCTCGACAAGGTCGGTTGGAGCGCGGGTGACGTCGACCTGTTCGAAATCAACGAGGCGTTTGCGGTCGTCGCAATGGCGGCGCAGCGCGATCTCGGCATCCCCCGCGACAAGCTGAACATCAACGGCGGCGCTTGCGCGCTCGGCCATCCCATCGGCGCCACCGGCGCGCGGCTGATCGTGACGCTGCTGCATGCGCTGGAGGCCAACAACCTCAAGCGCGGGGTCGCCGCGCTCTGCATCGGCGGCGGCGAAGCCACCGCGATCGCGGTGGAACGGCTGACGCACTAACAGGCGATGGCTTGAACCAAATGTCCTGAATTAAGGGAAGTCTGTCATTTCAGACTTCCTTATTCCGTGCCAGACTGCAACGATGACGCAGGTCTCCCAAAGCCTGCCAACCAAGATTGAGGCCCAATGATCTCGAACTGGCTCGCGGCGGCACTCGGCCGCCGCAACATCCATTACGGCTGGGTGATGGTCGGCGTGACCTTCCTGACCGCGCTGATCAGCGCCGGCACGGTCGGTGCGCCCGGTGTGTTTATCGTTCCCCTGCAGAAGGAATTTGGCTGGAGCACCGCGGAGATCTCCTCCGCACTGTCGATCCGCTTCATCCTGTTCGGACTGATGGCGCCGTTCGCGGCTGCCCTGCTCAATCGCTACGGCCTGCGCAACGTCACGCTGGCAGCCCAGCTCATCGTGGTCTCGGCACTTGTGCTCTCGCTCGGCATGACCGAGGTCTGGCAGCTGATTGCGCTGTGGGGCGTCGTGATCGGCATCGGCACCGGCATGACCGCGCTGGTGCTGGGCGCCACCATCGCGACGCGCTGGTTCGCGGCGCGGCGCGGCCTCGTGGTCGGCATCATGACCGCGAGCGTCGCCACCGGCCAGCTCGTGTTCCTGCCGCTGCTGGCGAGCCTGACTGAGCGTTACGGCTGGCGGCTCGCGCTCGGCTTCGTCTGCATCGCGCTCAGCGTGTCCGCCCTCGCCGTGCTGCTCGCGATGCGCGACCGGCCGAGCGATGTCGGCCTGCGCCCATTCGGCGACGAAGGCACCGCGCCGCTGCCGGCTCCGCCGCTCAGCCATGGCTCGATCACCGGCGTTGCGCTCGGCACGCTGCGCGATGCCTCGAAATCGAGTGCGTTCTGGATCCTGTTTGCCACCTTCTTTGTTTGCGGCGCTTCGACCAACGGCCTCGTCCAGGTGCACCTGATTCCGATGTGCCTCGATTTCGGCATCCCGCAGGTGCAGGCCGCAAGCCTGCTCGCCGCGATGGGCATCTTCGACTTCTTCGGCACCATCATGTCGGGCTGGCTGTCGGACCGCTATGACAACCGCTATCTCTTGTTCTGGTACTACGGCCTGCGCGGACTCTCGCTGATCTTCCTGCCGTTCAGCGATTTCTCGTTCTACGGCCTCTCCGTCTTCGCGATGTTCTACGGGCTCGACTGGATCGCCACGGTGCCGCCGACGGTGCGCCTCACCGCACAGAAATTCGGGCCCGAGCGCGCCAACCTGGTGTTCGGGTGGATCTTCGCCGGCCACCAGCTCGGCGCCGGCACCGCCGCGTTCGGCGCCGGTTTTTCGCGCACGGTCTATCAGAGCTATTTGCCCGCGTTCTTCATCGCCGGCGCGCTCTGCGTGTTCGCCTCGCTGATCGTGCTGACGCTGTCGCGGCAGCCGAAACCTGCGGTGGCACTCGCCGCGAGCAGCTGAGGCGGGCTGCTCGGATCTAGTATTTGAGCGTGGTGGTCACCCCGAACACCGCGGCGTCGCCGATCCGTGACGTCCCGGTCGGGTCGTTCGCATTTGGGATGCCGCCGGACGGACGGACCACATACTGAAAATAAGGCGCGATCAGCCAGCCCGGCTTGATGTGGGCTTCGTAGATGATTTCAAGCATGGCCTCGCTGCTGCGCACCGGACTCTGGATGCCGTTAAAGATCTGGGTGTCGACGTCGAGGCGCCCTGCAGCCTGCCCAGCGCGCCGACGCAGTCGCGGCCACCGCCTCCCGGCCCGCGTCTCGTCGGAACATCAACAAATGTTAGATGCGCCGGGAGCCCGTCAGGTGCATAGTATGGATTCTGCATTCTGCTCGCAGTCCCGGGACGTCGCTTGGGTGGTTGCCCGGTCCGAGCCCAATCTCGCCATCTTACGGGTCTGCATCTTCTTGCGCTTCGAATTGACCAAGTCAGCTAAGTGCCTGATCCAGGCCGCGGCTCTTGCGAGCCTGCTTGCAGGCTCACATGCTGGCGCACAGGAGGACAAAAAGACGGACGAGGACAAGCCCGCCGATCCCGATACCGGCGAAAGCACGGTTGAAGAAAAGACGCTGGGGCTCTTGCCGAACCCCCTTCAAAAATACGGAGTGAAGTTTGCCGCGACTTACATCGGCGAGACGCTCGGGAATGTCTCGGGCGGCCTCAAGCAAGGTGCCATCTACGAAGGCCGGCTAAATTTGGCGGTCGACGTCGATCTGCAGAAGCTTGCCGGCATCGACAAGCTGACCTTTCATGCCAACATGTTCCAGATTCACGGCCAAGGCCTGTCGCGCAACTACCTCGACAATTTTTTCGTTGTCAGCGGCATTGAAGCGCTGCCGTCCACGCGCCTGTACGAAGCTTATTTTGAAAAGCAGTGGGGCGACAAGAAGGTGTCGCTCAAATTCGGTCAGCTCGCCGCGGACAGCGAGTTCTTCAATACGAAATACACCGACGTCTTCACCAACGCTTCGATGGGCTGGCCGGCGATCACATCGCTCGACTTGCCAAGCGGCGGCCCCTCACCGCCATTGGCGGCAATGGGCACCCGCCTGCTGGTCAACATGACCGATCAGCTATCTGTTCTCGGCGGCGTGTTTGATGGCAACCAGGCAGGGCCCGGGCCAGGCGATCCGCAAGAGCGCGACAGATACGGCGTCAATTTCCGCGTCAACGATCCTCCCCTTCTCCTCGGCCAAATCCAGTATGCCTGGAACAACAGGAAGGGCGACCCCAATCTGGCCGGCCAGATCAAGTTCGGTGGGTGGCGTCACTTCGGATCATTTTCCGATCTGCAGCTTGCCAGCAATGGCGTGTCGCTCGCTGCTGCAGCCAGCAGCGGTACCCCCCTCATGTTGGCGGGCGACATCGGAGGATGGGCCGTCTTCGAGCAGCAGCTCTACCGCGTGCCGAAGAGCGACGATCGTGGGATCGGCGTGTTCGCCCGCGTTTCGGGTGCGCCGGCCGACCGCAACCTGATCGATCTCTATGCGGACGCCGGATTTGAATTCGTCGGACTGAGCGACAAGCGGCCCGACGACAAGTTCGGCATTGCGGCAGGTTACGCGCACGTCTCGAAGCGGGCCCAGGCGCTCGACGCCGACTACCGGGCGATGGTCGGATCACCCTGGCCGACGCGCAGCTTCGAAGCACTTTTGACAGCCGTCTATCAGTATCAGGTACGAGATGGCTGGACCTTTCAGCCTAATTTCCAATACATCATCCATCCCGGCGGCGGAGCGACGGACCCGTTGGGACCGGCGCCGGGCAAAGCGCTCAAGAACGCAGCGGTCCTCGGTTTGCGAACGACGCTGAAGTTCTAGGACGTGTCGCGGCGACTTGGCCTCGTTCAATACAATCGCAACCGCCGACAGGACCCCGGCGCTTCCATCAGAAGGGCATCGTCCCGGCGTGCCGATATTGCCGTTAGACTTCGCGGCCCAAACGTGGACAATGCGGCCCAAGCGCTTCGCGCGCGCAGTGCACAGCAAGATGCGCCAGAGGAAAACAAATGCCGGCTGCCTTCCCGTCGTCCGTGCCCGCCATTCCGACCACCCCCTTCACCACCGAGCTGCGCGACCAGTTGCGCGCGATCGTGGGCGAGAAAGGCCTGATCGAGGACGAGCATGGCAAGCAGCCGTTCGTGACGGATTGGCGGGGATTGCTGGTTGGGGGTGCGGGCGCCGTTGTTCGTCCTGCGAGCACCGAGGAAGTGTCGAAGGTGGTCCGGCTTTGCCATGAGCACGGCATCGCGATCGTGCCGCAGGGCGGCAACACTGGCCTGATGGGCGGGGCGACGCCCTGGCCTGCGCATACCGGCATCGTTCTGTCGCTCGGCCGCATGAACCGCGTGCTGGAGATCGATCCCGTCGGCTACGCGATGACGGTCGAGGCTGGCTGCGTCTTGCAGACGCTTCAGGAGACAGCAACCGCGCACGACCGGTTCCTGCCGCTCAGCCTCGGCGCCCAGGGCTCCTGCATGATCGGCGGCAACCTCTCGACCAACGCGGGCGGCGTGCAGGTGCTGCGCTATGGCAATGCCCGCAACCTCGTGCTGGGGCTCGAAGTGGTGCTGGCCAATGGCGATATCTGGAACGGGTTGCGTGCGCTGAAGAAGGACAACACTGGCTACGACCTCAAGCAGCTCTTCATGGGCGCCGAAGGCACGCTCGGCATCATCACCAAAGCCGTGCTCAAGCTGTGGCCGGCGCCCAAGGACGTCTGCACGGCGTGGCTGGCCGTTCGCGATCCGCGCGCGGCGCTGGAGATACTGTCCGACGCGCATGCGGCCTCCGAGGACAATGTCGGCTCCTGCGAGCTGATGAGCCGTGCCGCCATCGACATGGTGCTGCGCCATATTCCTGGCACCCAGGATCCCCTAAGAGCGGACACGCCATGGTACCTGCTGCTCGAATGGTCGTCGGCGCGGGCACGCCAGGACGGCACTGACGGCATGTCGGAGAAGATGGAGCAGTTCCTTGCCGACCAGCTCGAGGCCGGCCGCGTGCGCGACGCGGCGATCGCGCAGACCGTCGGTCAATCGCGCAACATGTGGCGCATCCGCGAGGGCGTCGCCGAGGCCTCGCGGGCCGAGGGCCCGGGGATCAGCTACGACGTTTCCGTGGCGATCTCCAAAATTCCTGATTTCATCGACAAAGGGCTCGAGGCCGTGCTCGACATCCTCCCGAGCATTCGCCCCTACCCTTTGGGACATATCGGCGACGGCAACCTGCATTTCTCGTTCATGGGGCCGAAGGAGATGGATCAGCAGGCGCTGAACCAATACACCGCCGCCATCACGCGAGCCGTGAACGATCTCATCACCTCCATGGGCGGCTCGATCTCCGCGGAGCACGGCATCGGCATCGACAAGCTCGACGAGCTCAGCCACTACCGCTCGAAGACCGAGCTCGACATCATGCGCACCATCAAGCGTGCGCTCGATCCGCAGAACATCATGAACCCCGGCAAGGTGCTGCGGCTGTGAGGGAGGCCGCGCACCCTGCCGTTTTCTCAGACGCGCGGATTGACGATTGTATAGCCCCGCAGCGAACGTGCGTGGATGCGCGTGGCGTGACCGCCTGAGTTGGCGTCATACGCCATCCAGATGTCTCCCCCGAGGTGTTGCTCCAGGACGAAGACGTGGCCGCGTCGTGCTGCAACCATTCCTGGCGCCGGCGACGTCCGCGGGAAGCGCAGCCAGTTGGACGCGAGATTCAACTCCGGCACGATCCGACCGAACACGCGCAGGGCCGCGCCGCAGCCGCAGAACGACGAAGGACAACCGGCCGGTCGACCGCCGACGATGCGGCTGCCAGAGATCTCCACCGCCGCTGCGCCACGCCCAGCGTCAGTCACTGTGAGCAGCTTTGAACGGTAGGCTTGTAACGGGTACCTGCTGGACACTCGCTCGCGGCGCGTTTGCGAATACGAGAAATCGCAGGGCATGGTCACGTTGCATTCCGGAGCTCGTTCAATCCGGTAGGGTCGTGCTTCCGAAGCGATCGAGCTAACCATAACGAAGAGACACGCAGAAAATACTTGCTTGAACATTGCAGGACTCCAAATTGGTCCTGCCCCGGCAATGAGAAACCAATAGCAGTTTGGCTGAAATGGGCCCAAAGCACGGCCGAAAATGGCTGCATTTGTGGGCCGTTCTCTTCCACCATTATATGCTGCACGTTGCGATCGAAATGATTAACTCGCAGAGTACGAACGTCTGCCTTCTGCGCTTCTAACGCCTTCTGGCATACGACAGCTGGACAATCCTATGGCCGGATCGTCATGTTCGCTGGAGGTCCTGCTTTTCGCAGCGGCTCGGCGAGGCGCGCGAACTCGCACAACAACGAACGCGTCTTGCGGGGATCGATGATCTCCTCGACCCAGAACTTTTCGGCCGAGCGGAACGGCGAGCGCAGCTTGTTGAGCCGCTCCTCGATCTCCTTCAACTTCGCCGCCTTGTCCTCGGCCGCATCGATGTCGGCACGATAGGCGGCTTCGATACCGCCTTCGAGCGGCAGCGAGCCCCAATAGGCCGATGGCCAGGCGTAGCGGATCGAGAAGCGGTCGGCGGGCTGATGCACCACGCCGGCGACGCCGAAGGCGTTGCGCAGGATCACAGTGCACCAGGGCACGGTGGTCTGGTTGACCGCGGCCATGGCGCGGACGCCATGGCGGATGGTCGCCGCCTTCTCGGCATCGAGGCCGATCATGAAGCCGGGACAGTCCATGAGATAGACGATCGGCAGATGGAAGGTTTCGGCGAAATCGACCCAGCGCACCACCTTCTGGCAGGCATCCGCGGTCCAGGAGCCGCCGTAGTGAAAGCTGTCGCTGGCAAGCACCATCACCGCCCTGCCCTCGAGCCGGGCAAGACCGACAATGATCGGCTTGCCAAAATTCCTGGCGACCTCGAAGAACGAGCCCTTGTCGACGACGGACTCGATGATCGGCCGCATCTTGTAGACCTGCTTGCGGTTGCGCGGCACCGCGTTCATCAGCGCTTCGTCGCTACGTTCGGGGTTGTCGGCGCAGGGCAAGGTCGGCGGCAGCTCGTAGACCGACGACGGCAGATACGACAGGAAACGCCGCGCGCAGGCGAAGGCCTCCTCCTCCGTATCGACGGCATGATCGACCGCGCCGGCGCGGGTCTGGATGTCGGCGCCGCCGAGCTCCTCCTTGGAGAGGTCCTGCCCCAGCGCCTTCACCACCGGCGGGCCTGCGACGAACATCGCGGACTTTCGCGTCATGATGGAATAGTGGCTGGCGGCAAGGCGCGCGGCGCCAAGGCCTGCGACCGAGCCGAGGCCGAGCGCGACCACCGGCACGCGCGACAGATTCTCGGTCGTGAAGCGATACCAGCGCGTGCCGCCAATGCCGCCCGGCAGGTTTGCCGCGCCCTTGGTCTCGATGGTCTTGACCGAGCCGCCGCCGCCAGAGCCTTCGATGATGCGGATGATGGGCAGGCGGAAGTCGTGCGCCATCTCCTCCGCCATCAGCGGCTTGGCCGAGATCGACGCATCGGCCGATCCGCCGCGCACGGTGAAGTCGTCGCCAACGACCACCACAGTGCGGCCATCGACGCGTGCGCGGCCGAACACGCAGTTCGCCGGCGTCAGTTTTTTGAGATCGCCGCCGGAATCGTACTCGCCGATGCCGGCGACGGCACCGATCTCGTGGAAGCTGCCCTTGTCGATCAGTCCGTCGATACGCTCCCGAACAGTCAGCCGGCCCTGGTCATGCTGTCGCTTGACCTTGTCAACGCCGCCCATCTCCCGCGCGAAGGCTTCGCGCCGGGCGAGCTCGTCGAGTTCCGGCTTCCAGTTCATTCACTCCCTCCGAATTGATCGGCTTGTTATTGTTGTGCACGGCCATGGCGACCGGCTTGCGCGAGATGCGATTGTTGAAGACGTCGCCTTCGGCGCCCTCCATCAGGCTGCCGAGCGAGCGGCCGAGCGCAAGCATCGGCGGCGCGACTTCGGCATGCAGGCGCTCTTCGTCGTACATCGCCGACAGAAGTCCGATCGTGATGACGACGAAGGTCTGGTACTGCGGCGACCAGATCGGCACCGCGAGGCCGTTGATGTGCGGGCTCCACAGGCCGCAGGCCACGACATAGCCGCGCTCGCGCAGCGACTGCCGGTTGGCCTCGATGCGGGGCTTGAGGATTTTTGCCGCCTCGGGCGCTTCCCGCTCCATGTCGGCGATGAAGGCATCGCTGACCTCGGGCGCCAAGGCCGCGGTGTAGGCCGCGCCCGCGGCGGTGGATGCCATGGAGATACGGCTGCCGGTGCCCTCGTGCAGGCCGAGCGCAGAGGCCGAGCGCGCGAACTGGAGATAGACCAGATGGAAGCGGTCGGGCACGACGAAGCCGACCGTGCCGGGCAGCTGCTCGGCGACTTCCTGCAGTCGCTGGCGGATCATGCTGCGCAGCTGCGCGCCCTTCATCATCGAGGCGCTCATCGCCACCGCGCTCGGGCCGATGCGATATTTCTGATCGCGCGGCAGATAGACCAGCTGTCCCATCCGCGTCAGCGTGTGCGTGAGCCGCGACACCGTCGAGCGCGGCAGGCCGCAGCGATTCGAAATCTCGAGATTGCCGAGCCGCGCCTCATGGCCCTCGAAGCATCGCAACACGTCGAACGCGCGCGACACCACTTGGATGACATCACCTTCGCCGGCGTCGCCAGCGAGCGCACCTTGCCTACTCAACCGCTCCGATCGTCGTCCCATGTTCCCTACCGTTTGTTCCGCTCTGCGGAATTAAATTCCACTTTGTGAACGACGCTACCTCAGGCATTTTGCGACGACAACAAAAAGGCGATGGCATGCCAGAAATTAAGATCGTCACCGAAATCGCCGGTCGCATCTGCGCAACTCCCGTGCAAGTTGGAGGAACCGTTGCGGATGGCGATGACGTTGTGGTGGTCGAGGCGATGAAGATGGAGATCCCCGTGCCCTCGCCCGCGAGCGGCACGATCACATCGCTGCTCGTCAAGCTCGACGACGTGGTCGCCGAGGGACAGACGATCGCGATCGTCGCGAGTTGACGGCATCAGCGCTATCTCCGCGACATTCTGTCTGCCTCATTCGTACCTTCGGGCTACAGCGTTGCCATCGCTTGATGGCGGTGACATGATCTGTCTCAAATAAAAACCTGTTTCAAACAAAGTAAGAAATTCCTCGCGATGCAAGCGAGGACCATTGGAGGGAAACATGCTTCGTGGGCTGATCATGCTCGCGCCTGCCTTGGTTGCGGGCATTTCGTTTGCGTCTACACGCTATGCATTCGCAGAAGACATCAAGCTGCCGCCGACATTGACCTTCACCGCCTATGACACCGGCACCGCCGGCTTCAACATCGCGGTCGGGGTCGGCAAGATGATGAAGGACAAATACGGCACCGACGTGCGCGTGCTCCCCGCCGGCAACGACGTCGCGCGGCTTGCACCGCTGCGTGCCAAGCGTGCGGCCTCGTCGGCGATGGGATCCGGCAGCTATTTCGCGCAGGAAGGCGTGTTCGAGTTCGGCGCGAAGGAATGGGGCCCGCAGCCGCTCCAGATCCTGCTCTCGAGCGTCGACTGCAATTGCGGCTCGCTTGGCGTTGCCGCCGATACCGGCGTGAAGGAGCTGAAAGACCTCAGGGGCAAGCGCGTCGGCTTCGTGGTCGGCTCGCCGGCGCTGAACCAGAACTCGCTCGCGGTGCTCGCCTTCGCCGGGCTGACGCAGAAGGACGTCAAGATCGTCGAGTTCGCCAGCTACGGCGCGATGTGGAAGGGCCTGATCAACAACGATACCGATGCCGCGTTCGGCACCACCATCACCGGCCCTGCCAAGGAAGCCGAGACCTCGCCGCGCGGCCTGGTCTGGCCGCCGCTGCCGGCCAAGGACAAGGACGGCTGGGCGCGGATGCAGAAGGTCGGCTCGTTCTTCTTCCCGCAGACAGCCACGTGCGGCGCCGGCATCACACCGGAGAAGCCGATCGAGCTCGGCAACTATCCCTACCCGATCTTCGTCGCCTACGCCTCGCAACCGGCCGATCAGGTCTATGCGATCACCAAGGCGATGATCGTGAACTACGATGCCTACAAGGACTCCGCGCCCGGCGCCGGCGGGCTTGCCGCCGACCGCCAGACCAAGAACTGGGTGGTGCCGGTGCATCCCGGCGCGGTGAAGGCGCTAAAGGAAGCCGGCCAGTGGAGCGACGGGCAAGAGGCGCACAACAACCAGCTGATCAAGCGCCAGGAGGTGCTCGGCGCCGCATGGACGGAGTACGGCAAGTCCAGCCCCCCGTCTGATGACAAGGCGTTCCTCGACGGCTGGATGAAGGCGCGCGCCGCCGCGCTTGCCAAGGCCGGCATGCCGAACGGGTTCGAGGATTAGGGCGGGATGGACCCGATTGTTGCCACGCAGACGGTGCGCCCCCTCTCCCGCTTGCTTGCGGGAGAGGTTAAGCCGCCCGCGGCCCGACCGACTCAACCAATTGCCATTGTGCTTTAGTTAGCATTTCACAACCCACGCGCGGGGTCGATCATGTCGTCTGCTTCCATTTCCGACCCGCAAGCACAGGCCAAGCGGATCGTGTTCGACGATCCGCATGGCGCGGCCGCCAACATGCAGGAAGCGGAGGTCACGCGCGTCCGCAGCTTGCGCGGCGCCTGGCGCTGGACGTTGATCGCCGCGACCGCGGCGACCATCCTGCTCTGCATCAACCAGCAATTCTCGCTGCGCTTCTTCGTCGGATATACCCAGCTCAACACCGAGTATTTTTATCTTCTGATCGCATTGATGTTGCCGTTCACGTTCCTGATCTTCCCGGGGACGGAGCGCGCATCGCTCGACCGCATTCCGTGGTACGACCTCGTCTTCTCCGTCGTGACCTTCGCCGCGGCGCTGCTGCTGATGTCGAACGTGCGCAAGGCCGCGGAGGCCGGCTGGGAGTTCGGCGGCGCGCCGAACAGCGTGATCGCCGCGGGCCTCGTGATGTGGGTGATGCTGATGGAGGCGCTGCGCCGCACCGGCGGCTGGAGCCTGCTGCTCAGCGTGCTCCCTTTCACCGTCTATCCGCTGTTTGCCGAGTCGGGCTGGCTTGGACCGTTCCGCGGCACGCAATCGACGCTGGAGCAGGCCACCGCCTATCACGTGCTATCGGGCGAGAGCCTGCTCGGCATTCCCATCCAGGCCTTTGCCGACACCGTGATCGGCTTTCTCGTGTTCGGCACCGCGCTGATGATGACCGGCGCTGGCAAATTCTTCATCAATCTCGCCTTCGCACTGTGCGGCACTTTTCGCGGGGGCGCGGCGAAAGTGTGCATCTTTGCGAGCGGCCTGCTCGGCATGATGTCGGGCTCGATCATCTCCAACGTGCTCACCGCCGGCACCATGACCATTCCTGTGATGAAGAAGAGCGGCTTCCGCGCCTCCTATGCCGGTGCGATCGAGGCCTGCGCGTCGACCGGCGCGGTGCTGGCGCCGCCGGTGATGGGCGCGACCGCCTTCGTGATCGCGCAATTCCTCAATGTCAGTTATGCCGAAGTCGCGGTCGCCGCGATCATTCCGGCGGCTCTCTATTATGTCGGCCTGTTCATGCAGGTCGACGCCTATGCCGCGCGCCACAAGCTGAAGGGGATTCCGCGCGCCGAGCTGCCGCGCATCAAGGAGACGATCAAGGACGGCTGGTACTACGTCTTCGTCATCGCGCTCTTGATCGTGATGCTGCTCTACTTCAAGCGCGAGAGCCACGCACCGTTCTACGCGACCGCGCTGCTGCTGGTGCTCAACCAGTTCTTCTCCAGGGATACGCGCTGGACGCTCGCGACCATCGGCAAATTCCTCGAGGTCAACGGCCGCACCTTCGTCGAGCTCGTCGGCATCCTCGCTGGCTGCGGCCTGCTGATCGGTGCGTTCTCGATGACCGGTGTGGTGTCGAGCCTTGCCAACGATTTGCTGCACATTGCCGGCGACAACCCGTTCCTGCTGCTCGGCATGTGTGCGCTCACCAGCCTGATCCTCGGCCTCGGGCTGACGACGACGGCCTGCTACATTTTCCTCGCCATCCTGGTCGCGCCTGCGCTGGAGAAGCTCGGGCTCAACAGGATGGCGGTGCACATGTTCATCTTCTACTGGGGTATGCTGTCCTCGATCACGCCGCCGGTCGCGATCGCCTCCTTCGCCGCCGCCGGCATCGCCGGCTCGCCGGCGATGAAGACGGGCTGGGAATCGATGTGGGTCGGCAGCATCATCTACTTCATCCCGTTCTTCTTCGTGCTCAATCCGGCGCTGGTGCTGCAGGGACCAAGCCCCTATCTCGCCGGTCTCGGCCTGATGGCGCTGGCCGCATTCGGCACGCTGTTCATCTGCGGCGGCATCCAGGGCTACCAGCCGTTCGTCGGCGACTTGCGCGGCACCGGAGCGCTGCAATGGCCGATCCGCGTGCTGCTGGTGATTGGCGGCTTCGTGGTGGCGACGCCGGGCGGCGGGATCATGCCGCTGTCGCAGCTGCAGGTGACACTGCTCGGCCTTGCCATCCTCGTGCCCACAGTTTTGCTGGCCCTGCTGCTGGTTCGGCGGCAGACCGTCGTGCCTGACGGGTTGCGCGTGCCCTGATTGCGTTGCACAAGTGGGCGATGAAACCGCTCTCGCCCGCAGCCTCCGCCTGGACCCGTTCGAAGCCGCCTTTGCTGCGGTTTCTGGACAATTGCCTCGACGAATTCTCGGCGGAGACCTCGGGCGCGGTCGCCGACTACATTCCCGAGCTGAGCAAGGCCGACCCTGCTTATTTCGGCATCAGCCTCGCGACCCTGGACGGGCATGTCTACGAGGTCGGCGATTCCAGGGTGCCCTTCACCATCCAGTCGATGTCAAAGCCGTTCGTGTTCGCGCTGGCGCTGGACCTGCTCGGCGCAAACAAGGTCGAGAGCGCGATCGGTGTCGAGCCCTCCGGCGATCCCTTCAACTCGATCCGGCTCAACTCCGACAACCATCCGTTCAACCCAATGGTCAATGCCGGCGCGATCGCCTGCACCGGGCTGATCTACGACAGCAAGGGCGCGGACGCCTTCGAGCAGATCCGCCGCGCCCTCAGCCGCTTTGCCGGACGCGATCTCGCCGTCGATGAGGCGGTCTACGCTTCCGAGAGCCAGACCGGCGACCGCAACCGCGCCATCGGCTATCTGCTCAAGACCAACGCGGTGATCTCCGACAACGTCACCGCCGTGCTCGACGTCTATTTCCGGCAATGTGCGGTGCTGGTCACCGCGCGCGACATCGCGGTGATGGCGGCAACGCTCGCCAATCGCGGCGTCAACCCGGTCTCGGGCGAGCAGGTGCTGAGCGCTTACGCGATCTCGCGCTCGCTGTCGGTGATGACGTCGTCGGGCATGTACGACTATGCCGGCGAATGGATCTACCGGATCGGTATCCCCGCCAAGAGCGGCGTCGGCGGCGGCATCTTGGCCGCCCTCCCTGCCCGCCTCGGGCTCGGCAGCTATTCGCCAAAGCTCGACAAGCACGGCAACAGCGTGCGCGGCATCAGGGTCTGCGAGGCGCTGTCCTCGCATTACGATCTGCACATGCTCAACCGCAGCGACGATGCGCGTAACGCCATCATCGCCGATTACGACATCGGCAGGAGCCCGTCGCGGCGCGTCCGCCGGCCGCAGGAGCGCGGTATCCTCGCCGCGCATGAGCAGGAGGTACGGATCATCGAATTGGTCGGCACGCTGTCGCTCTCGGCGGTCGACTACGTCTCGCGCCGGCTCGCGGGCCGGCCGCGGCCGCAATTCGTGATCTTCGATCTGCACCGCGTCACCTCCACCACCCGCGCCGGCGCGCGGCTGGTGGCCGAGGCGTTCGAGGAGCTGGCGGCGCTGAACGTGACCGTCGTGATTTCGGGCGTCCGGCGCGCCTCCAAGGAATGGGACAGCTTGCGGGAATGGACCGCGGAGCTGAAGAACGTCCGCGACTTCTATTTGCTCGACACTGCGATCGAATGGGCCGAAGACCAGATCGTCTACCGCTATGGCGGCTCGATCGATTTCCACGAGACCACGGAGCTTGCCGAGCAGCCGCTGCTGGCCGGGCTCAGCGAGGAAGAGCTGACCGACCTTGCCTCGATCTGCACGATCCGGACCTATCCGTCGGGCGCGAAGATCATCACGACAGGCGATCCTGCCGACGCCGTATTCTTCCTGCGCAGCGGCGCGGTGCATGTCACGCTGCCCGACGGCGTCAGGCTGGCGACACTGACCGCCGGCATGGCTTTCGGCGAGATGGCGCTGCTGGAGCCGACGCGGTCGGCTGATGTTTTTGCCGATATGGCGGCCACCGCGTTCGAGGTGCCGCTGAAGGATTTCGAACGCTTCCGCAAGCAGCATCCCCGCGCCAGCGAACGCATCATGCGCAATCTGGCCCAGTTGCTGGCCGACCGCCTGATCGTCGCCAATGCCAAGGTGGATATCCTGACGTCGACGTGAGCGCGCCGGTTCGGCTCAACGGCTCGCGGCCTCGCTGAGCCGGCGATTGATCCGCGCTGCGCTCGCTTTCAGCAATTCGGAGGGCTGCTGGCCGGTCGCCGCGCACAGGCAGGCCCAGTAATAGATCACATCGCCGAGCTCTTCGACGAGACCGGCCTTATCGAGCCAGTTGTCGCGGAGCAGCTTCTTGATGTGGTCGGCGACCTCGCCGGACTCGCCGGCGAGGCCGAGGCCGAGATAGGACAGCCGCTCGTTGGACGGATGCTCATCGACTTTCGCAACGCCAGCCGCCCAGGCCGCATATTCATCGATCGTCATTTGCATCCCTCGCCGCGACTTGCGGATCAGCCCACCACTTCGGTGACGGGCTGGAGATCGATCTCAAAAGTCTCCAGAAACTTTGACGTCATGATGTAGAACCCGACCGAGAGCTGGAGCTCGACCAGTGCGGCCGGCGTCAGCTTCGAGGCGATCGCCTTGAAGGTCGCATCCGTCGGCTTCTTCAGCCTGACGATCTCGTCGGTGAAGGCGAGTGCGGCGCGCTGCGTCTCGTCGAAGCAGGTCGCAGCCTGCCAGTTCTCGAGCGCCTCGTTCTGCTCGTCCGTGACGCCGACATTCTTGCCGATGCGCTTGTGCGCGACGATCTCGTAGGGCGCCTCGCACAAGATGCCGGTGCGTGTGATCGCCAGCTCGCGCACGACCGGATCGAGCTCGCCCTTGTGGCGGATGGCGCCGCCGAGGCGGCAATATTGCTCGAAGTAGCTCGGTGAGTGCGCCATCATCCGGAAGATGTTGGCGTTGCGGTTCTTGTCGAGAATTTCGCGGGTACGGTCGGACGCGTTGATCGGGTCACTGTAGTTGATACGGGCCATGATTTACCTGAGTTTTTCCTTGGAGTTTTTCCTTGGAGTTTGTCCTTGCAGTATTCCTGCAGCTTTTGATGCTTATTGTCGTTGCCGGAATAGGTTCCTCAAAACTCTATTCTGGCGGAGACGCGGGAGCAACAACATCGAGTCAAAATGCCGCCGCATTGCTGATCGACCTTGGCACAGTCGATATTCGCCGCGTGGGGACACATCGCGGCGGATACTCGCAAGGGGTGTTCCGAGTACAAACAATTGGCCGTCTTTGCGCATCAACCGCGCAACGATGAGTCACGCCCAAGTCTAGGGAGAACACGGCATGAAGGAAGCCACCAAGGGGGCGGCCTCGGGAGCGCTCGCGCATATGCTGGCGGTGACGGCGATGCTCGTCATCGCCAGCATCTTGTTCTACGGGCGCTAGCTAAGCGTTTCAGAGTTTTCGTCATTCCGGGGTGGCCCTCCCGGGACCGCGCAAAGCGCGGCCCTGGCAAGCCAGGCCCAGAATACCCGTTCCAGGCTCGGTCCTTCCGGACCGCCCCCGAATGACGGATCCCGCTACCCTTCTCTCGTGAAGAACGGCACCAGCTTTCCGGCAAACGGCTTGAAGCTCGCGGTGACCTCGTCGCCGATGGCAAGCGCGTTGTCGCCATGCGCCATCATGCGAAATCCCTCGGTGCAATCGACCAGCAGGATGTTGTAGGGCACGTGCGCGCGCGTCTCGGGCGCGGCGGCGCGGCAGACCAGCGAGGTCGCATAGACTCTGCCCTTTCCGCTGGCACGCGCCTCGCGCGGGTCGGACGTGCCACAGGCCTCACAGAAGGGGCGGTGAAAATACTGCACATGGCCGCATGCGGTGCAGGTCTGATAGGTGATCGCCTGCTCGCCCTTGGTCCAATCGGCAAGACGCTCCCTCATCGCACCCGCTCCAGAAACATGCTGACATGGGACGACAGCACGCCGCCATCGCCGTGCAAGAGCGCGATCGAGGCGTCGCGCACCTGACGGCTGGCCGCCCGCCCCGTCATCTGCAAATGCGCCTCGACCAGATGCGCCATGGCGCCGCCGACGCCGCAATGGCCATAGCTGAGCAGACCGCCATGTGTGTTCAGCGGCATCGCGCCACCGCGACTGAAATGGCCAGCCCGCACCCGCGCGGCCGCCTCACCCCGGCCGGCAAGGCCGAGGTCTTCCAGCAGCATCGCGAGCGTGATGGTAAAACTGTCGTAGATCGCGGCGTAGCGCACGTCAGAGATCGCAAGGCCCGTGGCCTCCCTGGCGCGCGCGATCGAGATTTCAGCGCCGAGATCGCTTAAGCTTGGCGCAGCCGTGACGTGCTGATGGGTGTGCGCCTGGGCGCAACCGCGGATGCACACCCCAGGCTCGCCGGTCCGCTCCCCGCTGATAACGAAGGCGGCGCCGCCGTCGGAGACCGGGCAGCAGTCGAGCAGCTTGAGCGGCATCGCCACGGGCTTGGAGGCCATGACGTCGGCGACCGTGATGGGATCGTGGAATTGCGCGCCGGGATGGGTGCAGGCGTGGGCGCGCATCAGCACCGCGAATTCGGCGAGATCTTCCTCGGTGACGCCGTAGTCGTGCATGTAGCGCGTGGCGACGAGACCATAATAGGCAGGGATGGTCGGCCCCAGCGGCACCTCGTAATCGGGATGGCCGACCTGCGCCAGCGCCTGGATCGAGGCGTCGCGGCTCTGCCCGGTCAGCCGGTTCTCGCCGGCGACGACGAGCACGTTGCGGCAGACGCCGGCGTCAACGAGATAATGCCCGAGCATGGTCATCGCGAGGCCCGTGGCCCCGCCGACCTGCACGGCGTGGGCGTAAGACGGGCGGATGCCAAAATGCTCGGCGAAGACGGTCGCCAGCATGATGTGCGGGGAGACGGTGGAGTAGCCGCAGAGGATGCCGTCGATCTCGGCGCGCTTGAGCCCGGCATCGTCGAGCGCGGCTTGCGCGGCCTTGCTCATCAGGTCGAGCGAGGACGAGCCCTCGTGCTTGCCGAAAGGCGTGAGGCCGACGCCGGTGATGAAGCTCATGGTACCTCCTACTCCGGCGCCGAGCGCGTGACGCCGGCGCGGACCATGCCGGCGATCTCGTCAGCCGAGTAGCCGATCTCGCGAAGAATCTCGGCGCCATGCTCGTTGAGCCGCGGCGCGAGGCGCACCGGTTCGGCCTCCGTTTCCGACCAGCTCGCCGTCACCTTCATGCTGCGGATCGGGCCTTCGGTCGGATGCTCGACCACGGGGAAAAAGCCGGTCGCCTCCAGATGCTCATCGTGCAAGATGGAGGCGAGGTCATGCATCGGCATCACGGGCACGTCGGCTTTGGTCAAGAGCTCGATCCACTCCGCCGTGGTGCGCGTCTCGAATATCCGGGCGAGCTCGGCATAGACGACATCGATATTGGCGGCGCGCCCCGCGAAGGTTGCGAACTTCGGATCGGCGCGCAGATCGTCACGGCCCGTGGCCTTGAAGAAGTTCTCCCACTGCTTGTCATTGTAGACGATGACGCTGAGATAGCCGTCCGACGTCTTGTACGGCCTGCGGTCGCGCGAGAGGTGGCGGGCGTAGCCGCCCTTGTCGAGCGGCGGCTCAAAGGTGAGCCCGCCCATGTGGTCGCCCATGACGAAACCGGCCATGGTCTCGAACATCGGGATGTCCAGACGCTGCCCGCGCCCGGTGCGGTCGCGGTGCACGAGGCTGGCACAGATCGCGCCGACGGCCGTGAGGCCGACGATGCGGTCGACCAGCGCGTTCGGAACGTAACGCGGCACGCCATCGCCGGTCTGCGCCATCAGCGCCGGCAAGGCGGTCGCGCCCTGGATCAGATCGTCATAGGCGGGCTTTGCCGCATAGGGCCCGTCCTGACCAAAGCCGAACACGCCGGCATAGACGAGGCGCGGATTGATCGCGGAGACGACGTCGTAGCCGAGCTGGAGCCGCGCCATCGCCTGTGGACGGACATTGTAGACGAGAACGTCGGCGTTCTTCAGCAGCCGCAGCACGGCCTCGCGGCCCGCGGGCTTCTTCAGATCGAAGCAGATCGAGCGCTTGCTGCGGTTGGTGTTGAGGAACACCGGTCCCATGCCGGCGTGCCGCATCGGGCCGATCAGGCGGGTGACATCGCCGTCGAGCGATTCCACCTTGATCACGTCGGCACCGTAGTCGCCGAGCATCTGGGTCGCATAGGGCCCCATCAGCACGGTGGTCATGTCGACTACCTTGATGCCTTTCAGCGGCCCCATCCGTTCGCTCCCGATTGCGCGGGCTCTGGAAAGCGGCCCGCGATGTCGGTCCAGCTAACGGCAGCGGCGCCACGCGCGCAAGGGCGGCCGGCGTATGGCCGCATGCGCGGCAGTGCGGATGCTATTTCTTCTGGCGGGATTCGCGGATCTTGATGAGCCGGTCGAGCTCTTCGTTCTGCTGGTTGATGCGGTCGGCGATGCGCGACTCGTTCTGCTCGCCGGAGGCGGCCGCGGCCTGCTCGATCAGCTGACGAATATTGTCCTCGAGGATCGCGATGCGCTCGTTGAGGGCGTCCATCGACAGCGAAGATTCGTAGTCATTGCTCATGATGCGTCTCGCCAATCACTCAGGAGCCGTAGTGTGGGCCAAGCGAAGCGGGCCCACCATGCTCTAACGCAAGGAAAGATGGGCACGGCGCTTGCGCGCCTTCGCCCATCCCACGAACCTACTTCAATGGCTCGAGCACCGAAACGTAATTCGCGACCGCGGCGCCACCCATGTTGAAGATGCCGCCGAGCTTGGCGTTCTTGAGCTGCATGCCCTCGGGCGCCTGCCCCGCGAGCTGCATCGCGGTCATCACATGCATGGAGACGCCGGTGGCACCGATCGGATGGCCCTTGGCTTTCAGGCCGCCGGACGGATTGACCGGCAGCTTGCCGTCCTTGAGCGTCCAGCCCTCCTTGATCGCGCGGGCACCCTGCCCCTTCGGCGTCAGCCCCATCGCTTCGTACTCGATCAGCTCGGCGACCGTGAAGCAGTCATGGGTCTCGACGAAGGAGAGATCGGTGAGCGCAACACCGGCTTTCTCCAGCGCGCGTTGCCAGGCGACCGTGCAGCCCTCGAACTGGAGAATGTCGCGCTTACTCATCGGCAGAAAATCCTGGGCGTGCGCGGTGGCGCGGAAGCCGATCGACTTGCTCATGCCCTTGGCGGTCTCGGCATCGGCCAAAACCAGCGCCGCGGCGCCATCGGACACCAGCGAGCAGTCGGTGCGCTTCAGGGGACCCGCGACGTAGGGGTTCTTCTCGCTCTCGGCGCGGCAGAACTCGAAGCCGAAATCCTTGCGCATCTGGGCGAACGGATTGGCGACGCCGTTCTTGTGGTTCTTGGCCGCGATCAGCGCCAGCGCATCGGACTGGTCGCCATATTTCTGGAAGTAGGAGCTGGCGATCTTGCCGAATACGCCGGCAAAGCCGCCGACCGTGTCGCCGTCCTCGGGCAGGTAGGACGCCTTGAGCAGGTTCTTGCCAATCTCGGCGCTGGGCGTGCGCGTCATCTGCTCAACGCCGACGACCAGCACGATCTTGGCCGCACCCGCGGCGATCGCGCGCAGGCCCTGATGCACGGCTGCCGAGCCGGTGGCGCAGGCATTCTCGACGCGGGTCGCCGGCTTGAAGCGCAGCTTCGGGTCGGCCTGGAGCACCAGCGAGGCGGTAAAATCCTGCGGCGAGAAGCCCGCGTTGAAATGGCCGAGCACGATCTCGTCGACGTCGCTGGCGGAAATGCCGGCATCGGCGAGCGCCTCGTTGGCGACGCGGGTGACGAGGCTTTCGACGGTTTCGGTGTCGAACTTGCCGAACGGCGTATGCGCCCATCCGACGATGCTGGCGGTCATGGTCTCTTCTCCCTGGGATCTCCTCACCTGAGCTAAGTCTTAGCTCAGGGATGGCAAGACTTCACGCAGGTTTAAGGGCCTGGAGGGTGCGCTGGCAGATGGCAGTTATGCCGGCCCAGTTTCCGGCCCTGATCTCGGCCGTCGGGCACAGCCAGGAACCGCCGACCGCGACCACATTGGGCTCGGCGAGCCAACTCGCCGCATTGGCTTCGCCGACCCCGCCGGTCGGGCAGAACCGCACGTTCGGGAACGGCCCGCCGAGGGCGCGCAGGCCCTTGATGCCTCCGGCCTGCTCGGCCGGGAAGAATTTTGCCACGTCGAAGCCGTGCGACAGCGCCATCATCAGCTCGGACGCCGTGGCAATGCCCGGCGCGAACGGCAATGAGCTGTGCGCGGCCGCCTTGAGGAGATCGGGGGTCAGGCCCGGGCTGATGCCGAAGGCGACGCCGAGCTTCTCGACGCGGGTGAAGTCGGCGGGATTGAGGATCGTGCCGATGCCGACGACCGCCTCCGGGACTTCGGCCATCATCGCCCGCGCCGCCTCGATCGCAATCGGGGTGCGCAGCGTCACTTCCAGGGTGCGGACGCCGCCGGCCACCAGCGCACGCGCCAGCGGCACGGCGTCCTGGATACGATCGATGGTGAGGACGGGAATGACCGTCGCGTCCCTGAACAGCGCGACGAGGTGGTTCTGTTGGGCAGACGTGGGCATCTCGTGGGCCTTGTCCTGGCTTCGTTTCGCTTGTCGCTTTACTTGGTGGCCTGGCGCGTGGTCGCCGGCCGGTGCCGCTTCTTCGGCGGCATGGCATAGCCCGGAATGATGGCGCCAGGATAGCAGATCACGAGGCTGGCGAGACGATGCCCGGCCTGGGCTGCCTCGACCGGCTCGGAGCCGGCAAGCCGGGCCGCGATATAGGCCGCGGCAAAGCTGTCGCCGGCCGCCGTGGTATCAACGACCGGCTTGGTCATTGGTTCGGCGCGGACCTCTTGGGTCCCGCCGGGGAAGCGCAGCACGCTGACGGGCTCGGCGAGACGGAACACCAGTTCGGGTGTGGGAATCCGCGCCATCAGCTGCTCGTGGCTCTCGCCGGGATAGAGCGCGAGCAGATCCTCGGTCGAGGTCAGCACGATGTCGGCGGCCGCAAAGGCTGTGGCAAACACCTCGCGCGCGACCTCGCGGTCAGGCCAGCCCCGTGCGCGGAAGTTCGTGTCGAACACGAAGCGGGTGCCGAGCAGTCGCGCGCGCTTGATCGCCGCGAACAGGCGCTCGCGCCCTGAGGAGTCGTAGATCGAGAGCGTGATCGCTGAGAGATAGACGATGTCGTAGCTCATCAGCGAGTTGAGCAGCTCATCCGTCTCCGGCAGGCTCATCAGCTGGCGCGCCGCCGCGCTGTCGCGCCAGTGGAAGAACTGGCGCTCGCCCTTGGCGTCCAGCTGGATCATGTAGAGGCCAGGGAGCTTGCCCGGCAGCCGCACGACCCGCCGTGTGCCGACGCTCTCCGCATTCCAGGCCGCGATCATCTCGTCGCTCAGGGCGTCGTCGCCGAGCGCGGTGAGATAGTCGACCTTGACCTCGAGCCGCGCGAGGTACACCGCCGTGTTCAGGGTGTCGCCGCCGAAGCCGCGCGAGTACAGGCCGCCGCCCTGTCCGGTGGACGATCCGGAGGAATGCCCTCCTTGCGCCTGCCGGAGCTCGACCATGCATTCACCGATGCAAGCAACGCTCGCCATCGCCATATCCACGCTGTTCATCTGATACGATCAGGCGACGAACTTGCCGCCGAGCTCGTCTTCGATGTGAATGCGAATGATGTCGTCGAAGGACTTTTCTTCGGTGGTGAAGCCGAGCTCGCGCGCCCGCTTCGCCTCGAAATTGCGCGGCCAGCCGCCGACGATGCCGACGATGAAGGGATCAGGCTCGCGCTTGATGCGGGCGGCGACCTTCTCGCCCGCAACCCGCTTCAAGGCGGCGATCTGCTCGCCGACCGTGGCCGACAGGCCCGGCATGGTGAGATTACGGCGCGGACCGACCGCTGCGAGGTCCATGGTGCCGGCGTGCAGCAGGAAGCCGACCGCCGAGCGCGGCGTGGCGTGCCAGTGGCGCACATCCTCGGAGACCGGGAGGACTGCTTCCTTGCCGGCCAGCGGCTCGCGCAAGATATTGGAGAAGAAGCCCGATGCCGCCTTGTTGGGCGCACCCGGCCGGATGCAGATGGTCGGCAGGCGGATACCAATGCCGTCGAGGAAGCCGCGGCGCGAATAGTCGGCGAGCAGCAATTCACCGATCGCCTTCTGGGTGCCGTAGCTGAGCAGCGGGGTGTGGAAGAACTCGTCGCCGATCGCATCCGGGAACGGCGCGCCGAACACGGCGATCGAGGACGTGAACACCACGCGCGGCTTGTAGCCGCCGCCGGCGAGCCTGACAGCGTCGAGCAGCATCCGGGTGCCGTCGAGGTTGATGCGGTAGCCCTTGTCGAAATCGAGCTCGGCCTCGCCCGAGACGATGGCGGCGAGATGGAAGATCACGTCGGGGCGGCCGGCGATCAGCTTCTCGGCCGCGCCGGGGACGGCGAAATCGCCCGACACGGTCTCGACGGCGAAGCCGGCCTTCTCCGGCTGCTTCGGCTCGACCACGTCGTGCATCGTCAATCTGGTGATGTCACTCTTGCCGAGCCGGCCGTCGCGCAGCAGCCGTTCACACAATTTGCGGCCGACCATGCCGGCGGCGCCCAGAACCAGAATGTGCAAGAGCCTACTCCTTCTTATTGCCGGAGCGCGTCAGGCTGGAGGCGCTCCGGTGGCAGTCCGCTGGCTATTCCTTCACGGCGCCGGTCATCGCCGACACATAGTACTCTACGAAGAAGGAATAAAGGATAACGACGGGGACCGAGCCGGTCAGGGCCGCCGCCATCAGTGCGCCCCAATGATAGACGTCGCCGTTGACGAGCTCGGTGATGGCGCCGACCGGAATCGTCTTGTTCTCCGACGAGGAGATGAAGGTTAGGGCGTAGATGAACTCGTTCCAGGACAACGTGAAGGCGAAGATGCCGGCGGAGATCACCCCCGGCAGCGACAAAGGCAGCGTGATCTTGAGCAGGATCTGAAGCCGCGTCGCCCCGTCGATCAGCGCACATTCCTCCAGCTCATAGGGGATGGTGCGGAAATAGCCCATCAGCAGCCAGGTGCAGAACGGGATCAGGAAGGTCGGATAGGTCAGGATCAGCGCCAGATTGCCGTCGAACAGGCCAAGCTGGAACACGATCGCCGCCAGCGGAATGAACAGGATCGAGGGCGGCACGAGATAGCCGAGGAAGATCGCAAGGCCGACATAGCGCGAACCCTTGTAGCGCAGACGCTCGATCGCATAGGCGGCGCAGACGCTGGCGAACAGCGAGATGAAGGTGGAGGACACCGAGACGATCACGGTGTTCCACATCCAGAGCGGATAGTCGGTGTCGAAGAACAGCTTGCTGATGTGCTCCAGGGTCGGATGCACGATCCAGAACGGATTGTACTTCTCGTAATCGTACATCTCCGCGTCTGGCTTGAACGTCGCGACCGCCATCCAGTAGAACGGGAACAACAGGAAGAAGATGATCAGGCCGAGCGGAAGATAAACGCGGAGAAACTTCCGCGGAAAACTTTCCAAATAGTCCATTCCGACGCTTTGGTCGTCCATCGTGGTCATAGTCAGTCCCTCCCGCCTTGCTGCCAGCGGGAGCGCTGAAGCCCGAAGAAGCTGAGCAGGATCGCCGCGACAAGGAACGGAATCATCGCATTCGAGATCGCCGCGCCCTCGCCGAGATTGCCGCCGGTGATGGCCCGCTGGAACGACAGCGTCGCCATCAGATGCGTGGCGTTGATCGGCCCGCCCCGCGTGATGGTGTAGATCAGCTGGAAGTCGGTGAAGGTCATCAGCACCGAGAACGTCATCACGACCGCGATGATCGGCGACAGCATCGGCAGCGTGATGTGGCGGAATCTCTGCATGTTGGTGGCGCCATCGAGATTGGCGGCTTCATAGAGCGAGGGCGAGATCGTCTGCAATCCCGCCAGCAGCGTGATCGCCACGAACGGCACGCCGCGCCAGATATTGGCCGCGACGACCGACCAGCGCGCATTCCAGGGATCGCCGAGAAAGTCGATATAGCGCGTGATCAGGCCGGCCTTGATCAGCACCCAGGAGATGATCGAGAATTGGCTGTCGTAGATCCACCAGAACGCAATCGCCGAGAGCACCGTCGGCACCACGAAGGGCAAGAGCACGATGGCGCGGATCATCGACTTGAACGGCAGCCGCTCGTTGAGCAGCAGCGCCAGGTAAAGGCCGATGGCGAATTTCACGATGCTCGCGAACACCGTGTAGAAGATGGTGTTGAACACCGAGAGCCAGAACACGGAGTCCTTGGACAGCGAGACGAAATTCTGGAAGCCGATATAGCGCCCGGCCCCACCGATCTTGGTGTCGGTCATGCCGAGCCAGAAGCCCAGCGCCAGCGGGTAAGCCAGAAACAGGATCAGGATCGCGATCGCCGGCACCATGAACATGGCGCCGAGAAAATTCCGGCTCTCGAATGCTCTGGTCCACAGGCTTGCGCGCTTGAGCTGCGCGGCAACGGGTTCGGCGATGACCGCCATATCGAACTCCCCTCAAAGAACGGTCACGGCGTCCAGCGAACCGGACGCCGTGCAGATTGGAGTTGATCAGACCTGGTAGTAGCGCTTGGCGCGCTCGGCGGCGCGCGCGGCCGCCTGCTTCGGCGTCGCCGAGCCCGAGGCCGCTTCCGCGAACATGTCGACGACGACGAAGTCGCCCATCACGGCAGCGGAGGCGTAGCCGAGATCGCCGGCATAGCCGTTGTCGCGGCAGCGCTTCAGGCAGTCGCGATACGGGGTGATCTTCGGGTCCGACGTCCACACCGGGTTGTCGTTGTAGGCCGGCAGCGGCGGCGACACGTAGCCGTTCGAGGAGACCTCCCAGGCGTCGTAGTTCTCCTTGTCCATCATGAACTTGATGTATTCCTTGACCGCCTTCGGATATTTCGAGTGCTTGTAGCCGTAATAGACCAGCACGTTCTGCTGCTCGGTCGGCACGCCCACGGGGCCGATCGGCATCGGCGCGTGGTTCATGTCCTTGGCGATCTCCTGCTGCTTGGGATCAGAGGAGGTCTTGCCGACGGTCCAGATCGAGATGCCGTTCAGGGTGAGGCTGAGTTCGCCGTTGAGGAACGCCTTGTTGTTATTCGAATCGTTCCACGACAGCACGCCGGGGATGAACGTCTCGTAGAGCTGCTTGACGTATTCGAGCGCGGCGATCGTCTCGGGCGAATCGATCACCACCTCGTTCTTCTCATTGACGACCTTGCCGCCGAACGCCCACAGCGCCCACTGGCACCAGCCATTGGCGTCGCCCGTGGCGTGGCCGAGCGCGAAGCCGGCCGGCGTGTTGTTCTTCTTCAGGGCCTGGCACAGCTTGAGGAAGCCGGCGGTGTCCTTGGGGAATTCGTCGAAGCCGGCGGCCTTCACATGGCTGATGCGGTAGTTGAGGCAGCCGCCCGTCGCGCCCTGCGGAATCGCGATCCAGCCATTGCCCTTCTTGCCGTACTTCTCGGCGACCGGATACCAGCCGCCATATTGCTTGCCGAGGTAATCGGCGACGTCGGTGACGTCGATCAGCTTCTCCGGGAACTTGTGGGGATCGTCGAGCGTGCCGATGATGAGGTCGGGACCGGCGCCGACATTGGCGGCCACGGCCGCCTTCGGGCGAATGTCCTCCCAGCTCTCGGCCTCGAGCTTCACCTTGACGCCGGTCTTCTCCGAGAACTTCTTGGTCTGCTCGGCGAACTTATCGAACTCGGCCTGGATGAACTGCTTCCAGCGCAACACGCGAATGGACGCGTTCGGCTCCGGCGTGTTGGTCCACTCCGCCGCGCGGACCGGGACGATGCCGGGGCCGGCCAGCAGCGCTGCGCCGCCGAGGCCAGCCTTGAGCAAACTACGCCTGTCGAAATCGCTCATCGTTCTCTCCCTGAATTTTATATTTGATTGGGCCGCTCTTACATCACCAACACGTCGCTACATGCGTTTGCCTGTCGCATCATCGAACAGGTGAACCAACGACGGATCGGGCTTCAGCCGGACCTTGTCGCCCGGATTGAACTGGTGGCGCTCGCGGAACACCGCGACGACCTGCTCGCCGCCGACCTTGGCGAACACCTGGGTCTCCGAGCCGGTCGGCTCGACCACGATGATCTCGGCCTCGGCGCCGTCATCGGCGATGGTGAAATGCTCGGGCCGCACGCCGTAGACCGCGGGACGCCCGTCGGACGCGGTTGGTGCATTCTTGAGCGGCAGCTTGACGCCGTTCGGACCTTCGAAAGTCGCAACGCCGTTGACGCGGACATGGCCCTTGAGGAAGTTCATCGCCGGCGAGCCGATGAAGCCGGCGACGAATTGGTTGTCGGGCTTGTCGTAGAGCTCGAGCGGCGTGCCCATCTGCTCGACGATGCCGTCATGCATGACGACGATCTTGTCGGCCATGGTCATGGCCTCGATCTGGTCGTGGGTGACGTAGACGGTCGTCGTCTTCAGCCGCTGGTGCAGCTCCTTGATCTCGGTGCGCATGGCGACGCGCAGCTTGGCATCGAGGTTCGACAACGGCTCGTCGAACAGGAACACCTGGGGATCGCGCACGATCGCGCGGCCCATGGCGACGCGCTGGCGCTGGCCGCCGGAGAGCTGACGCGGATAGCGATCGAGCAGCGGCGACAGCGCAAGGATCTCGGCGGCGCGCTTGACGCGCTTGTTGATCTCGTCGGAGCTCGCATTCCGCAGCTTCAGCGAGAAGCCCATGTTGTCGGCGACCGTCATGTGCGGATAGAGCGCGTAGTTCTGGAACACCATCGCAATGTCCCGCTCCTTGGGCTGGACATTGTTGACGACGCGGTCGCCGATCGAGATCGTGCCGGAGGTGATGTTCTCGAGGCCGGCGAGCATGCGCAGAAGCGTCGACTTGCCGCAACCGGAGGGGCCAACCAGGACGACGAACTGGCCGTCCTCGATCGGAATCGTCACGCCGTGCAGGACTTCAAAATTGCCGAACGATTTCCGCACGTCGCGGATTTGCACAGACGACATCTAGCTCCCTCCTCGAAAGTCCACGACGCCTTTTGCGCCACGACCGTCTTGTTTTTTCAGACTTAGCCAACCCGAAGCCCGAACCTAGCAGGCGACATTGTCGGCAGTTTGTGCGGTTTTGGCAATTTGTCTTTGGTTAGTCGGTGCTGGTAGCGCTGTCAACGATCCTTTGGTTTCGACATGGGCTATGCTAAGAGCAGCAAATGGGTCGAAAACGCACCAAGTCAGGCAAAATCCGGCTGGCCGAAGTCGCCGAGCTTGCCGGCGTCAGTCCGATTACGGCGTCCCGCTTCTTCCGGAATCCGGAGGCGCTGTCGCTCGCCAAGCGGACGCGGGTCGAGAGCGCAGCCAGGGAGCTCGGCTACGTGCCGAACCTGGCGGCACGCGCGCTGGCCTCGCAACGCACCGAAGTGATCGGTGTGCTGATCCCCTCTCTCACTAATAACGTGTTCTCGGACGTGCTGCGCGGCATCTATGACGCCTCCGAAGGCAGCCGCTACTCGATCCAGTTGTCCAACACCCGCTACAGTATTCTCCAGGAAGAGAAGCTGCTGCGCCTGTTCCTGGCGCAGAAGCCGGCCGGGCTGATCGTCACCGGCATCGACCAGACCACGGAATCGCGTGCGATGCTGGAGGCCGCCGATTGCCCGATCGTGCAAATCATGGAGATCGGGCCCAACCCGGTCGACATGATGATCGGCTTTTCGCACTATGATGCAGCCCGCGCGGCGATCGCCCATTTGTTCGCGCAAGGCCACCGCAGGATCGGCTTCGTCGGCGCGCGTATGGATCCCAGGGTGCAGCGGCGGCTCGACGGATACGGATCGGCCATGAAGGACGCCGGCCTGTTCGAGCAGCGCCTCGTCGTCACGACGGCGACACCGACCTCGGTGACGCTCGGTGGCGCTCTGTTCACCGATCTGCTCGGACGCGAGCCCGGCCTCGACGCAGTGTTCTGCGCCAATGACGACCTCGCGCTCGGCGTTCTGTTCGAATGCCGGCGCCGGGAGATCGCGGTGCCCGAGCAGATCGCGATCGTCGGCTTCAACGATCTCGAATTCATGGCCTCCGCCGTCCCGACGCTGACCAGCGTGCGCACCAACCGCTATGAGATGGGCAAAACCGCCGCCACCATGCTGATCGATGCGATCGACGGACGGCGGCCGGAACAGCCGGTGCTCGATCTCGGCTTCAAGGTGATCGAGCGGCAAAGCTCGTCGGCGCGGCGTTCGGACAACAGGCCAGCCGTATCAGGCGTGGGCGTGGCGAACAAAATGGTAGCGTTACCAACTAGCCATGACTAGTATCGAACTTGTGAGGAAACGACCCGCCAACGGGCAGGCCCACCATCGCCCACACCGTTGGGCATCGCACAAGCCGATCCCATAATCGGACGCCAGTGCGTTTGCATTGCAGGAGACACCAATGACAAAAAAGCCAACCAATGGGCACGCACCCGCCGGTAACGGCACGCGCCGCCACCTCCGCTCGCAGGAATGGTTCAACAACCCGCATAATCCGGGCATGACCGCGCTCTATATGGAGCGCTATCTGAACTACGGCCTCACCCGCGCCGAGCTCCAGTCCGGCAAGCCGATCATCGGCATTGCGCAAACCGGCAACGACCTCTCTCCCTGCAATCGCCATCACATCGAGCTCGCCCACCGTGTCCGCGAAGGCATCCGCGAGGCCGGCGGCATCGCGATGGAATTCCCGACCCACCCCATTCAAGAGACCGGCAAGCGTCCGACCGCGGCGCTCGACCGCAACCTCGCTTATCTCGGCCTGGTCGAGATCCTCTATGGTTACCCGCTCGACGGCGTGGTGCTGACCACCGGCTGCGATAAGACCACACCCGCCTGCATGATGGCGGCGGCGACCGTGAACCTGCCGGCGATCGTGCTGTCGGGCGGCCCGATGCTCAACGGCTGGCACAATGGCGAGCGCACCGGCTCCGGCACCATCGTCTGGAAATCGCGCGAGCGGCTCGCCGCCGGCGAGATCGACTATGAAGAGTTCATGGAGATCGTGGCCTCCTCGGCGCCCTCGGTCGGCCATTGCAACACCATGGGTACCGCCTCGACCATGAACGGCCTTGCCGAAGCGCTCGGCTTCTCGCTGCCGGGCTGCGCCGCGATCCCCGCCCCCTACCGCGAGCGCGGCCAGATCGCCTACGAGACCGGCAAGCGCATCGTCGAGATGGTCTGGGAAGACCTCAAGCCCTCGGACATCCTGACCCGCAAGGCGTTCGAGAACTGCATCGTGATCAACTCGGCGATCGGCGGCTCGACCAACGCGCCGATCCACATCAACGCGTTGGCCCGCCATATCGGCGTCGAGCTCACGATCGACGACTGGCAGAAATTCGGCCACGACGTGCCGCTCCTGGTCAACATGCAGCCGGCCGGCTTCTATCTCGGCGAGGAATTCCACCGCGCCGGCGGCGTGCCGGCCGTGGTGCGCGAGCTGATGAAGCA
The DNA here is from genome assembly GCF_016616235.1 of Bradyrhizobium diazoefficiens. Taxonomy (NCBI): domain Bacteria; kingdom Pseudomonadati; phylum Pseudomonadota; class Alphaproteobacteria; order Hyphomicrobiales; family Nitrobacteraceae; genus Bradyrhizobium; species Bradyrhizobium diazoefficiens. The sequence goes on from NZ_CP067100.1 coordinate 4,717,781, forward strand.
CAAGCGCATCCATGAAGACGCCATCACGGTCAACGGCCGCGGCATCGGCGAGAATTGCAAGAATGCGCCAGCTCCCGACAACGACGTGATCTGGGCCTATGACAAGCCGCTGGTCAAGGACGCCGGCTTCCTGGTGCTGAAGGGCAATCTGTTCGATTCTGCGATCATGAAGACCTCAGTGATCTCCAAGGAATTCCGCGACCGCTATCTCAGCAACCCGAAGGACCTCAACGCGTTCGAGGGCCGCGCCATCGTGTTCGAGGGTCCCGAGGATTACCACGCGCGGATCGACGATGCCTCGCTCGACATCGACGAGCATTGCGTGCTGTTCATCCGCGGCACCGGGCCGATCGGCTACCCTGGAGGAGCCGAGGTCGTGAACATGCAGCCGCCGGCGGCCCTGATCAAACGCGGCATCCACTCCCTGCCCTGCATCGGCGACGGCCGCCAGTCCGGCACGTCGGGCTCACCCTCAATCTTGAATGCCTCGCCGGAAGCGGCCGCCAATGGCGGTCTTGCGATCCTTAGGACCGGCGACAAGGTCCGCATCGACCTCAACAAGGGCAGCGCCAACATCCTGATCTCGGACGAGGAGCTGAAGAAGCGCCACGCCGAACTCAAGGCCAATGGCGGCTTCAAGCATCCGCCGAACCAGACGCCCTGGCAGGAGCTTTATCGCAACACCGTCGGCCAGCACGCGACCGGCGCCTGCGTCGAGATCGCCACGCGGTACCAGAACGTCGCCGGCACCTTTGGCGTGGCGCGCGATAATCACTAGCAGCCACACCGTCATTGCGCGAAGCAATTCAGAAATTTCTCCGCGGAGAGACCCTGGATTGCTTCGTCGCACCAGCGCAAAATTGCCTTGCAATTTTGTCGCGGGCTCCTCGCAATGATGGCGGAGCAAACATTGCATCAAGAATTCAAGGAGAAAAAATGGCAGACCGCCTCAAGGGAAAGCGTGCCGTCGTCACGGCAGCGGCAGCAGGCATCGGGCGCGCATGCGCGATCGCATTCGCGCGTGAAGGCGCAACCGTCATCGCCACCGACATCAACGAGGCCGGCATCGCAGGCCTTTCCAAGGAAGGCATCGCCGAGACCGCAAAGCTCGATGTCCGCAACACCGCCGACGTCAATGCCTTCGCCAAGCGCATCGGCAAGATCGACATCCTGCTCAACGCGGCCGGCTTCGTGCACCACGGCACCATCCTGGAGTGCTCGGAGGAGGATTTCGACTTCTCGTTCGACCTCAACGTCAAGTCGATGCACCGGACCATCAAGGCCTTCCTGCCCGACATGATCGCGGGCGGCGGCGGCAGCATCGTGAACATCTCGTCCTGCGCGGCCTTGAGGCCGCCGGCGAACCGCTACGTTTACAGCTCGTCCAAGGCGGCGGTGTCGCTGCTGTCGCGCGCGGTCGCGCTCGACTTCATCACCAAGGGCATCCGCTGCAACGCGATCTGCCCCGGCACCGTCGAGACGCCCTCGATGCTCGACCGCGCCGCCGCGCAGGGGCCCCAGGGCAAGGAGATGTTCATTTCCCGCCAGAAGATGGGCCGGCTCGGCACCGCCGACGAGATCGCCGCCATGGCAGTCTATCTCGGCAGCGACGAGAGCGCCTTCACCACCGGCGTCGACCTCGTCGTCGACGGCGGCTACATGCTCTGATTACTTAACCTCTCCCCGCCCTTCTGCGGGGAGAGGTCGGATTGCGCCTGGCGATGCGAAGCATCGTCCAGTGCAATCCGGGTCAGGGGCGTGGCACAATATCTCCGCACGCGCATGTGGAGACACCCCTCACCCCACCCTCTCCCCGCGAACAGCGGGGCGAGGGAGCAAACCGCCGCTGCCGCCGGATTCGAGAAGGAAAAGATCAATGAACAAGATCGATCTCAACGGCCGCGTCGCCGTCGTCACCGGCGGCGCGCAGGGCTTTGGCCGCGCCATCGCCGAGCGCTTCGTCGCCTCCGGCGCCAAGGTCGCGATCTGGGATTTCGACGCGGCGCTGGCTGAGAAAACGGCAAAAGAGATCGGCGACAACGTCCGCGTCTTCGAGGTCGACGTCACCGATACCGCGGCCGTCGAGCAGGCGCGCGATGCGACGCTGGGCGCCTTCGGCAAGATCGACATCCTCGTCAACAATGCCGGCATTGCCGGCGTCAACAAGCCGGTCTGGGAGACTGACCTCGAGGAATGGCGCAAGGTGCTGCGCATCAACCTCGACGGCCCCTTCATCTGCTGCAAGGCGATCGTGCCTGTCATGCTCAAGCAGAAATACGGGCGGATCGTGAACATCGCCTCGATCGCCGGCAAGGAAGGCAATCCCAACGCCGCGCATTATTCGACCTCCAAGGCCGGCCTGATCGCGCTGACGAAGTCGCTCGGCAAGGAGCTCGCCGCGCATGACATTCTGGTGAATGCGGTGACGCCGGCGGCCGCCAAAACCGCGATCTTCGACCAGATGACGCAGCAGCATATCGACTTCATGCTGTCAAAAATCCCGAAGGGGCGCTTCGTGCAGGTGGAGGAGCTCGCGGCCATGGTGAGCTGGCTCGCATCCGAAGATTGTGCCTTCTCCACCGGCGCGGTGTTTGATATTTCCGGTGGACGGGCGACCTATTGAGACATGGCCGCCGCGGGGGCGGACAATGCAATTCGGTCGTCGGGATTTCGTGAAGCTTGCAGCCGGCGCAGGCGCGCTGCCACTGCTGTCGCGCACAACGCTCGCGCAACTCGCGCCCAACCCGCCGAGCATCCGCCCGCCCTCGCCGGCCGAGCGCGGCACCATGGCGCGGCTCGCGCGCACCTTCATGGACAAATACGACGTGCCGGCGCTGTCCTTTGCGATCGGCTATGCCGGCGCGATCATCCACGAGGATGCCTTCGGTCTTGCCGATCGCGAGCGGAACGAGAGCGTGACGCCGCGGCATCTGTTCCGGATCGCCAGCGTCAGCAAAATGATCACCTCGGTCACGATCTTCCGCCTGATCGAGGAGAACCGCCTCAAGCTGACGGATCGCGTATTCGGCCCGGGTGCGCTGCTCGGCACCGATTACGGGCAGCCGCCCTACTCCGCCGGCATCGAGCAGATCACGCTCGAGCTTCTGTTGACCCACACCGGCGGCGGCTGGAGCAACGACAACCGCGATCCCATGTTCACCCATCCGCGGATGGACCATGCCGAGCTGATCGCCTGGACGCTCGCCAACCGGCCGCTGGACCGGCCGCCGGGCCAGCGTTACGCCTACTCCAATTTCGGCTATTGCGTGCTGGGGCGCGTGATCGAGAAGCTCACCGGCCAGCTCTATGCCGAGCACGTGCGCACCGAGGTGCTGGCGCGCTGCGGTGTCACCGACATGGCCATCGCGGGCAACACGCGCGACCAGCGCCAGGCCGGCGAAGTTGCCTATTACGGCCAGGGCGAGAGCCCCTACGACATGAAAGTGCGACGGATGGATTCCCATGGCGGCTGGATCGCGACGCCATCGGATCTCGTCCAGTTCTTGATGCATGTCGACGGCTACACGCGGCCGGCGAACATCCTGCGGCCGCGCTCCATCCAGGTCATGACCACCGCGCCCGGCTACAGTCCGGACTATGCCAAGGGCTTCTGTGTCAACAAATCAGACAATTGGTGGCACAATGGCAGCCTGCCGGGCACGAGCACGATTGCCGTGCGCACCCACGGCGGCTTCTGCTGGGCGGCCTTCACCAACACCAGACGCGGGGATTCCAACATGGACGGCGATCTCGACAATCTCAACTGGAGCATGGCTCGCCAGGTCGGCGAATGGCGGGTGGCCTGAACCATGATCCGGGAAGGTGGATGCCTGTGCGGCGCGGTGCGGTTCAAGGCGGAGGGCGAGCCGCTTAACGTCCGCATCTGTCATTGCCGCTTGTGCCAGAAGGCGATGGGCTCGCCGTTCTTCGCCCGCGCGCAATTTGATCAACGCGCGCTCACCGTCGAGGGCGAGACGGAGCGCTATGCGTCGTCCGAGAACATCGACCGCGTGTTCTGCAAACGCTGCGGCACGCGCCTGTTCGCCTGGCGCCGCAACGGCACGCTGGCGGGCGTTTCGCTCGCGACTTTCGACGATCGCAACGCCTTTGCACCGACCGAGCACATCTGGGTGAGCGAGAAACCGTCGTGGCTGAAGCTCGATGACGGCCTGAGGCAATATGAGGGGACGATTCCGGCTTGAATTTGCCAGACGGCGCGGCAGCTTCGGGGCGCCGATCAACGTGGCATTTCGGAACCGGCCACCCTATCTTGAGCCGAAGCGTTGCTGCACCGCCGGTTCGGCCGGGTCGTCTGCAAGCGCAGGCAAACCGGGACAAACGAGCCGTGAACATTTCCTTCTATGATATTTCGGTGTGGGTGCTGCCGCTGGTGCTCGCCATCACCTTCCACGAGGCGGCTCATGCCTTCGTCGCGCACCGGCTCGGCGACAACACCGCCTGGCAGCTCGGCCGTGTCAGCTTCAATCCAATCAGGCATATCGACCCGTTCGGCACGCTGATCTTGCCGGCGATGCTGCTGTTCGCGCATTCGCCGTTCCTGTTCGGCTATGCCAAGCCGGTGCCGGTCAATTTCCGCAAGCTTGGCAATCCTCGGCTCGACATGGTTTGGGTGGCGCTGGCCGGCCCCGCCACCAATATCCTGCTGGCGCTGGCGGCGGCTCTCGCCCTCCACGCCGTGCCCTTCGCCCCGGCCGGCGCGGCGCAGTGGATCTTCGACAACCTGAAGAATGCGCTGGTCATCAACGCCATCCTGGCCGTCTTCAACATGATGCCGATCCCGCCGCTCGACGGAGGGCGGGTCGCGGTCGGGCTGCTGCCGCGGCCGCTCGCTTTGCCGCTGGCCCGGCTGGAGCCGTTCGGCATGCTGATCCTGATCGGGCTCTTAATCCTGCTGCCGCTCGCGGGCTCGCAGTTCGGTCTAAATCTTGATGTTATTTCAGCAATACTGCGAACGTTGACCGGTTATGTGATTCAGACTGTTCTCTTCCTGACCGGCAATGCGTAGTTGAACAGCGCCATCCGAACACACGCCGAAGGGTCGAGGCCGACTTGGTCAAAGCTGCCGATATGCTGATCGCGCGACGCGCCGACACCCGCGCCCGCGCCGATTTTGCCACCTGGAAGATGATGGCCAAGCTCAACGGCGCGTCCGCGCTGCCTACCGAGGCCCAGGAGTTCCTCGCCAGCTACAAGAACCTGGTGGCGCAGATGAGCGAGGGCGAGGCCACTGAGGCCACGATTGGCGCGATCTACAGGGCCTACTATGCCGAGATGGGCGGCGCGGGAATCCCGCCCGACGTCCGGCCCCGCGCGACAGAGCCGGCCGCGGATAATGTTACCGCCTTCCGGCGCCCGGCACCGAAGCCGAAGAAGGTCAGCTTTTTCGGGGCAGCAGCCGGCGGAACCCAGAAGCGGCCGCTCCCGGTGGCGCTGATCTTCGCCTGTTTGGTCGTGGTCTATGTCGGAATCAGGCTTTACTGGCGCTGAGCCGTCTTCTTCTTTTTCTTCGCGTCCGGCGGCGTGAAGATGATGTCCACGGTGCGCTCGAACCGGTCCTGGGTGAGCGCAGCGGGCGGTGTCGGGAACGGATCGGATTTGTGGACCATGGAGACCGCGGCAGCATCGTAAGCCGCGTCCCCGGACGACTGCACGACGTCGACCGAAATCACGTTGCCTCTTCGGTTAAGCGAGAAGCTCACCTTCGCAGTCTGGTTATTGGGCTCCCTGCCCTCCGGATTGACCTTGTGCGCGGCAAGATGCGCGCTGATCTTGCGGTTCCAGTCGGCCGTCACCTTCAAGAGGTCCTTGCCAATGCCGAGCACCGGCGCCGTCGCCTTCTCGGTCTCGCGGGTGGCGTCTTCGAAAGTCTGCCGCTCCATGTCGATCTGCTTTTGCGCCGCTTCCATCGCCGGAGTCTCGACGGCCGCCACCTTCGGATCGTCGTCCTGCTCCTTCTTCGCCTTCTGCTCGGTGACGATGCGATCAGCCTCCTCGACCTGCTGCGGCCGATCTTGCGGAAGCTCCGTCTCCTGCTTCTCCGCCTTCTGCTCCGGAAGCTCCGGACGCTCTTCCTGTGCCACGGAGTCGGTGGGCCCGGGTGGCATGTCGGACTCCTGAGCCGGCGGCGACGTCATCTCGACGGCAAACTCCGCCCCCGCCGCGCCCAACCCCTCCTCGCCATCGTCGGCCTGCAAGCTGGCGAGCGCAAGCGCGGCCCCGCCGGCATGGAGCGCGAGCGCCACCACCGCCGCCAAAATCCACAGCCGCCGCGATGATCTGGGTTCAAGTTCGACGTCCGACATCACAGTCCCTTGCCAGTCCCTTGGCGTCCCCTATGGCTGCGCAGGGGCAGCGGCACCCGACCCTGCCGGCGTGCCCGGGCCCTCAAGAGCAACCAGCTTGACCCGCGTGTAGCCGCCGGAGCGCAACAGCTCCATGACGCCCATCAACTCACCATAAGGCACGAAGCGATCGGCGCGCAGGAAGACGTATTTGTCCTTGCTCATGTCGGACATGCCATCGAGGGTCGCGATCAAATCGGCCCGGTTGACGGACTCCTCTCCGATCGCCAGCCCGAGGTCGCGCTTGATGCTGAGATAAGTCGGCTTGTCCGGCTTCTTCTGCGGCGTCGCGCTCGAGGTCGGCAGGTCGATCGGCAGATCGACAGTCGAGAGCGGAGCTGCGACCATGAAGATGATCAGCAGCACCAGGATGACGTCGATGAACGGCGTGACGTTGATGTCATGCGTTTCCGCGAAATCGTCGTCGTCGGTATCATTGTCTGCGAGCGAAACGCCCATGGCTCACTCCGCCGCGCGCGAATGCGCGCTGCCGTGGCTACGATCGAGATCGCGCGAGAGCAGTCGCGCCGCAGCGCCCGAAGCGCGGCTGACCAGCTCGAGATAGCTCTTCGTCACCCGCGAGAAGTGGTTGTAGATGATGACCGCGGGGATCGCGGCGACGAGGCCGATCGCGGTGGCGAGCAGCGCCTCGGCGATGCCGGGCGCGACCACGGCAAGATTGGTGGTCTGCGACTTCGAGATGCCGATGAAGCTGTTCATGATGCCCCAGACCGTGCCGAACAGGCCGACGAAGGGCGACGTGGAGCCGATCGTCGCGAGCACCCCCATGCCGATGCGGATGCGCCGCGCCTCGGCGCGCACGATCTCCTGGAAGCTCGAGGCCGCGCGCTCCTTAATGCCGGCATCGCTGGACAGCCCGGCCGACATCCGCGCCTCGCGCAGGGCTGCCGCCAGGAACGACGGCAAAATGCCTTCCTTGGCGCCGAGCGCCATCTGCGCCTCGGCGAGCGAGCGCGCCTCCGCGATTTTCTTCAGCGCCGAACGAAGCTTGCTCGATGCGACCGACAGCTCGATCGATTTGGCGATGAGGACGGTCCAGGTCATCAGCGATGCGAAGGCGAGCCCGATCATCACCGCCTTTACGATGACGTCTGCGGACATGAACATCACCCAGGGCGACAGTTCCTTCATCGCCGGGGCGACGGACACGTTATCGGCCTTCTGAGTAACCGCAGTGACGGGGGCGGGCTGCGCAGCCGGAGCAGCCGTCGAGGCCGCCGGCGCCTGCGCGGCAGGTGCAGCGGCCGGAGCCGGGCTAGCCGCCTGAGCCGTCGGTTGCGCCGGCGCGGTCTGTGTCTGGGCAGAAACGGGGGATGCGAACCAGGCGGCCGCCAGCATCAAGGCTGCGGCGAGGCTTGCGGGTGAGGACATGATCTTCATACTTCGGCCCAGTAGCGAATGAGGTTGTGATAGATACTCGTCAATTTGACCGTTTCGGGATCGTCACGCCCGAGCCGTTCCACCAGCGCCTGTATCGCGGTGTCGAGGTCAAAGATCATGCTCCGGGCTTGATCGTCCCGTATCATGCTCTGAAGCCAGAAGAAAGACGCAACCCGCGTTCCCCTCGTCACCGGAGTGACCAGATGGAGGCTGGTCGACGGATAGAGCACACAGTCGCCGGCTCGCAACTTGACTTCGTGCGAACCGTAGCTGTCCTCGATCACAAGTTCGCCACCATCATACTCGTCCGGTTCGGCAAGGAACAGCGTCACCGACACGTCGGTGCGGATGCGAAGGCCGGTCAGCCGGTCGCCGCGGATCGCATTGTCGACATGCAGCCCGAAATGATGGCCGCTGTCCGCCGCATAGCGGTTGAACAGCGGCGGGAAGATCTGGAGCGGAATGGCCGCCGCGATGAAGCGCGGGTTCGACGTCAGCACCGAGATGATGCGGTGGCCGAGCGTGCGCGCGACCTCGCTGTCCGGCGGCAATTGCTCGTTGCGCTTGACCATCGCCGACTGTGCGCCTGCGGTCGAGCGGCCGTCCTCCCATGCGCTGGCGTCCATGATGCGGCGGAAATCCGCCACATCATCCTTGCTGAGAACGCCAGGCAGGCATGTCAACATGATCAGAACTTCGCCGATGTCACGATGTAGAACGCCCGTCCCGGCGCGACCGCCACGAACGGCGCTGCGCTGCGATAGAGTGTGTCGTAATAGAGCTTGTTGGTGAGGTTCTGCGCGTACAGCTTCATGGTCCAGTGCTGGTCGATCTTCTTCTCGACGAAGGCGTCAAAGCGCCAGTAGCTCGGGATCAGCGTGCCGGTGTTGGCGCCGAAGGTGCCGCCATAGACCTTGGAGCGGAACACCGCCTGCCCGCCGACTTCCCAGTCGCGGTCGAACTTGTATTTGGTGAGCAAGCTGAACGACTGGTGGGCGACGTTGGCGAGCGGCAGGCCGACATTGCCGACGATGTTGCTCTTGGTGACCTTCGAGTCCATCAGCACGATGCCGCCGAAGATGCTCCAGCGATCGGTGATCTTGCCGCTGGCCTCGATGTCGATGCCCTGGATCCGGTAGGCCGCGCCCGAGGTCAGCGTGGTGCCGACGGTTTCACGCGCGTTGTCCTTGGTGGTCTGGAACAGCGCGCCGGTCAGCAGCAGGTGGCGGTCGAACAGCTCCCATTTGGTGCCGACTTCGGCGGCCTTGTTGCGCTCGGGCCCGAGAATGACACCGCCTGGAACGGCCCCGCCGTAGTCCGCCGCGGTACCATCGAGCTCGGAGCCGAACGGATTGGTCGAGGTTGCGTAGGCCGCATAGAGGCTGCCGATCGGAACGGGCTTGTAGACGATGCCGGCATTGTAGTTGACGAAATCCGAAGTGACCCGGCTCGATTTCGCCGCAGTCGACGATGTCAGGTCATAGCCATCATATCGCACGCCGCCGTTCAGGATGACCGTATCTTCCCAATTGGCCGTGTCGAGAACATAGAACGCCCTGCTGTCGACGTTGTAACGGGTCGGATCGCCCGTCAGCACCGGGTTGAACGGGCCGGGGCTGTAGGTGTAGCCGGGCGCATAAATCGACTGGTTCGGCAGCGCGCCGTTGCTGTTGAACCCTGCGCCGAACGCTTCGGACGCAAGCCCGTTGTAGCGGCCAATCCCGACGCGCTCGTTGGAGACCTCGAGGCCTGTCACTGCCGTGTGCCTGACCGGTCCGGTATCGAACTTGAACGTGGCGTCTTCCTGGTTTGCGATGACGTCAACCCACTGGTTGCGGCTCTGCGCGCTCGCGGTGAACTTCCAGGTCGTCGGATCGGGGTTGGTCGTGATGGGCGACTGCGGCAACGTGCCGATATATTCCAGCGTCGACTGCTCCATGCGGGTCCGGCTGGTCAGGGTGATATTGTCGGTGGGCTTGTATTCGCCCGTCAAAGTGCCGAAATCCTGCCGCGCGGTCTGGAAATCGCGATTGAGAAAGCCGTACCAGGTCCCGCGCGGAACGCCCGCCTCCGTGACCGGCACGTTACCCTGCTTGTAATAGGGCACGCCGAAATCGGGATAGCCGCTGAGATTGGTATGGACGTAGTTGGTGGTGATCTTGATGTCGTTGGTCGGGGCGTACTTGGTCGAGATGAAGGTGCCCCAGCGATTGTCGGTGACGAAGTTGCGGCCGGCGACATTGGCGTCCTGGAACAGCCCGCCCGTGCGAACCGAGAAAGTCGGATCGATGACCTGGTTGACGTCGAGCGTGACGCGCTTGGTCATGTCGGTGCCGAACGTCGTCTCGGCGTTTTGGAAATTGCGGTCGGTCGCCTGCTTGGTGACGATGTTGATGGCGCCGCCGGCGGTGCCGCGGCCGGCATAGGACGAAGCCGGGCCACGCAAGATCTCGAGCTGCTCGGTGAAGAAGTTCTCGCGGATCGAGACCGCGGGATCGCGGATGCCGTCGATGAAGACGTCGTTGCGCGCGTCGAAGCCGCGGATGAAGAAGCGGTCGCCGAACGCGTTGCCGCCCTCGCCCGAGCCCAGCGTCACGCCGGCGGTCGAGCGTCCGATCTCCTTCAGCGTCGTCGCGTTCTTGTCCTCGAGGATTTCCTTGCTGAGCACCGTGATGGTCTTCGGCGTGTTCAACAGCGGTTCGGGAAACTTGCCCGAGGCCTGGACGCGATCGACTTTGTACGGCGCGGCCGGATCGGCATAGGGATTGGCGTCAGCGGGGCCGGTCGGCGTGGTCGGCGCCGCCTGCTGCTGCGCCTGCTGGCGCTGCGCGGCGCGGCGCAGCGCGTTGCGGGCGCGCACCTGCTCCGGCGAGGGCCTGGAAGCCGTCGGACGCGGACGCTGGACCGGCGCGTCGACGGTCACCGGCGGCAGGTTCGACTGCTGCGCTTCCGCGCCGCTCGACACCGACGCCGCGATCAGGCTCGCGACCGCCGAGACCTTCTTGCCGGAAATGCCCGCAGATTTCTCATCCAGCGGATTGAACGCTGCGACCGAACGCAACGATTTCGGTGCGACCACCTGCCCCATTCAACACGCCCCATCTTCCTGTTCGCTCGCTCATTTCGATGAACGATGGGCTGTTGGTATCGGCGGCAAAATAGCGGGTCAATGCGGGCAAGCCGCGAGAACGCTTGAATAGGTCCAGATCAAAACGATTCCAAACTGTCCATTGAAACGTTTCTAAACAGAGATTAGAGTCGTTCTAAAGCGTGCGCAAAAACACGTCGAAGATCAGCATCGCGCTCACGGCATCAATCACTGCTCGGCGGCTTCATCAGCGAGAACAATTCATCGACGGTCTTCTGCGCGACGGCGCGCACGCGATCGGTGTTGTCCATGCCGGCGATGTTGACGCCGCCAACGACCGCTTTGATCTCGTCGCGGAAATCGGTGAGGAAGCGCAAGGGATCGCGCTGCTCGTTGGCGACGCGCGCGATCAGCCCCGTGATCAGAATCTGACACGCGATCAGCTTGCCGTTCAGCTCGTCCATGCTGCGCTCCCCTTATGGCCGCGCCGATATGGACGATGCCGATTTTCCTGACAACCGAAACGGCGCGCACGCGACTTAGAACCGTTCTTGAGCGTGCCTGGTGCTGCCGCTCGGCGCGTCGCACCTGCGCGCGCACACCACTTCCGAGCATTGCACAAAGCTTGCACGCTGATCGGTCGCACCATGAAAATGCAGCGCTGCACACCGACGTGCCGCGGTGCTGCGTAAGCCGTGCAAAGCTTTCCAATTGTTTAGGATTCTCAACGGATAGTGCTGTTTACACTGGAACTTGGCGTGTAATATACAAGCGCGCTGGAACCCTACGATTGCCCCATCATTCGTTTACTTGGGCATAGAAGCCGACACGAGACGATATGAAAAAGTCCCGGCCGATCCTGTGGATTCTGATCATCGCGGCCGTGGCCTCCGCGGGGTATTACGGTTGGCAGAAATACGGCTCGCCCGGGGCCGGAAAGACCCAGACAGCCCAGAAGGGGCCGCCGCGTCAGGCTGCCGTTCCGGTGAGCGTTTCGCCGGTCGAGAAAGCCGACTTCCCGGTTTATCTGACCGGCCTCGGCACGGTTCAGGGTTTCAACACCGTACAGGTCCGGACCCGGGTCGATGGCCAGATCGACAAGCTCGCCTTCACCGAAGGCCAGATGGTCAAACAGGGCGATCTGCTGGTTGAAATCGATCCCCGCCCGTTCCAGGCCGCGCTCGACCAGGCCAAAGCCAAGAAGCAGCAGGACGAGGCCAATCTCGCCAACGCCAATCTCGATCTGCAGCGCTACACCAAGCTCGGCGAATTCGCGACGCGGCAGCAGACCGACACCCAGCGCTCCACCGTCGCTCAGCTCACCGCCCAGATCGCCGCCGACGAGGCCGCGATCGCCAACGCCCAGACCCAGCTCGACTACACCCAGGTCAAGTCGCCGATCACCGGCGTCGCCGGCCTGCGCCTGGTCGACATCGGCAACATCGTCAACGCCTCGTCGCAAACCGGCATCGTCACGATCTCGCAGGTCGAGCCGATCTCGGTGATCTTCACCGCGCCGGAAGACCAGCTGCCCTATATCAGCGAAGGCCAAAAGGCCGGCGCGCTCAAGGTGATCGCCTTCACCACCGACGGCAAGAAGACGCTGGCCGAAGGCAAGCTTGCGGTCATCAACAACCAGGTCGACACCACCAGCGGGACGATCCGGCTCAAGGCGGTGTTCGACAACAAGGACCACACGCTGTGGCCGGGCCAGTCGGTTTCGACGCGCCTCTTGGTTCGGACGCTGAAGGATGCGACCGTCGTTCCGGATGACGCGGTTCAGCATTCGACCAACGGCCTCTACGCTTATACCGTCAATCAGGACAACAAGGCCGAGGTGCACAAGATCAAGGTGAGCTACGCCATCGACGGACGTTCGGTCGTCGATGAAGGGCTCACGCCCGGACAACAGGTGATCACCGGCGGTCAATTCAAGGTGCAGCCCGGGAGCCTCGTCTCGACGGCGGTGGCAAGCTCGGATCCGGCCCAGAACAAGGTACGACAGGAATGAACGCGGGCGGGATTTCGGCACCTTTCATCCGTTATCCCATCGGCACCTCGCTGCTGATGGCCGGCATTCTCTTTGTCGGTCTCGTCGCCTATCCCCTGCTGCCGGTCGCGCCGCTGCCGCAGGTGGACTTCCCGACCATCCAGATCACCGCCAATTTGCCGGGCGGCAGCCCGGAGACGATGGCCTCGTCTGTGGCGCAGCCGCTGGAGCGCCAGTTCGCGCAGATTCCCGGCATCGCCCAGATGACTTCGACGAGTTATCTCGGCACCGCCTCGATCACCATCCAGTTCGACCTCAACCGCAGCATCGACGGCGCCGCCAACGACGTGCAGGGCGCGATCAATGCCGCAAGCGGCCAGCTGCCGAAGAACCTGCCTTCGCCGCCGACGTATCGCAAGGTCAACCCGGCCGACGCGCCGATCCTGCTGCTGTCGGCCACCTCCGACACGCTGCCCTTGACCAGCGTCAGCGACGCGGTGGACGCCCAGCTCGCCCAGCAGATCAGCCAGCTCTCGGGCGTCGCACAGGTCTTCATCGGCGGCCAGCAGAAACCCTCGATCCGCATTCAGGTCGATCCGGCGAAGCTGGTTGCCAAGGGCCTGTCGATGGAGGACGTGCGCAGCCAGATTGCGATCACCACGGTCGACAGCCCCAAGGGCAATATCGACGGCGAGAAGCGCGCCTACACGATCTACGCCAACGACCAGCTGACCCAGTCCAAGGACTGGAACGACGTCATCATCGCCTATCGCAACGGCGGCCCGTTGCGCATCCGCGACATCGGCCAGGCGGTCAGCGGCGCCGAAGACGCCAAGCAGGCCGCCTGGGCCAACGGCAGACGCGGCGTGTTCCTGGTGGTGTTCAAGCAGCCGGGCGCCAACGTCATCGAGACCGTCGACCGGATCAAGGCGACCCTGCCCCGCCTGGTTGCGGCGATCCCGCCCGCGATCAAGATCGAGCTCATCAGCGATCGCACCACCACGATCCGCGCCGCGGTCGAGGACGTCCAGTTCACCCTGCTGCTGACCATCGCCCTCGTAGTCATGGTCATCTTCGTCTTCCTGCGCAGCTTCTGGGCGACGGTCATTCCCACCGTCACGGTTCCGCTGGCGCTGCTGGGCGCCTGCGCCCTGATGTGGGTGTTCGGCTATTCGCTCGACAATCTGTCGCTGATGGCGCTCACCATCGCTGTCGGATTCGTCGTCGATGATGCCATCGTGATGCTGGAAAATATCACGCGCTACATCGAGGAAGGCGAATCGCCGATGGCGGCGGCCTTCCGCGGCTCCAAGGAAATCGGCTTTACCATCGTGTCGATCAGCATCTCGCTGGTCGCGGTGCTGATTCCGCTGCTGCTGATGGGCGGCATCATCGGCCGCCTGTTCCGCGAATTCGCCGTCGTGCTGGCGATGACGATCTTCGTCTCGATGTTCGTGTCGCTGACGCTGACGCCGATGATGGCCTCGCGCTTCCTGCGCGCCCATGGCGAGGTCACCCACGGCAAGTTCTACCAGTGGAGCGAGCGCGCCTTCGATGCGATGCTGCGCGGCTACGAATACGGGCTCGACCACGCCCTGGCCTGGCGGCGCACCACGCTGACGATCTTCTTCGCCACGCTCGCTTTGTCGGTCTACCTGTTCGTGCTGATCCCGAAGGGCTTCTTCCCGCAGCAGGACGTCGGCCTGATCACCGCGACCTCCGAAGCCTCGCAGGACATCTCCTTCAAGGACATGGTCCGGCGCCAGGAGCAGCTCGGCAAGATCATCATGGCCGACCCCGACGTTGCCAGCATTGCCATGGCCATCGGCGGCAGCGGCCGTGCCGGCAACAACGGCAACCTGTTCATCACGTTGAAGCCTCGCGACCAGCGTGAGGCTTCTGCCCAGGAGATCATCGCGCGGCTGCGTCCGAAGTTCGACAAGATCGAGGGCGCGCGGCTCTACATGCAGGCGGCGCAGGACGTCCGGCTCGGCGGCCGACCGACCCGCACGCAGTTCGAGTTCACCCTGCAGGACGCCGATCTCGCCGAGCTCAACGACTGGGCGCCGAAAATCCTCGCCAAGATGCAGACGCTGCCGCAGCTGCGCGACGTCGCGACCGACCAGCAGACGCAGGGCACCACGGTCCAGCTCAAGATCAACCGCGACACCGCCTCGCGCTACGGCATCCAGCCGCAGCTGATCGACGACACGCTGTATGACGCGTTCGGGCAGCGGCAGGTGACACAGTATTTCACCCAGCTCAACACCTACAAGGTGATCCTCGAGATCCTGCCGGAGCTGCAAGGCAGCCTCGACAGCCTGAACAAGCTCTATCTCAAATCGCCATTGACCGGCGACCAGGTGCCGCTGTCGACCTTTGCGACCTGGACCACCGATCCGGTCCGCCCGCTCTCGATCAGCCACCAGGGCCAGTTCCCGGCGATCACGATCAGCTTCAACCTCGCCCAAGGGGTCGCGCTCGGCCAGGCCACCGAGGCCGTGCAGAAGGCGATGGCCGATCTCGGCGCGCCGCCGACGCTGAATTCGAGCTTCCAGGGTACCGCGCAGGCGTTCCAGCAGTCGCTCGGCACCGTGCCGCTTCTGATCCTCGCCGCGCTCGTCGTGGTCTATCTGATCCTCGGCATTCTCTACGAGAGCTACATCCATCCAATTACGATTCTGTCGACCCTGCCCTCGGCCGGCGTCGGTGCGCTCGCGATCCTGATGGCGGCCGGCTTCGATTTCAGCCTCATTGCCTTGATCGGAATCATTCTGCTGATCGGCATCGTGAAGAAGAACGGCATCATGATGGTCGACTTCGCCATCGCCGCCGAACGCGACGAACACAAGACGCCCGCCGAATCGATCCGCCAGGCCGCGCTCTTGCGCTTCCGCCCGATCATGATGACGACGATGGCGGCCCTGCTCGGCGGCGTGCCCCTGATGCTCGGCCATGGCACCGGCGCCGAGATCCGCCAGCCGCTCGGCTACGCCATGGTCGGCGGCCTGATCGTCAGCCAGGCGCTGACGCTGTTCACGACGCCTGTGGTCTATCTCTATCTCGACGAGCTCAACAACTGGTTCTCCGGCTGGGGCCGTTCGGCTGACGGCGAGGGCGACGAGACGCAAGCGCACGGCACCGTCAAGGAAGCCGCCGAGTAGGCTTGTGAGGTGCCTTTTGTGAGCAGCCTTGCGCCGCGGCCTCTGCGACGCTACAGCGAGGCCCTCGGTTCACGCCAACGCCGTTTCGCCATGCTCATGCAATCCAGACTTGCCGCCCTCGCCGCCGCCGTCCTGCTGTCGACCGCCGCCGCGTACGCCCAGCAGGGCGCCAAGAAGAACGCAGCCCCGGCCGCCGCCGCACAGCCCGCCTCCGCCCCGACGCAGCAACCGGCCGAAGGCGCCCCGGGACAGCCGGGCTGGATCGTGCGTTGCACCAGCGCCAGCCGCGATGCGCCGCTCGAATGCGCGATGGAGCAGAATGCGGTGCTGACCAAGACCGGCCAGACCGTCGTCCTGATCAACATCCGCATCGCGCCCGACACCCGCACGCCGATCGCGCTGCTGCAATTGCCGCTCGGCATCAACCTGCCGGTCGGCGCCAAGCTCCAGGTCGACGAGGGCAAGACGTTCGACCTGCAGCTCCAGACCTGCGAGAACCGCGGCTGCTACGCCTCGACGCCGATCGCAGCCGACCTGCTCGCCGCCTTGCGGTCGGGCAAGCAGCTCAAGGTCTCCTTCCAGAACATGGCCAAGGAGACCATCGCGATCCCGATGCCGCTGAACGATTTCGCGGCGGCGTACGACAAGATCAAGTAACGGCCTCGCTGGGGCTGAGATCGCTCAGTCCACGCCGAGATAGGCCTTCTGCACCTGCGGATCCTCCGCCAGCGCCGCCGCCGTGCCTGACAGCACGCTTCTGCCGACCTGGAGCACGGTGGCGAAGTCCGACACCTCCAGCGCGAGCTCGATCGATTGTTCGGCGAGCAGGATGGTCAGCCCCTCGCGATGCAGGCGGTCGAAAGTTTCGTACATGGACTCGACCACAGCCGGCGCGAGGCCGAGCGACGGCTCGTCCAGCATCAACAGTTTCGGGTCGCTCATCAGCGCGCGGCCGACCGCGAGCATCTGCCGTTCGCCCCCGGACATGGTGCCGGCGCGCTGATTGCGGCGCTCCTTCAGCCGGGGAAAGATCTCATAGACCCGCTCCAGCAGCACGGCTTGGCGCGACTTGTCGTGCAGCGGGGTCGCGCCCAGCATCAGATTGTTCTCGACGCTCTGTTGCACGAATAGCCGCCAGCCCTCCGGCGACAGCGCCAGCCCCTTGCGCACGATCGCAAAGGCCTTCTGGCCGGCGATGTCCTCGCCGCGAAAACTGATTTTGCCGGAATGCACGGGGATGAGGCCGACGATCGCATTCAGCGTCGTGGTCTTGCCGCCGCCATTCGAGCCGAGCAGCGCGACGACGCTGCCTTCGGGCACCTCCAGCGACACGTCGGAGACGCCGATGAGGTCGCCATAGCGCACCTCGAGATGCTCGATCCGCAGAAGTGCCCCGCTCATAGGTCCGGCCCGCCCATCAGCTCGACCGGCGTATGGCCCGCCGCTGCCTTGGCTGCTCGCGTGCCGAGATAGGCGGCGATCACGGCCGGGTTGGATGTGACCTCGCGCGGCGAGCCGCGCGCGATCTCCTTGCCCTGGTGAAACACCATCACGCGGCTGGCGAGCGACATGATCACTTCCATGATGTGCTCGACAATGACGAGCGTGATGCCCGAGCGATGAATGTCGCGGACGAGATCGATGGCGAGCCTCACTTCATGGGCGTTGAGGCCGGCCATGGCCTCGTCGAGCAGCAGCACTTTTGGCTCGGTCGCAAGGGCTCGCGCGATCTCCAGCCGCTTGCGGCCCGGCGTGCCGAGCGAGCGCGCTGGCGCATCCGCAAGACGGCTCATGCCGACGCGCTCCAGCACGGCGCGCGCTTTCGTTTCGGCTTCCTTGCGATGTGAGGTGCGGAGGAACGCACCGATCATGACGTTCTCGAGCACCGTCATGTCCTCGAAGGTCTGCGGCACCTGGAAGGTGCGGGCGAGCCCGAGCCCGGCGCGCAGTTCCGGCGTGAGATCGGTGATGTCGCGCCCCTCGAACAGCACGCGACCCGAGGTGGTCTTGAGGTCGCCGGTGAGGCAGTTGAAGAAGGTCGATTTTCCTGCGCCGTTCGGGCCGATCAGGCCGAGAATGTCGCCCTGCTCCAAGGTCACGGAGGCATCGTCGACCGCCTTGAAGCTGCCGAACGCCTTGATGATCCTGCGCGCCTCAAGGAGCATGGCTTGCTCCCTTATCGATCTTGCGCTTGCTTCGTCCCGTGAGCAGGCTGAGCAGGCCGCCGGGCTGGAAGCGCGCGATCAGCACGATGATCGCGCCATAGACCACGAAGGTGAGGCCGGCGCCCTTGCCGCCGAGCCAACTGTTGGAGATTTCCTCCAGCGGCACCAGGATCGCCGCGCCCACCAGCGGGCCGAACAGCAGCCCTGCCCCGCCCAGGGCCGCCATGATCAATATCTTCACCGAGATCAGGATGCCGAGCCCGGACTCGGGATCGACGAAGCCGAACATCATGGCGTAGAGCGCACCGGCGACGCTCGTCAGTGCCGCGCTCAGCATGTAGGCGTAGAGTTTCGTACGGCTGGCAGGCGCGCCGAGCGAGCGCGCGGCGCGCTCGGAATCCTTGATCGCGCGTAGGTAAAATCCCATGCGGCTGTTGGTCATCCACCAGGTGATCAGCAGCGTGATCACGAGCACGGCGAGGAAGAGATAGTAGTACGGCAGCGACGACAGGAAGGAGAGATCGAACATGTTGCGCGGCACGGCCGGCCCCGACAGGCCGACGGCCGCACCCAACCATTCGGTGTTGGTGACGATCAGCCGCATCGTCTCGGCCACCGCAATCGTCGCCATGCTGAAGTAATGGCCCGACAGCCGCAGCGTCGGCACGCCGACGATCGCGGCGAGCCCGACCGCCAGCACGATGCCGCCGGGGATACCGAACAGCGGCGACAGGCCGAATTTGGCGTAAGATCCCATCGCGGCGTAGGCGCCGCACCCGAAGAACACGACATGTCCTACCGACACCTGCCCGGCATAGCCGCCGACGATGTTCCAGGCGGATGCCGCGATGGCATAGAGCAGCACCAGGGCGCCGAGCCGCTGCTGGAACGGCGAGGACAGCAGCAGCGGATAGGCGATCGCGAAGGCTGCGACGGCCGAGAGCCAGACCCAGCGCCGCATCACATCTTCCCCATCAGGCCCTGTGGCCGGAACCAGAGGAAGGACAGGAACAGGACGTAGACGACGATATCCTTGTAGACGGCACCGATCAGATAGCCCGACAGCGACTCGATGACGCCGATCAGAAGGCCCGCGACGAGCGCGCCCGGCACGCTGCCGAAACCGCCGAGCGATACCGTGACGAAGGCGACGATACCGAGCGTCTCGCCGACTGTCGGCACGATGTAGAAGAAGTTCGCGATCAGCGCGCCGGCAAGCCCCGTAGCGCCAGCCGCGATCGCCCAGGCGATCGCCTGCATGGTGTCGGGCCTGATGCCCATGAGCTGGGCCGCGGTCTGATCCTCCGCCACCGCCAGCATCTTCGAGCCGAGCGAGGTGCGAGTCAGGAGCAGATGCAGGCCGAGCGTCACCAGCAGCGCGACGACGCCGGCCAGCAGCCGCGAGGCCTCGATGCGCAGGCCCGCGACCGCATAGGTGCCGCCGACGATGTTGGGCGGCATCGACAGGAAGTTGGCGCCGAACCACCAGAACACGGAATAGCGCAGCAGCAGCGCGAGACCGAATGTGCCGAGGATCTGGGCCAACATCGGCCCCTTCATGATGTCGCGGATCAGGGCGAAATAGACCAAGACGCCGACGGTCGCGAGCACCAGGGTTGCCAGCGGCGCGCCGAGGATCGGCCCTCCTCCCATCAAGGTATAGACGACATAGGCAACGTACATGCCGAGCATGACGAAATCGCCATGCGCGAAGTTGACGATGTTCATCATGCCCCACACCAGCGTGAGGCCCGAGGAAAACAGGGCGTAGACGGCGCCAAGCAGAAGCCCGCCGACGATCACCTGCACGAGGACGAAGGACATGAGCCGTGTTGCTCTGATCAAATCATTTCGGAAAAGAGCGGGGCGCGCGGCCCCGCCTTAAAAAACCTCACCAGCCCTTGTAGGGCAGCACAGGGGTCTTCTCGGCATTCGCCTTCGGCCACACCGAGACATAATTCTCGCCATCCTGAAGCTGGATGATGGCGCCGGAGGCGGAGATGTTCTGGCCCTTGTCATCGAACTTTACGCCCTTGTAGCCGATCATGAGCTGCTCGGGCTTCAGGTCCGTCGCCTTCAGCGCGGCCTGGATCTTGGCAGGCTCGGTCGAGCCGGCGCGGTCGATGGCGTCAGCAAGCACGAAGAAGCCCTGCATCTGGCGCGCGACCGTGTCGTCCATCTCCTCGCCGCACTTCTTCTTGTACATGTCGGCGATGATGGCGGACGGCGAGCCCGACGGACCCACCACCCAGGATGAGCGGTTGAAGACGCCTTGCGAGATCTTGCCGACCGCTTTCGTGAAGGACGGATCGGAATAGCCGGCGTCATCGGCGAGCAGCACGGCCGGCTTGTAGTCGAGCGACTGCATGGTCTTGGCGAACAGGATCGCGTCGGACGTGTAGCTGATCATGATGACGACGTCGGGCTTCTTGTCCTTGAGCTGGAGCACCTGGCCCTGCACGTCGGTGGCGTTGACGGGATAGGCGACGTCGAGCGCGATCGGCTGGCCCTTCTCCTTGAAGGCGCCAGCGATCGTGTTCGCGACCGAGGTGCCGTATTCGGTGTTGTCATGCACCAGCGCGACGCTGTCGGTCCTGGCGCCCTGAGCCTTGATGTCGGCGAGGAAGTCGACATAGATTTTTGCGAAGTCGGTCGCGATCGGCGTGGTCCGGAAGAACCATTTGAAGCCGCGCTCGGTGAGATTGGCGGCAACCGACTCCGAGTTCAGGAACGGTACGCCGTATTTCTCGGCGATCGCGCTCGAGGTCAGTGTCACGCCGGACTGATAGGAACCGAACACCGCGGCCACCTTCTCTTCCGTGATCAGGCGCAGCGCCTGGTTCTGACCCGTTGCCGGGTTGCCCTGATTGTCGGCGATGACCACCTCGACTTGGGCGCCGCCGAGGCCGCCAAGACCGGCATTCTTAGCCAGCGGCAGGTTGCCGAGCTCGGGATGGGCGTTGTTGATGATGTCGGTGGCGACATCGAGCGCCGCTTTGGCGTGGGCGCCGATCGAGGCGGTGCCGCCGGACATCGGCATGATCACGCCGATCTTGACGACCTTTTCCTGCGCCTGCGCGACGGACGCGAGCGCAAGCGACATCGCGGCCGCGCAAAGCAGCCCCGTGACGTGCTTCAAATTCATGAAATCAGACCTCCCAAAGGGTTTCCCCGACCAGGGTTCTTTGGAAGCCGTGACTGGCGCCCGCTTCCGTTTGTTTGTGCCTGGCAATGCGAGGATGGCACGCCAACCGGACACCGGCAAGGTGAACGGAGTGCCACGATGCTGCATATGAGGGAGCAGCAAAACGCGCCGGCGGCGCGCGGATTCTATCTGGCGTCGTTCAACGTCAAACTAGCAACTGAGACGTGAAGGCAACCGGGGGGCAATTTGGGCGCCGTCGCTGCGGCACGAGATGCACCACCCCACGGTGACGCCGGGTTCGCCGCTTCCCGCCCACGGCATGTAGGATACGGGCCTTCGCCGGCCGAGACGACATTTTCCGGGACAAGCTGTCGCGCCTGTCCTCACGGCCGCAGCTTGAGTCCGCCCCGCCAGCAATGTAAGGTTGCATTTTTTGAGGAGGTTCATTTGAGCACAAGACTTTCATTGCTGTGCGTTCACGGCGTCGGCCATTCCGAGATCGACGCCGAGTTTCGAAAATCATGGCCCGAGGCGATCATACGCGCGGTGCAATCCGTCGATCAGAGCCGAAAGCATGTGGGTGCCGCGGAAGTTCGATCCCCTGAACAAGAGTCTGAAGAAGAGCAAGGATGGCGCCGACTATCTCGGCACCAACGGCGCCACGCGGCGGCTCGGACGCAGCATGGCGCTCCGCACCCAGCCCGACAGGGAATACGACAAAAAGCGGATCGAGCTCGGGCATGAGGGCCCATATCTGCCGATCCTGCTCGAGGTTTGCCAGGAGCAGGAGCTGTCTTATGAGTATCGTGACGGCGTCACATCGTACGGCGTCTACACGTTCTGCGTGGCGAAGGTCCTGCGCGAGCAGCGAATTCTCGGCATCAATCCGTCGTTCAAGGGCCTCAGCCAGCTCGTCACGGCCAAGCTTCGTCGTCTCAAGTACAACCAGACACCCAACCTCGTCGGCTTCAGCAAACGCATCGCGGCGAAAATTCCATGGAGTGCGGCAGATGCCGATGGCAACCAGCAACCCGCGCCGACGAAGCGCGTCGCCAAAACCGGCAGATCCAAGACCGCAAAATCCAAGACCGCAAAATCAAAGACGGCCAAGTCTAGGGCTGCCAAGTCGCCCCGAAAGAGGCGTCGCTAATCATGCCGCCTCGGCATGACGTGGCGCGATACGGCGCCAACATGCCGAGGCGCTGCCGAAAGGCGCGGACGCCCGGCGGCTCATCAACCGGCGGACTCTCGTTGCGGCGCATGCGCCTGAAGCAGCGTCGTGAATCCGCCATAGATCATGCGCTTGCCGTCGAACGGCATCTCGCCGCCCTTGAGCCGCTCATCGGCCATCACCTTCTTGTTGATGTCATCGCGGCTCTCGCGGTCGCGGTAGACGATCCAGGAGAACACGACCACCTCATCCTCGCTCGCCATCACCGCGCGCGGAAACGAGGTCAGCTCGCCATAGGGCACGTCGTCGCCGATGCACTCGACATAATCGAGCGCGCCGTGCTCCATCCACACCGCGCAAGCCTTTCGCGCCAGCGCCTTGTAGGCCTCAATCTTGTCCTTCGGCACGGCCAGCACGAAGCCATCGACATAGGGCATTCGGATCTCCTTTGGGTTGGGTGTCCCAAGGACGATGGAGCTGGCGGCGATCCGACGGGGCTCAGATGAGGCAAACCGTCGCGAGCGGCGGCTTCGAGCCGCTAAGCCGGAGTTCAGGAGAAACGCCAATCTGGGAATGCGCCGGAACTGGCTGGGGAACCTGGATTCGAACCAAGACAAACAGAGTCAGAGTCTGTTGTGCTACCGTTACACCATTCCCCAACGGAATAGCCGAACAAATTCAATTGCTTACCGATTTGCCCGACTGTGGCCGGACGCGCGTTCGGCGCACATCACGGCTCAGGCGTGGCAGCGTTCTACCCGCTCGCTTCTGGACTGGCAAGCGCTGCGGTGCACGGGTCTGTTGACCGCCAGAAGGACCGGAGACGGCCTATTCCGGCGCGAGTGTCGCCAGGCCCGCCTCGATGATGGTGATCTCCTCGCTGACCTGGGCGATGGCCTGCCTCGGGTCGATGCCTGTGACCGACACCAGTTGCCGCAGCAGGTCCTGCCGATGCGACAGGATTTCGTGGAGCGCATCGCGGTCGTTCAGCCGCACATAGCCTTCGACGATCAATTCAACGGAACGGGACATCGTACTCTCAAAATACAGGTGATTGTCGAACCCTGAAAATAGAGCGATCGGGCCTCCGATGTGAGCGCGACGTCGCGTCAACCTTGACCGGTAAGGCTAACGACCCGGACGCGAGACCGCGGCGCGCGGGGGCGGATCGAGCCCCCACTAGTTCGGGCGTCCGATGTTGACGACGATCTCGCCCCTTCCATGCGCGATCATCACCTGGCCGTACTCGTCCTGCGGCGGACTTTCCTCGTAGCGCAGCGGGATCGTGGTGATCTCCTCCGGCGCTTCGCCGCTCAGCTGCTGCGCGCTCATATCGAGGATCAGGATCTTGGGATTGATGCCCTGCGGCGAGCGCTTGGTCAGCCGAGCCTGCCAGCCGTTGGTCGGCACCCTGATGTCGCCGACCATGATCAGCTTGGGCGGCGCGCCCGGTGCCCGGTCGATCCAGGCCTTGAAGGTGTTTCTCAGCAGGACAGTCATGACGCGTCTCTCCTTTGCCAAGTTGCGCGATCCTTCGTTCCAGACGCAACATAAGCGGGCGAGGCGAAGCTGAACGTGAACGGGCCGTGAATTGGACGCATGCGCGATGTGCCCGCGGCGAGGATCGGCGTCTTGCCGCCACACGATACCAGCCAGGGAGGTTGTCCGGCACCGCCCCGATGCGCCACGGACCCCGGCAGACCGGCCGACGCGACAAGCAAGCCCCGCCCTCGCCTGCGAATTGCTGACGAGGCAACGAGCCGCTCGCACGGCGCAAGCGGCTGCGCCCCCGGCATTCACGCTCATTTCACGCTGATGGGCTCGAAGTGAGGAGCTCTTTCATTTCGCCTGCAAGGTCGCATTTCGATCAATCGGCAACCCTTGACCGTGTAACGGCCCCAGATGTACCATTCACGCATTGCACAAGAACCGGCGGGCTGTATTCCTGAGCTCACGTCTCATTGGCTTCGTGGACAAGGCGAGCCAATCAACTGCATTACACCAAGCCTAAGCGCCCGGGACCTGCCCTCCTGCACAGCAGTCGACGATGTCGGCGGGGGATGGGTCGAGATGTCGGGAGTCGACGGCGATAAGGCGGTTAGCGAGCGCGCGACCGGCCGCCTGAGGCTGAATATCATCGGAGCATTTTCAGCGTCGGTGGACGGACACGAGATCGGACTTGGCCGAAAGGCCCAAGCGCTTCTCGGCTATATGATGCTCTGCTCCGCACGTCAGTTGCCCCGGACCAAATTGGTCGGCCTGCTCTGGAGCGAGAAGGAAGACCCGCTCGCGAAAGGTTCGCTGCGCCAAACGCTCAGTCAAATTCAGCGCGAGCTGAAGGCGCTCGGCTGCACGCACTTCCATGCAGACCAGATGCACGTGGCCCTCGATGTCGAACAGGTCGCGTGTGACGTGATGGAGATCGTCGCGGATGCCGAGCGCGGCGTCGTGCATCCGACCCTGCTCGCGCAAGAACGCCTGACCGACGGCATTCTCGAAGACCTGGAAGGCGTCGACCCCGCATTTTCGGATTGGCTTGCAGAGACGCGACCGCTGATCCACGAACGGCTGATCGATGCGCTGACGAGACTGCTGCCCGATGAGAGCCAGACGGGCGTCACGGCCACCGCGGAGGCTGCGGCAAAGGCCATCTACCGACTGGATTCCGAGAACGAGCGGGCCGTTCGCGTTCTCATCAAGAGCCACACCACCGCCGGAAGCATCGGTGCAGCGCTCGCGATCTATGCACGGCTTTGGCGCCAACTCGAGGACGCCTACGATATCGAGCCGCACAAGCTGACACAGGACCTGATAGCCGGCCTGCGCCAGCAACAGCCTGAGACGATCGTACGGCCAGTTCCATCCCCCGCAGCAGCACCCGCGCTCGCTCTGGCCGGATTTGCCGTCAGCCGGCCATCGGTTGCCGTTCTCCCCTTTCGCGCGTTGTCGCCGGCGCTGGAGCCTCAATTCACGATCGGCATCGTCGACAGCGTCGTCCAGGCCCTGTCGAGCCTGAAAGAGCTGCTCGTCATTTCCCGCGGATCGACCATGATTCCAGTGTCGCAGACGCTGGATCTGCGTGCGATCGGCCGCGATCTCAACGCGCAGTATCTGCTTCATGGAAGCATTCAGCGCGCCGGCGATCAGATCCGGATCTCGACCGAACTCGTGGCCGCCGAAACGGTCGAGGTCGTCCGTGTCGATCGTCTCAGCGGAACGGCCGCCGACGTCTTCGACCTGCAGGATCGCATCGCCGTCGAGGTCATACGCTCGCTGGCGCCCCAAGTCCGCGACCGGGAGCTTCATCGCGCAATGCAGAAGAGACCTGACGATCTCGACGCCTATCAGCTGGCGCTGGTCGGCTACGACCAGATGTTCAGCCCTGACTACACGACATTCGTGACGGCCCGGACCAATTTCGAGCGGGCGCATGTCCTCAGCTCCGGTTGGGCGCCGCCCCTGTCTTACAGCGCCATCTGGCACATGCAGCGTGTGGCGCGCGGATGGTCCGCTCACGCTCCGAGCGAACTCGACACCGCGCGGATGCTCGCCGAACGTGCCCTGGAGCGAAACTCGGCCGATCCGCTCGCCAACGCCGTCGGCGGCTATACGCTCTCGCAGTGCAAGCACGATCATGCCGGCGCCCTCAAACAGCTCGATCGTGCGATCGAGCTGACGCCGAACCTGGCGCTCGCATTCGCATACCGCGCCGCCGTGAATGTCCGCTGTGAGCGGTATGAGGATGCGCTCGCCGATGCGGCGATCAATCTGCGGCTGTCGCCGCGCGACAGGCACGCCTGGTTCGCCGAGATGATCTCGGCTCAAGCCCATTTTGCCATGAATGATCTCGACGCGGCCGTCGATCACGCGATGCGGGTCGCGCGGCGGCTGCCAAGCGACCAGGCGAACCTGCGCGTTCTCATCGCAGCCCTCGTCGAAAGCGAGCGCCTCGACGATGCGCAGGCCTTTGCGCGGCCGATGATGACGGCCGGCGAACTCGACCTGACGTGGATTGCGACGTCGCCATGGCCGAAGCCCACCCTGGCGCGCATCGAGGCCGCGCTCGCGCGGCTGGCATCGACGCTGCGGCGCGGCAAGCCCCACGGCGGCACCGGGAAATCTTGACAGAGGAGGCGTAAATGGCAGGCGGATATGGCGGTTACGGCGGTTATGGTGGCTACGGTGGCTATGGCGGTTACGGTGGTTATGGCGGCTATGGGGGATACGGCGGTGCCGGCGGGGGTGGCGGCGCCATGTTCGCCGATCGCAGCGATCAGCGGTTCGCAATGATGCCTGAAATCGACGGCGCCCTGCTCAATGCGACCAGCTTTGGCTCGCTCTGGTCGACCCGATGGTACTCCTGGGTCGTGATGTCCGACCTTGCCCGCCGAGCAGACTGGCTCGACCGGCTGGGCGGATTTTCATTGCTCGGCGCCGGAATGACGCCATGGGCCGAAGGTCTTCAGGCGGACCTCGCCACGTTGAGGAACATGGCCTTCCTCGAGCGCCCTGTAGCAATCGACGAGATCGTGACCGAGGCTGACGAGTTCATCAGCAAGTTCCTGCACCTCGTGTCCGCGACGGCGACAACGCACCCGGCGACATCGCGCATGCTGATCGTTGCGGATGCGCTGACGGCGCTGATCACGATGCACTACAAGGCTCATTTCAATCGTCCCCGCCCCACGCAAGTGGCGCCCGCCCTGATGTCACCGATCGAGCATGCCGGACACGCATCGTTTCCGAGCGGCCACGCCACCCAGGCGCATGTCTTCGCGGCACTCCTTACGGAAATCATGCCGAAGCGGCTCGGCGTTGCGGCACCGACCCCGGCAGATCCAGAGAGAACCACGATCGGCAAATCGCTCGTCTTCCTTGCAGATCGGATCGCACGCAATCGCGAAATCGCCGGTCTTCACTATCCGTCGGACACCAGGGCAGGCGTAACACTGGCGGAAGCAATCACCAGCAAGATTCTCCTGGATTGCGACTACCTGCCGAAATTTGCAAAGCTCGTCGACAACGGCAAGCGCGAGTGGGAGAACTCTGGCGTCATCGCGGGAGAGAAAAATGCCCAAGAGTGACAGCTACGGCTTCTACGAGGAGGTTCCGGACGGGTTCAATCTCCTCGACGCGACGCCGGACCAGTTGGATCTCTACGGCATTCCGCAGAAGCCCGATGCCAAGACCGAGCCGCGCCTCTACGAATTCTGGCGACGGCTGGTTTCCTCGCCGTTCAGGGCAAGGCAACCGACCTTCAGCAGCATCGATCCTTCTGCCCAGGGAGGCCCATTCGAATCGCTGTTGAACTGGTCGGGCGCGCTCATC
This sequence comes from Bradyrhizobium diazoefficiens, assembly GCF_016616235.1. Classification (NCBI taxonomy): domain Bacteria; kingdom Pseudomonadati; phylum Pseudomonadota; class Alphaproteobacteria; order Hyphomicrobiales; family Nitrobacteraceae; genus Bradyrhizobium; species Bradyrhizobium diazoefficiens. Next base: position 4,745,595 of record NZ_CP067100.1, read on the forward strand.
CATTCGCTTCCACCCGAGCGGATCGTCTTCGCAGCGGGCGGATGGAATGTGCCAAAAGTGGCTCAGCCGTCCATCCCCGCCCTTTTCACCCCCTCGAACGATCCAAGGGCGTTGCTATGGGTGGGCCTTGACGGCCACGACGGCGGATTGCCGAACATTTCCCTCCCTCAGATCGGCACCGCCCACTGGCTCAATCACAAACCCGAGCACTTCGCGTGGTGGGAATGGTGGCGCAACACTTCAGCGAATGCGGTGCCTGAGCCGCCACAGGCAATCACGGTGATCGACAATCTGCCGATCAATGTCAGCGACGAGATCTTCGCTGGTCTCGCGGTTCAGGTCAGCGGAGACGTCCTCTTCTTCATCAAGAACCAGAGCATCGGCGAATTCCGCTCATTTCTCGCCCGGCCGCCGGGCGTGATCCGGCCGCTCGGATCGTCGGTGGAATGGATCGTGGAGCGGCCGACAGATCCGCCCAGCCGGCAATTATCCGCGCTTCCGGCTTATGGCTCCGTGGATTTCAGATACTGCATGGCCCGGGCGGCATCCGAAGGGCCGCTCGCGCCCGGACGTTTGCTGACGCTGGATGACAGCGCGCTGATGATCCATATGCGCGAGATTTTTGCGGACCCCAATCGTACCATCGCCGTCTCGAGCCCGGAGCTCAGGCATGACAAGGACGGCTCCGTTGGCGTCACATGCAGCTACAAGGAGCCGACAGGGTAATCGGCTCTTTGAGACTCCCACCTACTCCGGCTTGATGTTCGCAGCCTCGACCACCTTCTTTCACCGCTTGATCTCGGAGGCGATGTAGGCCGGCCGGGCACGCGCATTCCCGCCTACAGGGCCGCGCTCGGTCACGTCGTGCTGGTGCGGCGAGCGGATCGCGCCAAGTCGGGGCTGACGAGCTGAGCAGGCGTTAAATCACGATGTGATCGAAATCGGCCGCGATCCGCGTATTCGGAAATATCCTTGATGCTTCAGCCAATATCTCTTCGTCTTCGTAGCGCCCGGACATATGGACCAGCGCGAGCTGCTTGACGTTGTTTGCAGCGGCAAGCAAAGCGGCTTCGGTCGCCGTGAGATGGCCGTAGTCCCGCGCGGTCGACGCATCGCGATCAAGGAACGTCGCCTCGATCACCAGCAGATCGGCATCAGCGACATGTCTGGACAGCCCCTCGGTGGTTTCGGTGTCGCCGATCACGACGAGCTTCCGGCCGCCGCTCGGCGGCCCCAGTACGTCCTCCGGATCGATCGTGCGGCCGTCGATCACCACCGGTCGTCCCGCGGCGAGCTCTCCGCGCATCGGCCCATCCGGGACACATAGCGCCGTGAGGCGGTCGGACAACAGATGGCGCCGTGCGGGGCTCTGGAAGGAAAAACCAAAACTGTCGGTGTCGCGGTGGCGGACCGGAAAGCAGTCGATGGTGAAATCGCCGGCATCAAGAACTTGGCCTTCGGACAGCGGCGCGAATTCGACCGGGATCGGCGCCCTGCCCGCGCCCCACAGGCCCGCGAGCATGCGGATGACGATGTCGAGTGTGCCCGGCCCCGCATGAATGGTCATCACATCGGCGCTCTGGCGCAAGCCCAATGTCGAGAACAGGCCGGGAATGCCGAGCACATGGTCGAGATGGCCATGCGTCAGCAGGATGCGGTCGAGCCGCCGGAAGCCCGCGCCACTGCGCAGCAGCTGGCGCTGCGTGCCTTCGCCGCAATCGACCAGAATGCGCTTGCCCGCGGCTTCCACAAGCAGCGCTGGATGGTTGCGCTCCGCCGAGGGAACGCTGGCCGAGGTGCCGAGAAACGTCAGGGCGAACATGGTCGTCAAATGTCCAGCGGGTCTGGAAGCTGCCTTCGATCGACTGGCGGCCTCACCGCCCCCAATGCCACGCGAGCAGCAGCGCGTACAGACCCATCGCCCCCGCATAGAGCGTGGCCAGCAGCGCGTATCCCGCAATCTGGCGGCCGAGCGCGGCTTTCGGTGTGACCCACCAGTCCAGTGCCTTGAAGGCGGCGGGCACGAGCCACCAGCCGAGCAACTGGGTGCTGACGAGATTGCCGATGAACAGCGACAGCCAGAGCGGCACGCCGTGGCTATCGATCAGCGGCGCGCTGATGAAAGTGCCCCAGAGATAGACCACTGGATAGAGCACCAGGAGCACGATCAGGTTGCTCTTCCAGATCAGGCCCGGCCCCTGCTCCGGAACCTGCGTCTTGCCGGCCGGGAACCAGAAATTGAAGCCGTAACTTGCTCGCTTCACACTCATGCCGGCGTTGAAACGCGCGCCTTCCTCGAGCAGCGTCTGCCGCAGCGATGAGTCGAGCCACGCATTGAGGTTGGCATCACTGTCGAACGACAGGATGATGATCCATTCGTCATGCAGGCCCGGAATCGGCCGCTCGACCTTGTGGCGCAAAAATCCCTTGAACTCGGCCTCGGCGGCCTGGATGCGCTGCTGCCATTTGAGGAATGCGTCCTCGAGCCCGTCCGGGACCTTGAAGGAGATCACGGCGGAGACCGCATTGTCGCGCTGAACGCCGGTGTCGGGCAGGATGTGGACGTCCTCCGAACCGACGAAGTAGCGCTGCACCTGTCCAATCAGCTTCGCCCGCACCTCGCTCTGGAGCCAGGCGCGTGCGGCGGCCGGGCTTGCGAAGCGCAGGATCGTGACCCAGTCGACATGTGCCGGCGGCTGCGGCGGCACCACCTCCTGGCCGAGGAAGCCCGGCCAAGCCTTGAGCGCCTCGCCGACCTCGCCGTTCCACCGCGCGAACGCGGCAAAACCGTCATCGGCGATGCGGCGCTGGATGACGAGGGCGACCGGCTGGCCAGCTGGATCAGGGGAGGCACTCATCGCTGTCGCACGCTTCAGCTTTTCTTGTAGAGGCGCTTGCCCATCACCCAGGTCTCGTCGACGCAGCGATCGTCGCCGACCATCATGACGGCGAACAGCATGCTCGCGGCCTCGTCCATCGTGCGCGGGCCGGCGCCGTCAGCGATCAGCGACTGGTGCCATGCTTGCGCGGCTTGCCCGCCGTTCGGATCGAGCGCGACGAAATCAGCCTCCTTGCCGGGCTCGAAATTGCCGAGCTTGTCGTCGATGTAGAGGCCCTCGGCACCCCCGAGCGTGATCGACCAGAACCCGCGATAGGGCGAAAGCTTGTTGCGCTCCGCTTCGGCAAGGTCCTTGCGCGCCGGATCGATGCTGCCGTCGAGCAGCGTGTTGTTGCACATGCCGACCTTGTAGGCGTCGTCGAGCACGGAGATCATCGAGAAGCGGTTGCCGCCGCCGACGTCGGTGCCGAACGACATCTTCACCCGATGCTCCGGATCGGTGGCGCGGCCGAGCCGGAACAGGCCGCTGCCGAGGAACAGGTTCGAGCACGGGCAGAACACCACCGCGGCGCCCTTCTTCGACATGCGGCGGAATTCGTTGTTCGAGAGATAGACGCCGTGGCCGCCGGAGAATTTTGGACCGACCAGATCGAACTTCTCGTAAACGCCGAGATAGTCCTGGCAGTCCGGATGCTCGACCAGCACACCGCTGCATTCGGCCGGGTTCTCGGAGATGTGGGTGTTGACCCAGCAGTCCGGATGCTCATGCTTGAGGCGCTGGCACGCTTTCAGCAGCTCCGGCGAAGCGCCGAAGGCGAAGCGCGGCGTGATGGCGTAGAGGTTGCGGCCCTTGTTATGGTACTGCGCGATCAGCCGCTTGCTATCGCGATAGAAATTCTCCGGGGTATCGATGAAATCGGCAGGCGCGTTGCGATCGATGCCGGTGAGACCCGCGATGACGCGCATGTTGCGGCGGGCTGCTTCCTCAAACAATTCCTCGGTCGAAACCGGCGAGGAGCTAGTGAAGGCCTGGCAGGTGGTGGTGCCGGACGCCAGCAGCGCGTCGAGGAAACGCTTCACGCCCTCGCGCGCGTAGTTGCGATCCCGATATTTCAGCTCTTCCGGATAAACCCACTTCTGGAGCCACGGCAGCAGCTGCTCGCCATAGGCCCCCAGCACGCGGGTCTGCGGCAGATGGATGTGGCCGTCGATAAAGCCCGGGACGATGATCCGGTCCTTGATCTCAGTCATCGCGACGCCGGGGTGCGCGGCCGCGACCTTCTCGTAAGGTCCGAATGCCTTGATGACGCCGTCCGTGACGACCATGAGGCCGTCCTGATGGAAACGCGCCGCGGCCTGCTCGTTGCCGACGTGCTTCCAGGGATCGTCGACGAAATCGAAGAACGTGCCGCGAATACCGACGGTGGTCATGATCGGGTTCCTTCCTTAACTCTGTGTGGCCTGGCGCGACGCGGGCAGCGAGCTCACAAGCAGCGTGCCCGCAACAGTGCAGAGACCGAGATAGAGCCATCCGATCGGCGCCTGCGTCGCTTCGGGCAGCACCGCCGCGATCGCCATGGCGCCGCTCACCGCGAGATAGCAGAGCGCGCTGATGAGGCCGCCGATCAGGCCGTGGTCGCGTTCGAACAGGCCGAGCGCCATGCCGTACATCATCGGGCACAGCACACCGCAGCCGCCGAGCACCAGCGCACCGCCGATCGTGATCGACGCGAAATCGAGACCCGACACCATGCCAGTCGCGGTCAAGACCGCGGCACCGGCGAGAAACAGCGCGAAGGCGCCAAAGCCCATCACGCGAGCCGGCATGAAGCGCGCGAAATGCGCGCAGCCGAGCTCGCCGGCGAGATTGACCCCGCCGAGGCCGAGCGCGACCAGGCCGTAGACCGCCGCCGAATAGCCGAGGCCGGTCTGGTAGAAGAACGGCGCAACGACACCGAAGGCGAGCTGCGCGCTTGCAGCGGCCGCAAACACGAGCACGAAAGCGAGGAAGCCGGCACGGACCAGCGCATCGCGAAGAATGCCGGCGGTGCGGCGCGGATCGAACGGCGCGCGCCGCTCTGCCGGCAGCGTTTCGGGCAGCAGCAGCGTGACGATGGTGGCGACGATGGCCGCGGCGATGGCGATGATGACGAAGACGCCGCGCCAGGACGTCAGCTCGACGATGAAGCCGCCGGCGGCCGGCGCAAGCACGGGCGCGAGGCCCCAGGCAGCGCCGAGCAGGCCGGAGATCGCCGTGAGCTCGCGGTCGCGATAGCAGTCGGCCGCGACCGCATAGGCAACCACGAGACAGGTGCAACCGCCGATGCCTTGCAGGAAGCGCAAGCCCAGCAGCAGCGAGGTGCTGGTGGCGAGCGCGCAGGCAATGCTCATGGCGATCAGCACCGACAGGCCCGCGAGCAGGACGTTGCGGCGGCCGAGCGTATCGGAGGCGATGCCGACCGGCACCAGCGCGAGACTCATGCCGAGCATGTAGGCGGTGACGGTGTTCTGCATCGAGGCGGGATCGGCGGCAAGGTCCACCACCATCTGCGGCAGGCCGGGCGTATAGGCATCGAGCGGAATCTGGCTGAACGGCACGACGCACAACAGGATCGGCACGATCCCACTCCTGGCGCGACCGGCGTCCGAAGCAAGTGCAGTCATGGATAACGCCCCCTCGATGCCCGCAGACCTCATCTTTTGTGCGCACAATGAGACGCGACGATGCAGGTTGCGGATCTTGACGCGCGGAGCGTGCCAGAACTGTGTGTAAAAACTCTTAGGAGGTCCCGTGTCGATACGGCCTACGGCGGCGATGGCTCTGTTGCGAGGGCATGCAAAAAAACGCGAAAACAACCCCATGCACAGTACAAATCGTTGATGAATTTCGTCCGGCGCAGCGCGGGCTCCGTTTACAAGGGACGTTTGACACGTCGGGCAAAACAGGAGCAGAATTGCATGCTTCCCCGATTATGAATTTGCCGTCGCGCCGATGCGGTTAACCGTTCGGAAGGCACGGCTGTTTCGAATCCCGCCCTCCGCTTCGACATCGGCGCCCCAGCGGGCAGCTCTAGCGCCCGTTTCGCGATGCTGCGCTTGGCCGCGGCGAGCGGCCGCTGCTCGGCATCCCCGCGGAGGGCCACCGACCTGCGAGCTCCGGGGGCGTGGCCCGGAAGATGAAAAACCCAAGGTAGCCGATCGAATTGATGTAGTCTTTAAGTAGCCGTCGTGCAAAACTTCTATCCATTATTCTGCTGAGAGATATTGGAGGATTTTCATGCCCGCCCTTGCATTTGCCAATAACGACATCGCGGTCGTCGCCTGGACCTTCGACAAGCGCTTGCCGAACTGTCTCGGTTTTGCCGTCTATCAGCGCGACCTGGCCACGAATGTGGAAATCGCGCTACCAGCGCTCGCGCGCTTTGCATCCCAGGACGTTGATGCCCACCTGACCACAGAGCAAGCGCCGATCCAGAAATTTTGGTGGAAGGACCTCTATGCACATCGGGGCCACACCTACCGCTATCGCATCGTTGCCATGGGCGGCACGCCAGGGCAGCTCAAGCCGCTCGACGGCGTCGAAGAGCTCACCAGCAACGACGTGACGCTCGTTCCGGATAGGCCGCCGTTCAAGGCCTACTTCAATCGTGGGATCGTTGCTTCCCAGTCGGTCATTCATGCGCTGGGCGACAAGGCCGACATCAACGTCCTCAAGGAGCACATTACCAACCCTGCGGATACCTTGCGTGCACGCCTGATGGGTCAAATCTTCGAGGGCGTCACGTTGCTGCTCGACCGCGCCGACAAGTCGAACGGCAAGATCAATGCCGCGCTGTATGAGCTCGATGATCCCAAAGGTCTTGAGGTCCGTCTGCAGGCCGCCGACAAGGGCAACCCGACAAGCCGCACCGTGATCCTGGGCAACGAATGGATTCACGACGACACGACCGGCCAAGATATCGAAGATGCCGATGCCGACAACCGTGCGGCCCTGAAGAAGGCCGGCGTTCCGGTCATCGACCGCATCGTCCAGAAAGGCCGCATTCCTCACAACAAGTTCTTGGTGCTCACCGAGGCAACCAAGCCCACCGCTGTCCTGACCGGATCGACCAACTGGACCAGCAGCGGCCTCTGTACGCAGACGAACAACGCCCTGGTCATCGAATCGCAGCTCGTCGCGGAACGCTATATCGAGTACTGGAACGAGCTGAAGAAAGACATCGATCAGGCCTCAGGCAACCAGAAGGCGCTCCAGGGCGAGGTCCTGCGAACATGGGCTCGCAACAACAACGCCAAGCAGCCAATCAGGCTGGAGGACGGCAAGACCACGATCGAGTTGATGTTCTCGCCCAACACCAAGAAACCACTGGCGAGCCCTCCCAAGGAGGTGCCGAACGACGTCAGGCGGATGTTCGACCTGGTCAACGGCGCCAAACAAGCGGTGCTGTTTCTTGCCTTTGATCCCGGCAACAACTCTATCCTCGACGCGGCGGGCCAGGCGCTCGCGAAAAATCCAGATCTCTTTGTGCGCGGCGCATTGACCAGCACGCAACGCGCAGGAAATTTCCGTGACGCGCTGAATCGCGGCAAGGAGTCGGAACACGGCGACGGTGAGGACATGCATGTCGCGGTCATCGGCGAGGCCGGCAAGCCGAAGAAGAAAGGCGCCAAGGGAGCTGCAAAAGCGGCGAAAACCAAACCAAGCAGTGCCCCCGACTATCGCGCGATTCCGGCGGGTTCGCTGACAAAGAACGACGCCTTCGGGGCCTGGGAAGGAGAACTCTACAAATATGGCCACGCGATCATCCACAACAAGATCGTGGTCATCGATCCCTTCAGCGACAATTGCACGGTGATCACCGGCTCACATAATCTCGGCTACCGAGCGTCGAGCAACAACGACGAGAACATGGTCATTATCCGCGGGCATCGCGGTTTGGCGCAGGCATATGCCTGCCATGTCCTCGACGTCTACGATCATTACGCGTGGCGCTACTGGTTGCACAAATATCCAGATCGGTTCGGCAAGCCGCTTCGCGACGACGACCAATGGCAGGACAATTACATCGACGGCGCGGCTGAGAAGTCGCCGGAGCTCCGGTTCTGGCTTTCGTCGGCCAACAACGGAGTGGCGCAGCCTGCGCCGGCGGGCAACAGACCAGCGGCAAAGAAGAACGCAGCCAAAAAGGCCGTAAAAAAGAAGACAACGAAGAAAAAGAAGGCTGCCAAGAAGACCGCAAAGAAGAAGACCGCAAAGAAGAAAGCAGCCGCGAAGAAGACGACCAAAAAGAAAGCTGCCAGGAAAACGAAATCAGCCAAGAAAAAATGATGACAATCGACCCGGCGAGAAGTCACGGACGATGAAGCTTCCCGCCGTGATATCGCCCCTACGAGCGGACGGGCCAGAGGTCATCCTCTGGCCCAAGTCCTAAGCCCCCCGCGCCGACTGCGCCTCGACCGCCTGCACCGCCACGCTCGCGACCTGCCGCAGCGCCTCGCGATCCGCGCCCGAGGACGCCATCACGCCCATGCCGACTGCGACGGCCGAGACGTAGCGCGCGAGTGCGGCGGGATCGGCGCTCGCCCTGAGGTCGCCTTCTGCTTTGGCGCGGATGAAACGGTCGCGAAGCTGGTCCTCGTTCTGGGCGCGGCGGGCAGCGAGCTCGAACGGGACGTTTTCGGAGCCGGTGCCGCAGGCGATGCCGCCCTGCACGAGCAGGCAGCCGGGTGGATTGGCGGGATCGGTCTGCTTGTCGGCGATACCGATCAGCATCCGCTCGGCGACGGCACGGGCGGTGGGTGCAGCGACCACCTCGTCCATCCAGACATTGCGAAGCTTGGTGTAGCGGTCGAGCGCGGCCTTCAGCAGGCCTTCCTTGTTGCCGAAGCAGGCATAGAGGCTGGGGGGATTGATGCCCATGGCCTCGGTGAGCTGGGCAATCGTGGCGCCCTCATAGCCATGGCGCCAAAACACTTCCATCGCCTGGTCCAACGCCGTCTCGGCATCGAATTCCCGGGGGCGTCCCATGCCCATTGCCTGTCTCCTCGGACTTCACGTTCCGCCTGAGGCTTAACGCCAAATCCTATCTATTTGTTCTAGCTTTCTTTTCTCGCCGTCTTCCAATTGTCGCGGTATGTGGCTACAATTTTCTTAGTGAACGGTACATAAGTATCTTGCACTGCGACATCCAGCTCCACATCTGTAGTGAACACTACATATCTGGAGCGCGCAAATGCATCCCTCCCAAAATACCCGCCGTACCGGCCGTTTCCGACGCCTTCTAGCCGGCGTCGCCGTCGTGGGCGCCCTCGCCGCGGCAGGCTCGATCGCGACCGGCCACTACTTCCACGCAGCGCAAGCAACCGCAACAGCGGCTGCGGCCGAACAGGCCGTATCCGTCACCGTGGCGATGATCGAACCAAAGTCGACCGTGCTCTGGGACGATTTCTCCGGCCGGCTCGAGGCCATCCAACGCGTCGAGCTGCGCCCGCGCGTGGCCGGCGCGATCATGTCCACCAACTTTACTGAAGGTGCGCTGGTGAAGGCCGGCGACGTGCTGTTCAAGATCGATCCGGCGCCGTACGCGGCCGAGGTCGACAAGGCCGCCGCCCAGCTCGAAGCCGCCAAGGCGCGCGTGGTCTTCACCCAGAGCGAGCTCGAGCGCGGTGCGCAGCTGGTCGGCAACGCCGTGGTCACCCGGCGCGACTATGACCAGCGCGACAACGCCAATCGCGAGGCCATCGCCAACGTCAAGGCAGCCGAGGCGACGCTGCAGACCGCAAAGCTCAATCTCGACTACACCGAGGTACGCGCGCCGGTTGACGGCCGCGTCGGCAAGATCGAGGTCACGGTCGGCAATCTCGTCGCCGCCGGCACCGCCTCCCCGGTGCTGACTTCGCTGGTCTCGGTCAATCCGATCTACGCGTCATTCGATGCGGACGAAGAGGTGGTGCTGCGCGCGCTGAACTCGATCGCGGATGCCTCCGGCCAGCGCGGCAAGCTCGACCAGATCCCGGTGGAGATGACGACGTCGGGTGGCCTGTCGGCGAAGGGCCACATCCAGCTGATCGACAACCAGGTCAACGGCCAGAGCGGCACCATCCGCGTCCGCGCGGTATTCCAGAACGAGGACGGGCGTCTGATCCCCGGCCAGTTCGCCCGCGTCCGCATGGGCCAGCCGAAGCAGCAGACGCTGGTGATGATCGACGAGCGCGCGATCGGCACCGACCAGGACAAGAAGTTCGTGATGGCGGTCGGCGACGACAGCCGCGCGGTCTATCGGCCGGTCACGCTCGGCGGCGCCGTCGACGGGCTCCGCATCGTCACCTCGGGCCTGAAGTCCGGCGACCGCATCGTCGTCAACGGTTTGCAGCGCGTGCGTCCCGGCGCCCTCCTCAAGACCGAGGTCGCGGCGATGGGCGCGCGCGGGCAGCAGGCTTCCAACCACAGCAACCAGGACGTGGTGCAACGCTAGTGTTCTCGGCGCGCGTAGCGCGAAGGACGGTGCGCAATTGCGCACCTGAGAATCTCACAGTTACGAAACTCCGATGACTTCACCTCTGGATTCCGGGTTCGTGGGCTTCGCCCACGCCCCGGAATGACGGCGGAGCTTTCGGGGAACCGCAAGATATTGCCCAGGGGCAAGCCATGAATCTCTCGAAGTTCTTCATCGACCGTCCGATTTTCGCCGGCGTTCTTTCAGTCCTGATCTTCCTCGCAGGGCTGATCTCGCTGTTCGCGATGCCGATCTCGGAATACCCCGACGTCGTGCCGCCCTCGGTCGTGGTGCGCGCGACCTATCCCGGCGCCAATCCCAAGGTGATCGCCGAGACCGTCGCGACGCCGATCGAGGAGCAGATCAACGGCGTCGAGAACATGCTCTACATGTCGAGCCAGGCCACGACCGACGGCGCGATGACGCTGACGGTGACGTTCCGCCTCGGCACCGACCCCGACAAGGCGACGCAATTGGTGCAGAACCGCGTGCAGCAGGCCGAGCCGCGCCTGCCGGCGGTGGTGCGCCAGCTCGGCATCATCACCAAGAAATCCTCGCCCGACCTCACCATGGTGGTGCATTTGCTGTCGCCCAACGGCCGCTACGATATGACGTATTTGCGCAACTACGCCGTGCTCAACGTCAAGGACCGCCTGGCACGGATCGACGGCGTCGGCGACGTCCAACTCTACGGCGCCGGCGATTATTCGATGCGGGTCTGGGTCGATCCGCAGAAGGCGGCCGAGCATGGCCTGACCGCCAGCGACATCGTCAAGGCGATCCAGGCGCAGAATGTCGAGGCCGCCGCCGGCGTGGTCGGCTCCTCCCCCAACGTCAAAGGCATCGACCTCCAGCTCTCGGTCAATGCAGAAGGACGGCTCGCCAACGAGGAGCAGTTCGGCGACATCGTGGTCAAGACCGGCTCGCGCGGCGAAGTGGTGCGGCTGCGCGACGTCGCGCGCATCGAGCTCGGCGCCTCCGAATACGGCCTGCGCTCGCTGCTCGACAACAAGCAGGCGGTGGCGATCCCGATCTTCCAGGCGCCCGGCTCCAACGCGCTCGAGATCTCCGATCGCGTCCGCGCCACCATGGCCGAGATCAAGAAGAACATGCCGGAAGGCGTCTCCTACCAGATCGTCTACGACCCCACCCAGTTCGTGCGCTCCTCGATCGAGGCCGTGATCCACACCTTGCTGGAGGCAATCGCGCTGGTGGTGCTGGTGGTGATCCTGTTCCTGCAGACCTGGCGCGCCTCGATCATCCCGCTGCTGGCGGTGCCGGTGTCGATCGTCGGCACGTTTGCGGTGATGCACGTGTTCGGCTTCTCCATCAACGCGCTCAGCCTGTTCGGCCTCGTGCTGGCGATCGGCATTGTCGTCGACGACGCCATCGTCGTGGTCGAGAACGTCGAGCGCAACATCGAGAGCGGGCTGTCGCCGCGCGATGCCACCTATCAGGCCATGCGGGAGGTATCGGGACCGATCATCGCGATCGCGATGGTGCTGATCGCGGTGTTCGTGCCGCTCGCCTTCATCTCCGGCCTCACCGGACAGTTCTACAAGCAATTCGCGCTGACGATCGCGATCTCGACCGTGATCTCCGCCGTCAATTCGTTGACGTTGTCGCCGGCGCTGTCCGCCCTGCTGCTCAAGGGCCACAACGAGCCGAAGGACCGGCTGACGATCATCATGGAAAGGAGCCTCGGCTGGTTCTTCCGCGGCTTCAATCGGGTGTTCACCTACTCTTCCGAGAGCTACAGCGGCACCGTCACCAAGGTGATCTCGGGCAAGGCCGCGGTGATGGGCCTCTATGTCGTGCTGGTCGGCGTGACAGCCCTGCTGTTCCAGCAGGTGCCGAGCGGCTTCGTGCCCGGCCAGGACAAGCAATATCTGGTCGGCTTCGCACGCCTGCCCGATGGCGCCACCCTCGACCGCACCGAAGAGGTGATCCGCAAGATGAGCGACATCGCGCTGACCCAGCCCGGAGTCGAGAGCTCGGTGGCCTTCCCGGGCCTGTCGATCTCAGGCTTCACCAACTCCTCCAACGCCGGCATCGTGTTCTCGACGCTGAAACCGTTCGACGAGCGCAAGGATCCCTCGCTCAGCGGGCCCGCGCTCGCAGCCGAGCTCAACAAGAAATATGCCGGCATCCAGGAAGCCTTCATCGCCATGTTCCCGCCGCCGCCGGTCAACGGCCTCGGCACCATCGGCGGCTTCAAGCTGCAGATCGAGGACCGCGCCGGTCTCGGCTATGACGCCCTGAACGAGGCGACCAAGGCGTTCATGGCGGCGATGCAGAAGGCGCCGGAGATCGCCGGCGTGTTCTCGAGCTTCCAGGTCAACGTGCCCCAGCTGTTCGCCGATATCGACCGCACCAAGGCGCTGCAGCTCGGCGTGCCCGTGACGGAGGTGTTCAACACGCTCCAGATCTATCTCGGCTCCTACTACGTCAACGACTTCAACAAATTTGGCCGTACCTACTCCGTCCGCGTGCAGGCCGACGCGCCGTTCCGCGCGCGGGCCGACGACATCAGGCAGTTGAAGGTCCGTTCGTCCTCCGGCGACATGGTGCCGTTGTCGGCGCTGCTCACAATCCGCCAGAGTGCGGGTCCCGAGCGCGCGATCCGCTACAACGGCTTCCTGTCCTCCGACATCAACGCGGCGGCCGCGCCCGGCTTCTCATCGGGCCAGGCGCAGGAGGCGGCGACGCGGATCGCGGCGGAGACGCTGCCGCCCGGCTTTGCCTTCGAATGGACCGACCTGACCTATCAGGAGTTCATCGCCGGCAATTCCGGCATCTGGGTGTTCCCGCTGGCGATCCTCTTGGTGTTCCTGGTGCTGGCCGCACTCTATGAGAGCCTGACCCTGCCGCTCTCGATCATCATGATCGTGCCGATGGGCCTGCTCGCGGCGATGTTCGGCGTCTGGATCTCCAAGGGCGACAACAACGTCTTTACCCAGATCGGCTTGATCGTGCTGGTGGGACTCTCGGCCAAGAACGCGATCCTGATCGTGGAATTCGCGCGCGAGCTCGAATTCGCCGGCCGCACGCCGATCCGGGCCGCGATCGAGGCCAGCCGCTTGCGGCTGCGCCCGATCCTGATGACCTCGATGGCGTTCATCATGGGCGTCTTGCCGCTGGTCCTCTCGACCGGCGCCGGCTCGGAGATGCGGCGCGCCATGGGCGTTGCGGTGTTCTCCGGCATGATCGGCGTCACCGTGTTCGGCCTGTTCCTGACGCCGGTATTCTACGTACTGCTGCGCACCGTCACCGGCATGAAGCCACTAGTGCATCACGGCAGCGGCAGCAGCGTGGTGCCGGTGCAGACCGCCAGTCACTAAGACGCAATGAGCTTTGGCTCACCGCGTGCGAGCCGGGAATTCGGATCACCTCTCCCGAAGGGAGATAAGGCTATCGCATATGGAAGGCTTGCCTGCGGCCATCCTTCGAGACGCCCGCCTTTGGCGGGCTCTCAGGATGAGGGCGGAGTACGCGGCAGCAGTTTCAGCAGGCACAGCTGCCGCTTAGACTCATCCTGAGGAGACCGCGGAGCGGTCGTCTCGAAGGACAAGGCGCGCGCTCTCTTGCCGCCAAATTCCTCCTGCATCGCCGGTGGCAGCTACTTCCGGTTCTCCTCGCAGAATTTCAGCGCGGCGAGCGCCTCGCCGGCGCGCGGGATCTGCATCTCGATGCTGTCGTCGTCATCGTCCTCGAAATCAAGCGTGAGGCGCTTCGCCTTCGAGAGCCGGTCCATGATCGACTGGTCGTATTCGAAGATGCCGCGGACGGTGGTCTTGTCCATGACCTCCCACTTCGCCTTCTTCATGATGTCGGCATCGTCGGTGCCGACATCGGCCCGCAGGATCTCGCCGACCTTGTCCCATTCCCAGCCGTCGTAGATCATCACGATCACGATCGCCTTGTCTGAATAGGTGATGACGATGACGTAGTCGCGGTTCTCGTCATCCTTGTCCTTGTAGCCGCGGCTCGCATTGCAATGCGCGTCCTGCGAGCGCTTCTCGATGGTCCAGTCTCCGACCTTGGATTGTTGCGCAAGCGCGGGTCTTGTGCTCAAGGCGGCTGCGCTCAAGATGCCCGCAAGCATTCCGGCCGCGAAAAGCAATCGTTTCATGTCAGCCTCCAGCGTGTTCCCCACGCCGAGATGACCACCTCTCCCGGCGGCCCGCAAGGGTCTGACGAGTCCGGCCAAGGCCGATGCTGAACGGGAGCGGCCCTACGCCCGCCGCGGCACGATCGCGATCGGGGTGAAGGTGTAAACCTCCGCGCCGTTCTGGTTGAACATGGTCCATTTCACCAGCGCGATTCCCTGCGGCTTCGACTTCGACGGGGTCAGGCTCATGACCTCGCCAACCAGATGCAGGCGATCGTTGGGCCGGACCGGCATGGTCCAGCGCAGACCGTCGACGCCAGCCCCGATCAGCGGATGCGGGCCGAAGGGACGGGTCTGAATCGCAAGGTTCATGGCGATCGCCGCGGTATGCCACCCAGAAGCGGCGAGGCCCTTGAACAGGGTCGTCTTGGCGGCCTCGTGATCGAGATGCATCGGCTGCGGATCGAACTCGGCGGCAAAGCGCTTGATGTCGGCCTCGGTGACCTCGACCTCCGGGGATTTGAACCGCATTCCGACGCTGAGATCGTCGAACCACTCGACCTGCGCAGGGATTTCTCGCGCCATGATTTTGCCTCGCAATGTGATGCACCGCCCGCGGCCGGCGCGCGGCTGAAAGGATTGACCAGAACGGGACATAGCGGCTCCGCGCCGCACAAACCAGCCCGGGGTTCCCCGCGAAACCCCTTTCCCGATGCGACGAAACACGCCTGAAACAGATCGCGGCTTAACTCGTTGTCAAAACAAATACAGGGACGGCCACCATGCAATTCTTCATCGAGCTGATCTACGACTACGCCTGCTGTCAGCACCTCGTCGCCCAGCCGCTGCGGGAGGACGAGCTATGATCGAGCTGATCTCCGGCGTTCTCGTCCTTTGCAGCATCGGCGTCTTTGCAGCGCATGCGCTGGATGCCTACCGCACCACGCACTAGGATCGCCGCGCGTTTCCGGCGCACGCGCGCGCTTTGCTGAAAACGCGCTAAAGCGCGATGAGATTAAGATTAATCGCATCGCGCTTTAGGTTATCGACTGAGCATGATCTTATCGGAAAACCGCTACACACTTCTCCGGATCATGCGCTAGAACGGCCGCCGGTAAAAATGCTCCGAATGCGTCGCCGGCGGAAACCGGTTGGCGAGTGCCAGCGCGCCCCTCTCGTCTGTCTCGATCGCGATTTTCTGCGCCAGCATGACGTCGCCGGGCACCAGGAAGCCTGAGGGGACGAAGCACCATCCCATCATCGCGTGCCCGTCGCCGTCGATCTCGTGGACATTGGCGGCGGTGCCGTAATGGATGCGATAGGTCTTGCCGGTATCGCAGCCGATCACATCGAAATACCGGTGCTGCTCGAACTGCGTACGCTGCTCCGGCGACAACCATTCGGCCAAAAGCCGGCGTCCGCGCGCATCCGGCGTGTTCTCACCGAAGAAGCGCCGATAAAGTTCGCGCAGCGCATGCAGGCGCGCACGCGCCGGCGCGCGAAGCCAAACTGCCGCGATCATGAGCAGCTCAGATCAGCCGCCGACCAAGCGGGGGTAGAACAACGTTTCCTGCGCGGTCGGGTCGAACGATCGGATCCGGGTGACTTCGCCCGGCCCGGTCCGGAGAGCGGCGGTAAAACCGGCTCCGGTCAGCTCCCGAAAGCGCCGTTCGGCTCGCGCCAGCGCTTCGGCATTGCCAGGATCAAACTCGTGGCGCGTGTCGCCAGTCTGGTCCATCACGATCTGGGTTGCCATCGTTGAGTCTCCTCATGCCCAGCCCCGAACCTGATCATCAAAGCGAACGTCGTGCCGTCGGTTCCTGATGGCAACAACTTTCTCGCGCTGGCGCATCACGCCTTGCTGAACAAGGGCGCTTTCGCGCCAAATGGACGCGTCAAGAAAACGCGTCAGAACACGAATCTGATTAGCGCGAGGCGGCCGCTCCGCCGCCCTCGTCGATCTGCCGTCCCATCAGGGCGATCGCCTTCTGATAGACGCCGGCCGCATTCCAGGCCTCGATCGCGGCAAAATTCGGCTCGCCCGGCTGGTAACCGGCTCCCGCACGCCAGCCATGGGCCCGAAGGAAATTCGCCGTCGAGGCCAGCGCGTTGGCGGCAACGTCGAGATTGCCGGTGCCATAGGCCAGGATGTTCTTGGGCATGAACTGGGTCTGCCCGACCTCGCCATGCATGGAGCCGCGGGTGGCGCCCGACAGCGTGCCGCGGTCGATCAGCTTCAGCGCGGCATAGAGCTGGTCAGTGAAGAATTCGGGGCGGCGGCAGTCATAGGCCAGGGTCGCGATCGACGACAGCATGTTCTGGTTGCCGCGCTGGCTGCCGAAGCCGGTCTCCATGCCCCAGATCGCGATCAAGGGCCCCGGCGGGACGCCATAGCGCTGCTGGATCGAGGCGAACAAGGCCGCCTGCGACTGCTTCAGCTGCCGGCCCCTGACGACGATGGTGGTGGCGCCGCGCTTGGCGAGGAACTGGTCGAGCGACAGCGAAAAGCTGCGCTGGCCACGGTCGGCCGCGATGGTGGCGCTGGCATAATTGGCCTGCATCAGCGCCGCGATCGCGGTCTGGCCGATGCCCTTGCCTTGCGCCTCCGCGCTGAACTCGCGCTTCCAGGCCTCAAATCCCGCGGGCGAGCTGCCGCATTGTGCGGCTTTGGCGGCCGGCGCCAGAGAGAGAAGCAGCGCAGCCGCGCCGATCATGGCCGTCGCAACGGTCCTGCCCTTGGTCATTCTCGTTCCTCTCTCCCAAACGCGCGCGACCGGCTCGCGCGGGGGCATGATCCTACGTCGGCCCGGATCGCTCAAGCCCCACGCGGCGCAATGGATGCCTTGACACCGGGGTGAACGGGCCGGTCCTAGACGCCGCGATGGAGCAGGAAGTCCACCATGATGCCCTGATGCTGCTCGTACATGTCGGTGCCGGTCCCGGTCACGCAGCCCGCCTCGCGGGCCGCCGCGATGAACGGCGGGATTTCAGGCTTGGTGATGACGCAGCCGCAATAGGAATGCGGCGCGAGCCGCGCGACATCGACCGGCAGCGGATCGCCCTCTTTCATCCCCGCCGGTGTCGCATTGGCGACAAAATCGAAACCCGCGGGATCGCTCGTGCCGACCCGCACCGGCGCCTTGCCGAGCGCATTGAGCCGGCCGATCAGGGCGTCACGGCGCTCCGCCGCGCGATCGTGAATGGCAAGCTCGCGCACGCCGGCCTCGACCAGCGCCAGCGCGATCGCCGATCCCGCGCCGCCGGCGCCGACGAGCAGCGCGCGCATCCCCTTCGGCTCGATCCCCCTTGCCCGCGCCGCACCGACGAAGCCGAGGCCGTCCACCATGTCGCCATGCCATGAACCATCGGCGCGCCGGCGCATCAGGTTGACCGTGCGCAGGAACTGCGCGCGCTCGGTCGCGCTCGCACAGGCCTGGTAGCAGGCGAATTTGTGCGGGATGGTCACCACGATGCCGTCGAGATTCTTCAGCCGCGTTGCGATCGAGAGGAAATCGGGCAGATCGCGCGGGGTGACCTGAACGGGCATCAGGATGCCGTCGTGGCCGCGGGCGGCGAAGGCGGCGCTCACGCCGGCGGGCGAGCGCACCTGCGCGATGGGATCGCCGACGATGACGTAGAGCCGCGTGGCGCCCGTCGGGGCCGGGATCATGCCGCTCAAGCCGGGACCTCGGAGGTCAATTCCAGCCCGTCCAGATTGCCCTCCTTGCGCCACTTGGCGAGCAGCCGCAGGAACGCCACCGGCCCCCGCCAATATTGACTGTTTCTCGCCGCGATCGGATCGAACACGCCCTCGTTGTTGTAATAGCCGGGCGTGCATTCGGCGAGATAAGTCTGGCGGCCGAGCGCGGCCTTGACGACCTCCTCGACCCAGGCGTTTTCGGCCGCGAGCGTCGGCTCCAGCGTGCGCGTCTTGCGCTTGCGCGCTTCGCCGATGACATAGGCGATGTGCTGCGACTGCTCGTCGATGATGTGCGGGAAGTTGGCGCTCTGGCCAGCCTGCACCGTGACGATCAGGAAACAGTTCGGAAAACCGCGGCTGTAGAAGCCGTGCAGCGTCTTGACGCCGTCGCGCCAGCGCTCGGACAGGCTCATGCCGCCCCGGCCGTAGACCTCAAAGCCTATGCGGCGCGCATAGTCGGTGCCGACCTCGAAGCCGCTGGCATAGATCAAGCAGTCGAGCTCGTAGGCCTTGCCGCCAGCCACGACGGCATTCTCGGTGATGCGCTCGACGCCCTGCCCGTTGGTGTCGACCAGATGCACGTTGGGACGATTGAACGTGTCGAGATATTCGTCATGGAAGCACGGCCGCTTGCAGAAGGCCTTGTACCAGGGTTTTAGCGCCGAGGCCGTCGCCTCATCCTTCACGATCGCATCGACGCGGGCGCGGATCTCCTCCATCTTGCGATAGTCGGCCTGCTCGATGACCTTCAACGCCTCCTCCATCGAGGTCACCGGCTGCTTCTGGCGGCGCGGCGCCAGCAAAATTTCGCCGAGCAGGCCGGTCCAGCCGTCCTGCACCAGATCGCGCTCGAACGGCTCGCCGGAGATGACCGCGGTGAAATTGTCCATGCGCTCGCGCTGCCAGCCGGGCTTGAGGCCCTGCGCCCAGGCCTGGTCCGTCGGCCGGTCGTCGCGCACGCCGATCGCCGAGGGCGTGCGCTGGAAGACGTAGAGCTCCTTTGCCGCGCGGCCGAGATGCGGCACGCATTGCACGGCTGTGGCGCCGGTGCCGATGATGCCGACGCGCTTGTCAGAAAGGCCGGTGAGCCCGCCTTCGGCGGTGCCGCCGGTGTAGGCGTAGTCCCAGCGGCTGGTGTGGAAGCTGTGGCCCTTGAAGGTCTCGATGCCGGCAATGCCCGGCAGCTTCGGACGGCTCAGCGGCCCGCCGGCGAGAATGACGAAGCGCGCGCGGATGCGGTCGCCGCGATCGGTCTCGACCAACCAGCATGCCTCCTTCTCCTGCCATTCCATCCGCGAGATCACGGTCTGAAACAGCGCGCGTTCATAAAGCGAGAAGTGCCGGCCGATGCGGCGCGAGTGCTCGTAGATCTCGGGCGCGCGGGCATATTTGCGCACCGGCATGTAGCCGGTCTCTTCCAAGAGCGGCAGATAGATGTAGCTCTCGGTGTCGCAGGCAGCTCCCGGATAGCGATTCCAGTACCAGGTGCCGCCGAAATCGGCCGCCTTTTCCACCATACGAAAATCATCGATGCCGGCTTCGCGCAGGCGCGCGCCGCAGAGCAGACCGCCGAAGCCGCCGCCGACGATGAGCACCTCGGTCTGTTCGCTGACGGGCGCACGCGCAAATCCAGGATCGGCCCAGGGGTCGTCGAGGTAACGGCCGAGGCCGCCGGTCACTTCGACATATTGCGCCTTGCCTTCGCTGCGCAGCCGGCGGTCGCGCTCGTCGCGATAGCGCGCACGGAGCGATGCGATGTCGATGTCGATGTTAGACTCGCCTTCTGCACCGATCTTGTGTCTTTCCGCTGACATCGATCTCCTCCAGGGCGGCGGCTGCTTCACCGGCAGCGCGCATCACTTAGCCCTGAAAAAGCGACGCACGCAATCGCATCCCGTGTTTTTCAATCGCGCGCGCCGTTCCGCGCGCGGTCCTTTTCTTTTGGTCGATTCGGGAGCGATCTACCGGGACGTCACCAACCAAGTGAGCTTCTGTCAACGAGCGGAGCTGCCCTCTCCCACACGGAGAGAGAACGCAATCATGCGCAGCCTTAGTTCAAAACCTCGACTGTCGCCGAGCGGCCGGCAACCAGCGACAGCGCATCCGGCACCGGATCCAGCGCGATGCGCACCGGCACGCGCTGGGCCAGGCGAACCCAGCTGAAGGTGGGGTTGACGTTGGCGAGCAGGCTCGCGCCTTCGGCGCGGTCGCGGTCCTCGATGCCGGCGGCGATGCTTTCGACGTGGCCGGTCAGGGTGGTCTTCTCGCCCATCAGGCGGACCTGCACCTTGTCACCGATGCGGATACGCGCGAGTTTGGTCTCCTCGAAATAGCCTTCGACGTGCAGCGTGTCGGTGTCGACCAACGCCATCACGCCCTTCCCCGCCGTGACATAAGCGCCGGGGCGCAAGTCCATGTTGGTAATGACGCCATTGACTGAGGCGTGGACCTCGCTGCGATCGAGATTGAGCTGAGCCACCGCGCGGTCGGCGACGGCCTGGTCGAACGCCGCCTTGGCCTGGAGCTGGGTCGCCAGCACCTGCTCCTGCTTCTGCTGCGAGACCGCATCGGTGGTCAGCGCGTTGTAGCGCTTCAGATCGGCATTGGCCTGGTCGAGCGTCGCCTGATGGCCAGCGACCGACGCATCGGCCTGCCGCAGCGCCAGCGCGAAGCGCTCACGATCGATCCGGAACAGCACGTCACCGCGGCGGACCTTCTGGTTGTCCTTGACCAGCACCTCGGTCACGAAGCCGGAGACGTCGGGCGCGACCTGCACCACGTCGGCACGGACGCGGCCGTCGCGGGTCCAGGGCGACTCCATGTAGTAGACCCAGAGCTCGCGGCCGACGGCGAGCGCGGCGGCGACGACGACGAGGGTCAGCGCGAGGCGGCCAAGCCAGGCAAGATTTCCTTTCATGAGAGATACTCCGAGAGATAGACGACGCCGCCGAGAAGGCAGATGAAAATCGCAAAATCGAACAGCGCGCGGTGCCAGACCAGCCGGTACAGGTCGAAACGCTGCATGAGGCGGCGCTGCACGGCACTCAGCGCGTAGGCGAGGATGATCCACAGCAGCAGCGCCGGCACCAGCACGCCGTAGATATCGATCACATATCTCATGCTGCAACACTCTCACCTGCGCGCGGCCGGTAGGCCGCCGCGTCCGGGAACAGGCCACGGCGAATGCCGACAAGGCCCACCAGGGCATCCTCGCGCGCTTTCTCGTTGGGATCTTTCACCGCCTGGGCGAGTGCCCGGTCGACGCTCGCCAGCAGCTCGGTCGGCATCCCGCCGCCCGCATGGGTCCGGCAAGCCGTGGCAAGCTGATCGAGCATGTCGTCGATCACGCAAATGGTCGATATCGCGAGGCCGTAGCGGGCCCGGCGCAGATCGATGATGTTGATCCCGATGCGGAGCTGGACCAGGCTGTCGGCGTCGCGGCGATCGCTTTCGGAGAGGAAGGCGATACGCTGCACCAGCAATCCAAGCCGGTGCAGCATCAGGCCGGCGAACTGCGCGCGGTCACCCTTCCCCCGCCGTTCGGCAGCGAGCGCGATCGTCTTCCAGCTCGATAGCACCAGGCGATTGGCAATCCACTCCGCGCCGACGCCGCGCGCGATCCGCGTCACGAGTTCGGCAATGACGACGCCGACGAAGAAGGCGACGGCGGAGTTGGCGTAGGATGCAAAGTCGGCGCTGTAGGTCGATTGGATGGCGAGCAAGGTTGCCGTGTTCGCCGCGAGCGCCATGCCGGTACCCGCCGTGGCGGGACGACCGATCAGGAAACCATAGAGCAGGAATGTCGGCGCCAGCGCGACGATCAGGACTTCGAGATGGGAAATCGCCGGGACCAGCGCGAACAGATAGATTGCGACGACGACGATGGCGACCAGCGACCACAATCCAAAGCTGCGGATGAAGCGCGCCGGTTCGTCCTGCGCGGCAAAGAACGAGCAAGCGACCGCCGCCATCATCGGCGCCGATGCGCCGTCCGGCCAGCCGGTGCCGATCCAGAAGGCGCAGCAGATCAGGATCGCCGCGGCCGCGCCGGCCGCCGACCATAGCGCAAGGCCGCGGTCCCTGTGGCGCACGGGCGCGGCGCCCGCCTCGGAATGGAAGGCCATATCGAGCGTCGAAACGTTGCGGCCGTCGGCGATGGCCGCGGTCAACGTGCGGCAGTCGCCCGAGAGGTCGACCAGCTCGCGCAGCCGCAACAACAGACTGGTGGTGATGATCCGCTCCCAGGAGGCGCTGTCATCGAGCACCGCCTGCCGCTCCGCGATCATGGCCCGCATGCGCTCGGCCGGCTGCCGTGCGCCGACGTCGCTCGTGATCCATTGCGCGAGGTCCTCCAGCAGGCGCTTCAGTTCCGGCTGACGCCGCAACGTCTCCTCGCCCAGCGCAGCCAGTCGATCCTCCAGGGAGGCGATCACCGGCAGCAGCATCAGCATGCGCAGCCGGATTTCACCCAGACCGGTCACGGCATTGCGATCGGTCAGCCGGTCATAGGCAAGATGGGTGGAGAGCGTGTCGATCTCGACGATGTCGGTCGCGAGCTTGAGACGCTTGCCGCGGCGTGTTTCGCTCGTTCCCTGACGCAGCAGCACCACCTGGCTCAGGCGCTGCGCATCCGACAGCCAGGTGTCGACCCGATGGGCAACGGCCGGCGCGACGCTGCGCGGGAAGACGATGGTCGAGACGAGGCTGGCGCAGACGATGCCGAGAGAAATCTCTTCGACACGCGCCACGGCGGTGTCGAAGATCGCGCCCGGCTCGGACACTGACGGAAAGCCGATCAGCGCGACCGTGTATCCGGCCAGCATGAAGACGTAGCTGCGCGGTGTACCGTCAAGCAGCGACAGATAGAGGCAGAGCCCGACCCAGAGTGCGATCGCGAGGCACAGCAGCTCGGGCGCGTCGATCAGGTTCGGGACCAGCGCCACCGTCATGGTCGCACCCACCAGCGTGCCCATCACGCGAAAGAACGCCTTCGAGCTGGTCGCGCCCGCCAGCGGCTGCGAGGTGATGTAGACCGTCGCCATCGCCCAATAGGGCCGCGGCAAGTCGATCGCCAGCGCGATGACGAGCGCCAGCATCGACGCGGCGAACGTCTTCAGAGCAAAAATGAAGTCCGCATGACGGACCAGGAACGGCTCATCCGCGCGCATGGCTATTTCGCCTCTGGGCCAGGCTTGATGTTAGTCTTGAGATCCTGCAGACGACTGGCGCGCTGCTCGATGCGCTGAAGAGTCTCGAAAGTGGTCGCAAGTTCCTCGGGCTCGATATCCCGCAGCAGCCTCGCCCGCACCCGGCGCAGCACCCGGTTGGTCTCCTCGACCTTGGCCGCGCCCGCTTTCGTCAGATGGAGCGTTTTGGCACGGCGGTCGGACGGATCTTCCCGGCGTTCGACCAGACCCTCGGCCTGAAGCAGATCGATCAGGCGCACCAGCGACGGTCCCTCGATGCCGAGCTCGTCCGCCAGCACGCCCTGGCGGACATGCTCGCCCTGGCGCGACAGCACCAGCAGCGGGATCGCGGTCGCATAGGACAGGCCGTGCTCGGACAGCGCAGAATCCGACTCGCGCCGCCAGATCCGGCCGAGACGCGCGATCAGACGGCCGATCTCTGCATGGATATGTGCCTGCGCGGGAGTCACGCCGGTTTAGATAGGAGACTATCTATTAGCTCGCAATCATGGTGCGGATCACGAAACGGCGACCCGTCGTGGCGGCTCCCGTGGAGTTGTCGAACGCCGCAGGCCGGCCGGCGACACGCGGCGCACCAGAGCCCTCGCCTCAATTCACCACGTAGACGTCAGGATCGGCGCTCGAACTCGGCTTCTTGAAGGCGTTGCGCAAGGCTGCCGACATCGGAACGTTATAGTTGAGGCCATTCGGCGGCGTCGGCGATTGCAGCCACTTTTTGTAGAGAACCTCGATCTCCGGGCTCGCGTAAAGCTCAGCGGTTGCGCGATCGGCCAGCCCCTTGAACGGCGCGTCCTCCCGCCGCAGCATGATGCCGTAGGGCTCGGGCTTGGAGAACGTCTCCTCACTGATCATGAACAGGCCCGGCTCCTTGGAGCGCGCAATGGCGACCGCGAGCTGGATGTCATCGAGCGCGTAGGCCTGCGCGCGGTCGGTCTCGAGCAGCAGGAAGGCTTCCGCCTGATCCACGGCCGGCATGATCTTGATGCCGAGATTGCGCTCGGTATTGACCTTGGCGAGCTGGTTCAGGTTGACCGATCCCGCCACCGCCGTGACCGCCTTGCCCTTGAGATCGTCGATGGTGTTGATCCCCGCGGCCTTCTTGGCCGCGAACCGCGTCGCGCTGAGGAAATGCGTGTTGGTGAAGGCGACCTGCTTCTGGCGGTCAGCATTGTTGGTGGTCGCCGAACAATGCAGATCGAGCGTGCCGTTCACCATCAGCGGAATGCGGTTCGACGAGGTCACGGCGAGATACTCGACAGCGATGTCGGGCATGGCGAGCTGCTTCTTCACGGCGTCGACGATCTTGAGGCAGATGTCCATGGCAAAGCCGACCGGCTTCTGGTTGCCATCGAGATAGCTGAACGGGACCGAGGCCTCCTGGTAGCCCAGGGTGATCTTCCTGGTCTCCTTGATCTTCTGGAGCGTGCCCGTGAGCTCTTCGGCTGAAGCTGCGCCGGCAAGGCATGTCAGGGCCAGGACAACGGTGGGAAGACGCATCGGGGGCTCCTCAAGGGGTCGTCGACTCGTGGCGAGACGCGATCGCGGGAGTGATAGCCCAGGCACGCGTCAGTCGCCAGACGAGGCTGCGTCTATCAGCCATTGCGTTTTGTACATATCCTGGCCGAGGGATTACGCCTCGATCCCGCGCTGAACCAGGATGCGCTCGGCGCTGTCGTTCCAGACGTCCATCTTCACGATCTGCCCGCCCCTGACGACGAAGCGGTCGACATAGCGGTTGCCCTCGAACGGCGTGCCGTCCGTCCACTCGCCATAGAGCGTGCCGACGCTGTAGACGATGGTCTCCTCCGCGCCGGGGCAGACATCGAAGCGGTCCATCTTCTTCTTGACCCAGCGATAGCGCCCGGCATTGAAGGCGGCCGGCCCGCGCGGGTGATCGAACTCGCGCCCGCCGGTAAAGGTGATCACCGCGCCCGGCTTCATGTAGGCCGCAGCCGCATCGGGATCCGGGATCATCGACGCCGTGAGATAGGCTTCGACGATCTCGGCATCGGTCATTGGGAGGTTGGCTTTGACGGGGGCGGACATCGTGGTTCTCTTGGCGGGTTCTTGGTTCTCTGGGCGTCATATTCTACAATTCGCGCGCTGGACTGCATGCACATTTTTGAACAATTTGATGGCAGAGTTGCACAGAATCTGGAGCTGTCGGCTTGCGCAGCTTCCGCTACTCTGCACCCGAATCCGACGCCATGATCACTCAGCCCGCTTTCGACCTGGTCTTCCGTAACGCGTTGTTGCGGACATCCTCAACGCCCGTCGACATCGGCGTGAAGGGCGGCCGCATCGCCGCGATCGAACCGCAACTCGCTTGCGAGGCGCTCGAGGTCGATGTCGCCGGACGTCTCGCCTTGCCCGGCTTCGTCGATAGCCACATCCATCTCGACAAGGCCTGCCTGCTCGGCCGCTGCGGGCACGGCCACGGCAGCGTCTCCGAGGCCATTCGTGCCGTGGCCGGGATGAAGACGGATTTTACCGTCGAGGACGTCTACGCGCGCGGCGCCAAGGTACTCGAACGCGCCATCGTGCACGGCACGACGCGCATGCGCACGCATGTCGAGATCGACCCGCGCATCGGCTTGCGCGGCTTTGAAGCGGTGAAGGCGCTGAAGCGTGATTATGCCTGGGCGATCGATCTTTCGGTCTGCGTGTTTCCGCAGGAAGGCCTGACCAACGATCCCGGAGCCGAGGAGTTACTGATCCAGGCGCTGCGCGCAGGCGGTGAGGTCGTCGGCGGCTGTCCCTATACGGACACCGACCCGAACGCCCATCTCGAACGCGTCTTCAACCTCGCGCAGGAATTCGACGTCGACGTCGACCTCCATCTCGACTTCGACCTCGATCCGTCCTGGTGGCATCTCGACGAGGTCTGCCGGCAGACCGAACGGCGCAACTATCAGGGCCGCGTCGCGATCGGGCATGCAACCAAACTCTCGGCATTGCCGCCGGAACAGCTGAAGGCGGCCACTGCGCAATTGGCAAGTGCCGGCGTCGCCGTCACCGTACTGCCCGCGACCGATCTTTATCTCATGGGCCGCGAAGCCACCCACAATGCGCCGCGCGGGCTGACGCTGGCCCACAAGCTCGTCGGCGATGGCGTGCTGTGTTCGGTCGCGACCAACAACGTGCTCAATCCCTTTACGCCGTTTGGCGATGCCTCGCTGCTGCGGATGGCAAACTTCTATGCGAACGTCGCGCACACCTCGGTCGGCGATTTCGATACCTGCCTCGATCTCGTCACCGAGCTGCCGGCGCGGCTGATGAACCTTGGCGATTACGGCCTCAAGGTCGGCAATCCCGCCGATCTCATCGTGCTCGACGTCAAGGACAGCCGCTTCGCCGTCGCGGAGCTGCCGGACATCGTGATGGGGTTCAAGAGCGGCCGGCAGACGTTCGAGCGGCAGCCGCCCACCTTGTTCCGCCCCGGGCCCTGAACGGCCGTCGCGGGCGCCAGCGGTAGGATTGTCGGGGGACGCGTCCCCTGATCGCAACGCTGCCACCCGATCCTGGCTGCAATCCCTCACCCGGTAGAATCCCGGACCGTAGCTGCGCGCATTGCGCAACGGGCCGCCGGGACCATACTAGGAAGCCTACTGACGGTCCGAGTCCAGTACGGAAGCATGACCATGTTCAGCGTATTCAGCAGCACAGATTACCATTCCATGCGGGCCAGCACGCCCGCCGAAACCGCCGTCAAGCGATTGAGCGGCATCGGTGAGGTGCTGTCCGGCCTCGATCTCGCGGCGGTCCGCACCCAGGACGACAGGGCGCGCGCCCTGTGGACGCTCGATACCGCCGACAAGTGCATCCGCATGATCCTCGCCGAGTTCCGCACCGCGCGCACCACGGCTGTCGTCCGGAAAGCCAAGAGCCTGATCGACATGATCGAGCAAGCGCGCGACGAAATTTCCGGCTGTGGCGACGGCGGCAATATCCTGAGCTGACCGCGCGCTGAGCGTCAGCGCTTGATCTTTGCGAGGATGCGGTCCGCCTCGGTGCGCCAATCGGCGCTGCGGGCGAATTCCTTCGTTCCCTTTGCGCCGAACAGGCCTTCATCGGCAAGGTCGGCCACCCAGGCCTGACGCTCGGCCGTGCCCTGCGCGGACCACGGCGTCAGGCCCGCCTCACGCACGGTCTCGGCAACCTCCCGCACCTCCTCGGCGCGGCGGCGGCCGTGCTCGATCACGCGCTGGAAGAAATAGGCGCCCTGCTTCTCCCAATCGATCGCGGGAAAGGTTTCCGCCAGCGAAGCCAGCACCGCATCCTCGACGCCATAAGCACGCGCGGTGGTGAAGCTCTCGATGACCATGGCCTCGAGGCCCTTGATCATGATGCTGCGGCACATTTTAACTGCCGAAGCGACGCCGAGCTTGTCGCTCGCGACCTTCGCCGCAAAGCCGATCGCATTCAGCAGCGGCTCCAGCTCCCTCGCGCCGGGACCGCCGAGCAGCAGCGGCACCTTGATGCGGTACGGCGGCACCGAGGTCATCACCGCGCCCTCGACGTAACGTCCGGCCGCGCCGTCGATCAGCGCCGCGGCGCGCTGTTTGGCACCGGGAGAGGCCGAATTGAAATCGAGGAACCAGGTGCCCTGGTTGGTCGCGGCCGCGCAGGCTTGCGCAACCGGAACGGCCTGGCTTGCCGTGACGGCAGAGATGATGAAATCGGATTTCGCGGTCAGCTCGGCGTGAGATGCAGCAAGCGTCACGCCGAACTTCGCCGCATGCTGCGTCAGTGCACCGTGCTGATCGCCTCCGAGCTTGATGTCATAGGCTGAGACCTTGATGTCCTGCTGGCGCAGATCCTCGGCCAGGATCCGGCCGACCTCGCCATAGCCAACGAGCCCAATCTGCCACCGCTTCGGATCCGCCATCAGTTCAGTCCTCGTGTCGTCGCGTCGAACAGCTCCTCGACCGCATAGCGGCGCGGGATCAGCGCCTGCTGGAAGGCGTAGTCGACGATCAGCTCCAACGGTTTTCTGTTAGCCTCGATCCCGAACGGCACGAGGTCGGGCGTAGCCGGAGCCCCCATCTGCTCCTTGTTCCGCTTGAGCAGATCATAGACGCCCGCGACCACGTCGGGGCGCGCTTTCGCGAGCGTCTCGGTCACGACCACGAGATGATTGACCGGCACGACGCCACGGCGCGCATACCATTTGGCCGCTTCCGCGGCAGGATCGGGGAAGAGCGGCTTCAGCTTGGGATCGTTCGACGTCTCACCAAGGACGGCGTCGAGCTCGCCGTCAAGCAGCATCTGCAGGACCTTCTTGTCCTTCGGCGCACGCTCGGTGGTGTCGACATATTCGGCGACATGGGGATCCTCGAACGTCACCCATTTGATTTTGTCGAGATTGACGCCGTAATCGTTGGCGAGGATGCCCCTGATCCAGGCCCCCGTCGTCGTCGTGAAGGAGCGGATGCCGACGCGCTTGCCTTCCAGATCGGACGGCTTGAGGGTCCCATGCGCGGGATTGTAGAGCGCATAGGAATGCTGGAAACGGCCCATCATGGTCGCCGGCAGCAGCACCAGCGGCTTGCCGTGGGCCTTCGCCATCAGGTAGGTGACGATCGCCATCTCGCACACGTCAAAGGCCTGCTCGCGCACCATCGGCTTGAACGCCGTATTGGTCGGCGTGTACTCGATGAAGTCGAGGTCGAACAGGCCGGAGCGGAGCGCACCGCTCTTGACCGCCTGGACATGGGGATGACTGCCGAGCACGGCCTTCAGCTTGAGACGATCCATCCGCCCGCTCCGCCGTTCGCCTTAAACATCCTCGGGATTGTCGACATAGACCAGCCCGGCCTTCGCCAGCGCCTCGCGCATGCCGTACATGTCGAGCCCGAGCTCGCCCGAAGCAAGCCGCGTCCGCTTGCCGCCTTCGTCCGCGTTGCGCTTCTTCGCCTTCTCCGCGACCTCCGCGGCATAGCGCTTCGGCACCACAACGACGCCGTCGTCATCGGCGACGACGATGTCCCCGGGGTCGACGCTGACGCCGGCGCAGACCACGGGGACGTTGACCGAGCCGAGTGTCGCCTTGACCGTGCCCTTGGCCGAGACCGCGCGCGACCACACCGGAAAATTCATCTCGTGCAGCGCTTTGACGTCGCGGCAGCCGGCATCGATGATCAACCCCTGCACGCCGCGTGCCTGCAGCGAGGTCGCGAGCAGCTCGCCGAACATGCCGTCAGTATTGTCGGTGGTGCAGCCGACGACGAGAATGTCGCCCTTCCTGCACTGCTCGACCGCGACATGGATCATCCAATTGTCGCCGGGCTGCGCCAGCACGGTCACGGCCGGACCGGCAATCGACGCGCCGGCCCAGACGGGCCGCAGATAAGGCTTCATCAGGCCGATGCGGCCATAGGCCTCGTGCACGGTCGAGACGCCGTATTCCGCCATGCCGGCGGGATCGGCACGCCTGATGTTGCGAACGACGACGGGTTTCATGCCAACTCCTCCGCAACGGTCGGGAACAGGCGCTGATAGGCCTCGCCATAGGTCATGGGCACGCCGGTGTTGCGGCTGCCCTGGATGCCGCGGTTGAGCGCGACGCGCTCGTAATAGCCCCAGAGATGCTTTTGCGCGGCGAGGATCTGGAACGCCTCATACTTCTCCTTCCAGACCTCGTCGATCTTGAGCAGCAGGTCCGGCTTGTAGTTGCACTGCTCCGGCTGGTGCGGCTCGAACAGGAACACCGGCGGCGCCGAATATTTGTACTGCGCGCCGGGCTTGTGGCCCATCGCCTGCGCGACCACCCGGGTCTCCTGGGCGAAATGCGCCGCGTTCGGATGGTCGAAATTATAGGGGTCCTCCAGCGCA
This sequence comes from Bradyrhizobium diazoefficiens, assembly GCF_016616235.1. Classification (NCBI taxonomy): domain Bacteria; kingdom Pseudomonadati; phylum Pseudomonadota; class Alphaproteobacteria; order Hyphomicrobiales; family Nitrobacteraceae; genus Bradyrhizobium; species Bradyrhizobium diazoefficiens. The sequence goes on from NZ_CP067100.1 coordinate 4,775,782, forward strand.
TGCGTCAGCACGAAGCTCGGATTGAGCTCGCGGTAGATGTCGACCATGCGGTCGAAATGCGCTTCGGTGAGCTTCAGCGGATAGTCGCCGCAATCGAAGAACTCGATCTCGGCCCCGAGCAGCTTTGCCGCCCGCTCCGCCTCGTCTTTGCGGCCGGCCTTGACCGATTCCAGCGTCGCGCCCTTCTCCTTCCAGGCGAACTGGCTCTCGCCGCGCTCTCCGAAGGACATGCAGACGATCTTCATGCGATAGCCCTTCTTCGCATGCAGCGCGATGGCGCCGCCGGCGCGCCAGACGAAATCGCCGGGATGGGCGGTGACGACAAGACCTGTTTTCATGGGACTAACTCCCTTCTTTCGTTCGCAAGCGTCAAAAGTTCATCAGGCCGCGGCGGCCGCTTGGTCCTCGCCGTCGAGCACGCGCTTCAAGCGGTCGCCGTCGAGCGCGCCCTCCCATTTCGCAATCGCGATGGTCGCAACCGCGTTCCCGATCAGATTGGTCGGCGTCAGCCCCTGCGACATCAGGCGATGGATACCCAGCACCAGCGCGACGCTCGTCACCGGGATGCTGCCGGTGGCAGACAACGTCGCCGCCAGCACGACGAAGGCCGCGCCCGCGATCCCCGCCGCGCCCTTGGAGGTCACGAGCAGGATCAGCAAGAGCTCGATCTGCTCGGCGAGGCGGAGCGGCGTGTTGGTCGCTTGCGCCAGGAACACCGAGGCGGCAGCGAGGTAAAGACAGGTGCCGTCGAGATTGAAGGAATAGCCGGTCGGGATCACGAGCCCGACCACGCTCTTCTCGCAGCCCGCCTTCTCCAGCTTGGTCAGCATCCGCGGCAACACCGTCTCCGACGATGTCGTGGCGATGCAGATCAGCAGCTCTTCCCAGATGTAGCGGATCAGCTTGAGCAGCGAGAAGCCGCACAGCCGCGCGACGGGACCGAGCGCAATGACAATGAAGACCACGCAAGTGAGATAGAAGCCGCCCAGCAGCTTGCCGAGCGAGGCCAGCGAGCCGACGCCGAACTTGCCGACCGTGAACGCGATGGCGCCGAACGCGCCGATCGGCGCCGCCCACATCACGAAGCCGACAACCGCGAACACCATCTTGGCGGCGATGTCGATCAGGCTAACCAGTGGCGCGGCGCGTTCGCCGAGCTGCACCAGCGCAAAACCGCACAGCACGGAAATAAAGAGCACCTGGAGGATGTTTCCTTCCGCAAAGGCGCCGATGAACGTGGCCGGTACGATGTTCATCAGGAACGGCACGAAGCCGATGACGCTGGTCTGCTTGACATAAGGCTCGACCGCGCTGGCATTGATGCTGGCGGGATCGATGTTCATGCCGACGCCGGGTTTTAGCAGGTTGACCGCGACGAGACCGATGATCAGCGCGATCGTGGTCATGATCTCGAAATAGATGATCGCCTTGACCGCGACGCGCCCGACCCGCGCCATGTCGGCCATGTGCGCGATGCCGTGCACGACGGTGCAGAAGATGATCGGCGCGATCAACATCCGGATCGCCTTGATGAAGGCATCGCCGAGCGGCTGCATCCTGGCGCCCGCCTCGGGGCTGACGATCCCAAGCGTGATGCCGGCCGCCATGGCGATGAGCACCTGGATCCAGAGCTCCTTCCACCAGGCGCGCCCCCGCGGCTTGTCGATCGCCATTGCGGTCATGGAGCGAACCCGAACAGGCGCGCGGGATTGTCGACGAGAATCTTCTGCTGGAACTCCGGCTCGGGTGCAAACAGCGGAATCAGATCGACGAGGTCGCCGTCATTCGGCATCACCTTGACGTTCGGATGCGGCCAGTCGGTGCCCCAGATGACGCGGTCGGGCGCGGTCTCGACGATTTTTCGCGCGAACGGCACGGCATCGGTGAAGGGCGGACCGGCGGAGGACACCCGCTCCGAGCCGCAGATCTTGACCCAGCATTTTTCGTCACGCTGCATCAGCTCGATCAGGATCTTGAAGGGCAACTGGTCGAGCCCTTCGGACGCCTTCACCCGTCCCATGTGGTCGATCGTGTAGCTCAGCGGCAGCTCGGCCAGCATGCCGGCATATTCGGGCAAGTCGATCGCATCGAAATGCAAATCGATGTGCCAGCCGAGCGGCGCGACCATCGCGATGACGCGGTTGAATATCCTCTTGTCAGGAACGCCGCCGAGATGACGGACGAAATTGAAGCGGCAGCCGCGGAAGCCGCCTTCGTGCAGCACACGAAGCCCGCGCTCGGTAATGGTGTCGTCGATATTGGCAACCGCACGATAAGCGCCGTTGCTCTGCGCAATCGCATCGAGCGCCACCGTATTGTCGGTGCCGTGCACGCTGGCATTGACGATGACGGCCCGCTCGACGCCGAGCTTGGCGTGCAGCACACGGAAATCCTCCAGCGGCGCATCCGGCGGCGTGTAGGAGCGGTCAGGCGCGTAAGGATATCTCGCACCGGGCCCGAAGATGTGGCAATGCGAGTCGCAGGACAGCTTCGGCAGCTTGAACTTCGGCGTGCGCGTGTTCGGATCGGGCGGCGGAATGGTGGGCGTGTACATTGTCGTCATCAAGCGAACCGCCGAACCGGACGTTTACTTCAAGTCTTGCTGCTTGCGAGAGTCCGCCGCCGCGCTGGTGCGGCCTGATCGAGCGCCGGCGCCTGGAACGCGGCGACCGTGGCCTGCACCAATTGCTCGATCGCGTTGGCCGGATCGCTGCCGTCAGCCTCGCCGCGCGACAGGCGCGAGACGCGGTCCGGCGTGACCAGCGAATAATAGAGTGCGCCGAGCAGGAAGTGGCTGCGCCAGACGATATCGGTGCGCGGAATGTGCGGCAGGCTGTCGTGGATCGCATCGATGAAAGCGTGGCTGGTGTCGTCAAAGGTCTGCGCGATGATTTTTCGCGCGACTTCGTTGCCTTCGGCCGACATCACGGCGCGCAGCCGCGTGAAACGCGCGCCGCCGCCGGCGAGATCGCTGCCCGACGTAAAGGCCGGCACCACATAGGCCCGCACGATCGCCTCCAACCGGTCCTGGAGATCGCGCACGCGCTTCGCCGCGGCGAGCAGCTCGGAACGGCGCAGATTCATCGGCCCGCAATGACGCCGGTAGATTTCCAGCAGCAGGCCGTCCTTGGTCTTGAAATGGTAGGTCACGCTGCCGGGGTTGGCCCCTGCGGCCTGCGCGATGTCGCGCACCGAGACGGCATTGAAGCCGTTGGTGGCGAACAGCTCTTCCGCCGCGGCGAGAATCGCCTCGCGCATGTTCGGCTTGCGGGCCGTTTCCTTGCTGGTGGGCTTGCGTACCATGTGATTTGTACTATCGTACAAAAGATCAGGTCTCGTCAACAAAAACCGTGGGCGGCGTCCGGACGGCTTCGAGACCGCCGCGCGCGCAAACGCCCTCTAGGAGTGCTGGGAATGGGTTTGAGCAAGAAGATCGCCGGCGTGATGCTGGGCGCCGGTCTGCTGCTGGCTGCGAACGCCGCGCGGGCCGCGGACAACTATCCGAGCAAGCCGGTGCATATCCTCGTGCCCTATGCCGCCGGCGGCGCGGTCGACGTGCTCGCGCGCACGCTCGCCCAGGCACTGGCGAAGACCTGGGGCCAGCAGCCGGTGATCGACAATCGGCCCGGCGCCGGCGGCATTGTCGCCTCGCAGGCGCTGACGCAGGCCGCGCCCGACGGCTACACGCTGATCCTGGTCGCGAGCGGCCATCCGCTCAACCAGTTCATCTATCCGAGCGTGCCCTATGACACGTTTAAGGATTTTACCGCGATCACCGAAGTCGCCTCTTCGCCGCTCGCGATCGTGGTGGCCAAGGACAGCCCTTACAAGACGCTCGGCGATCTCCTCACTGCTGCGAAGAAGGAGCCGGACAAGCTCTCCTACGGCATGTCTGGCAACGGCACCTCGGCGCATCTCGCCGGTGAGCTCCTGAAATACATGTCCGGCACCAAGATCGTCGCCATCCCCTACAAAGGCGGCGCGCCGGCGCTGACGGCGGTGATCGCCGGCGAGATTCCGCTCAGCATCAATCCGCTCGCCGAAGCGATCGGCCAGCTCGAAGGCGGCCCGGTGCGCGCGCTCGCGGTCACCTCGGCCGAGCGCTCCAAGGCGCTGCCTGACGTTCCGACCATCGCCGAATCAGGCATCCCCGGCTACGACGTCTCGGTGTGGTGGGGCGTGCTTGGCCCTGCAAAGATGCCGCCGGAAATCGTCGCAAAGCTCGAGACCGATCTGAAAGCGGCGCTGCAGGATGCCAACGTGCTGTCGACGCTCGGCAAAATCGGCGCGGCCCCGGTCGGCTCCTCCGCCAAGGATTTCGATGCCTACATGCACGCCGAGGCGAGCAAGTGGGAGCCGGTGCTGAAGGCCGCCGACATCCGCGCGCAGTGAGGTCTTTAACATGAGGACTGCTTCTGTGCGCCTTGCGCGCACCGCCCTGCTCGCGGCGGCGCGGCGCGACCCAAGGCTCGGTAAGGAAGACGCACGCCGGTCAATTGTGGGCGTTCGCCCGCATCTTTTCCGGTGCGGCCGGACGCCGCAAGAACTGGGCGTCATCGTCTCCCCCCGAGGGGATCAGGATCGCGCGCTCGCGTGGCAGCGCTTCCGGCATCTCGTCGCGAATGAACGCGATCAGCTTCTCCCTCATCTCACAGCGCAGGTCCCAGGATTGCGGCGCGTTCCTGGCGCTGACCAGCGCGCGAAGCTCGATGGTGCGCGAATCCGCATCGATCACCTGGAGATTGACCACCGCGCCGTCCCATAGCTTCGACTCCTTCACCGCCTGCTCCAGCCAGCGGCGGATGCGCGGCACGTCGGCGCGATAGTCGACGTGCAGTCCGATCACGCCGATCAGGGATGCGGTGTCGCGCGTCCAGTTCTGGAACGGCTTTTCGATGAAGTAGGACAGCGGCACCACCATCCTTCGCCAGTCCCACAGCCGGATTACCACATAGGTCGAGGCGATATCCTCGACCCAGCCCCACTCGTTCTCGATGATCACGGCATCCTCGATCCGGATCGGCTGCGTGATGGCGATCTGCATGCCGGCGATCAGGTTGCTGAGCAGCGGCCGCGCGGCAAGACCGACGATGATACCGGCGGCGCCGGCAGAGGCGAACAGGCTGACGCCGTATTGCCTCACAGAATCGAACGTCATCAGCGCGGCGGAGACGGTGATGATGACGATGATGGTATCGGTGACGCGCTTGAAGACGCGGACCTGGGTGACGTGCTTGCGTGCGATGAAATTCTCGGTGACGTCGCGGAAATTCTGCAAGTACCGCGCCGAGCTCATGTCGACGATCCGGATCGAGATCCAGCCGATCAGTGCGATGAAGGCGACGACGAACAGCCGCATCAGCGGCGTTCGGATCGTATCGTCGAGCGGCGCAAGCGGCAGCACCAGCGCGACCGCGGCAAGACACAGCGCCAGCTGAGCCGGACCGGAGGTCCGGTCGATGAATACGGCTATGAGAGGCAGGCGGGTTCCGAAGGCGCGACAGAGCAGCCACACGGCGACCCGGTAGACAAACAGGGCGAGCAGCATTGCGCCGGCAACGAGGCCGAGGCCGATAAACCATGACGGTATCCAGCCGAACATCTTGTCGATGTCGGCCATGAGAGCCTGCCAGTTCATTGCTGTCCCTGCCGTTGCGATCGCGTCAACCCGCTCAACGCCTTCAGGCCGGCTTCGCTCCCACATCTGGTGCAACGCAGCATCCCATTGATGCAACGGTTGCCAAACTGCGCTAGTGTGAAGCACGCATGACTCGACGTACCGGCAGCGCCGACCTTCCCCTGCACACCGGCCGGGTTCCGCCCTGGCTCGCAACCCGCATGGCCTCGCTGGGCGCGATCGTCACGCAGGCAATCGTGCATCATTACGGACGCGATGCGTTCCTCCAGCGTCTCTCACATCCATTCTGGTTCCAGTCGTTCGGTGCCGTGATGGGCATGGACTGGCATTCCTCCGGCATCACGACCTCCGTGATCGGCGCGCTGAAGCGCGGGCTCGGCCCGCTCCAGGACGAGCTCGGCATCTATGTCTGCGGCGGCCGCGGCCAGCATTCGCGCAAGACACCCGATGAGCTCTTGCAGCTCGGCAACCGCGTCGGCTTCGACGGCGCGAAACTCACCCGCGCCAGCCGCCTCGTGGCAAAGGTGGACAGCGCCGCCGTGCAGGACGGCTTCGATCTCTATCTCCACGGCTTCTTCGTCACCGCCGACGGCAAATGGACGGTGGTGCAGCAGGGCATGAACGGCGACAAGCGCCAGGCGCGCCGCTATCACTGGCATTCGGAAGCACTGAAGAGCTTTGTAGATGCGCCACACAGCGCGATCGACGGCCCCCAGCAAGGCGAGATCGTCAACCTCACCGACCACCGCGCCGATGTCTCGCGCACCGCGCAGCTCGAGCTGCTGAGCGATCTCGGCCCGGACCGCATCCTCACCGAATTCCAGCGGCTCACCGGAACGACGCCCGAACCCGCGCAGGCGATGCTGCCGCATCTCGTCATGCCGGTACATCACGATGTCAGGCCCAAGGACGTGTTCGCACGTCGCCTGCATGGCACGCTGGCCGCCGCGGCCGAGCGTGGCCCGGTCGATTTCCCGGAGCTGCTGCTGACGCCCGGCGTCGGCGCGCGCACCGTGCGCTCGCTGGCAATGGTCGCCGAGGTCGTCCACGGCGCGCCCTATCGTTTCAGGGATCCGGCGCGCTTCTCGCTGGCCCATGGCGGCAAGGACCGGCATCCCTACCCCGTTCCGATCAAGGTCTATGACGAGACGATTCGCGTGCTCAAGGGCGCGATCCAGAACGCCAAGCTCGGACGCGACGAAGAGATGCACGCGATCAAGCGGCTCGACGACCAGGCGCGGCGGCTCGAACGCAGCGCGCGGGGGCCGTCGGTCGAGGCCTACATCGCCGGCGAGCGTGGAGTCTCGCCCGATCTCGACGGCCGCTCCGTGTTCGGTTGGGAACGCGATCTCGTCGCTACAAAAAATCGGACCGGCTGAGGGCCGGTCCGCAGGGAGTCGGTCGGGGAGGACGCGACCGAAGTTCGATTTTCTCAGGTCTCAGTCTTCGTCGTCGCTTCCGAGCCGGTTGGCGGAATGATCCTGGTATTGCTCGGTCTGGATCGACTTGCTGTCCATGCCGCGGATATCGGAATGCTGCTTCTTGTCGCGGTTGGACAGCACCATGTTGTCGCCGATCTTGTCCTTGGGAATGTCGGCCATGGCGCCGGTGCCATCGCTCTTGCCATGCATGCCCGACCTGAAATGCGTCTTGCTGCCGTGTCCAGCTGGCATGGGTGTCTCCTCTTGCAGTGATCTTCCGAAAATCTAGTGCTTCTTCTGTTGTGCCGGCATCGGCTTCGGCGGCTTGTGGCCGCTCTGGCCGGGATCGTTGTGCTTGTTGTGGTCGCTCTCCTGATTGAGGCCGCCACGACTTACCGGGTATTCGCTGTGCCGAGCTTCGGGCTGCGCACGGTGAACCGCGTTGTCCTCGACGTTGCGGTCTAACGCCCGATCCAGCTCCCGCGCGTCCGGAACATCGGGCTTGCGCTCCAGGATGCGCATTTGTTGTTCATGGGTTTTTCTGCCTTGCATCTATGGCCTCCGGCCTCTGCGGGGCGATCCGCTATGTGCGACATCCTTGTCGATGCCGCCTGCGAAAGTCACGTCATTCTCGCGGTCACCCTCGATCGTGTTCTCACCGAGCGCATCCTCGATATCGTCGGGCGATGCCCCGGCCATGGTCGCACCCTTGGATCCGCCGATCAGCGGGTTCTCGCGGAGATCCTTGTTGGTGCGCGTGTAGAGCTTCGGCTGCTTGTTGCTCATCGTCACTCTCCTCCGGCCTTTCCCGCCGGGTCATGGGTGTGATGGATATCGTGCTCGCCTCCGCCACCGGAGATCTTGCTGTGCTTGCGCTGCGGACTCTCGGGCGGCGGCTTCTTGATCTCGAGCGGCGCCTTGGCGTTTTCATGCGCGGCGCCCGGGCCGCCCTGGCGAATCGTGTTCGGTGTCTTGGTGGATGTCGACATGAGCTGTCGTCCTCCTTCGACCGGCCTCGCTTCACCGGTCTTGCTGGTAACCCTGATTTGTCGTGTTCTGCTTGATGTTGCCCTGCTGGCCCTGCTGATCGGGATTCTGCGCGTGCTGCCGCCCATGCGGCGCCTGGTCCGCAGGCGTCTGCTTGTTATCACCGGTTCCCTTGTGACTCTGGTTGTCCGGTGGAACTGGAGGCATCTTGCCGGTCATGATCTCATCTCCTGCACAGCGTTGAGCTCGTGACTTGGTCAACGCCGGCCTTCCGGAGATTGTTTCACGCCCGACCGGCGGGCGCCGGATCGTCCCACATCGCACGCACTTCCGCCGGCAAGGCGTCCCTCACATTGGCCGCTTGACCGGACGTGAGATGGCGCGAGAGAACGTGGAATACCGAACGCAGCGCCGCCTTCGCGTCCACCGACCGCGTGTACCTGAGTTCCTGCTCGACCATCTCCAGAAACTCATCGAGTGAACGCACGCGCTTCGGCAGTTCGGACGGACGGAACTGCTCATAATAGGTGCCGCGAACCAAGAGCGGCAGCTGCGATCCGAGATGCGCCGCAAGTTCGATCGGCAGACGATCGCGAACCGCGCGCAACACCGCAGCCAGCACGTGCCATGATAGCTGATCGTCGAAACCGGTCTCTTCGCCGATTTCGTTCAACCAGATGTGCGTTGTCTGGAGTGTGCTATTGAAGACGGGAATGGCGCTGGCACTCATGCGAACCTCCATTGCCAAATCCAGGATTCGAATCCGGGATCGCTGACAACAGGCGGCGGCGCGAGCCGTTCCCAACTGAACAGCCGTGGGCCTGACTATCCGCGCCCCGGCGAGCGCTGACCGGTCTTGCGCTGCTGCTGACTGGTATAGGCGTCCCAATGGCTCCAGCTGCCATTGCTGAGGCTTTGCAGATCGGTGCCAAGCGGACGGCGGGTGCGCTTGTCGTGGTCGGCGATCACGCGCTCGGACTGCGTGATCTTGCGCTTGAGTTCCGCGATCGCCTTCTGGGTCTGGCCGTTCCGCTTCGAGGACGCGATCTCACCCATCGTGAAGCGCGCGGTCTCGAGCGCCTTCAACTCGGCGCGGTTCTTCTTCAACTGGACCCGGTGCCAGGCGATGTTGCTGTCGCTGTCCGCAACCATGTGGGAACTCCGCTGATTCGCACCCGCATAGTATCGCGCGCCGAATCGGCGCCGCAACGCTCACGCGGTGGCGAAAATGCGGTGTTATTGGGCAGGAAATTCCGGATCAGCGCTCGGCAAAGGCCTTTTCGACCACGAACTGGGCCGGCTCGCCGTGATTTCCCTCGATGAAGCCGCGTTCGCCCAGCAGCACGCGGGTGTCCGCCACCAGCGCCGGGCTGCCGCAGATCATGACGCGGTCGTGGGCCGCTTCCAGCGCCGGCAGGCCGATATCGCTGAACAGCTTGCCTGAGGTGATGAGGTCGGTGATGCGGCCGCGGTTGCGGAAGGGATCGCGGGTCACGGTCGGGTAGTAGATGAGCTGGCTCTGGATGTACTCGCCGAGCAGCTCGTCCTTCGGCAGATGCTCGGTAATCATCTCGCCATAGGCGAGCTCCTTGACGTGACGGCAGCCGTGCAGCAGCACGACCTTCTCGAAGCGCTCATAGGTCTCGGGGTCCTTGATCACGCTCAGGAACGGCGCAAGGCCCGTGCCGGTGCCGATCAGATAGAGGTTGCGGCCTTCTTCGAGGTTGTCGATCACCAGCGTGCCAGTGGCCTTGCGGCTGACGATGATCTCGTCGCCTTCCTTGAGATGCTGAAGGCGCGAGGTCAGCGGTCCGTCCGGCACCTTGATCGAGAAGAACTCCAGCGTGTCCTCGTAATTGGCGCTGGCGACGCTGTAGGCCCGCAGCAGGGGCTTTTCGCCGACCTTGAGCCCGATCATGGTGAATTCGCCATTGCGGAAGCGGAAAGTCGGGCTGCGGGTGGTCTTGAAGGAGAATAGCGTGTCGGTCCAGTGGTGGACGCTCAGAACGCTTTCCTGATTGAAATTGCTCATCTCACCTTCCCTGTCGCGTCATTTGCGGTTTTCGAGGCGGGCAGCTATGCATCGTTTGTATACGATCATTCGTATACTAATGAATAATCCCGCTTGATCCCGTGGTCAAGGCTGCTCAAGATCGCGAGCGTTGCAGTTAGGAATAAGGAGCCCCTTCCATGGCGCATGACGCACCCCAGGCCACCGGACCCTCGAAGCTCGTGATCCGCAATATCGGCCTGATCCTGTCCGGCGCCCTGGAAAAGCCGATCCTGGACGGCGACACCATCGTCGCCGAGAACGGCAAGATCACCGCGATCGGCCGCTTCAAAGACTGTAACGTCGAGAGCGCGACCACCATCGTCGATGCCCACGGCACGACCGTCACGCCCGGCCTGATCGACAGCCACGTCCACCCGGTCGCCGGCGACTGGACGCCGCGACAGAACCAGATCAACTGGATCGACAGCTCCCTCCATGGCGGCATCACCACCATGATCTCGGCCGGCGAAGTGCACATGCCCGGCCGCCCCCGCGACGTCGTGGGATTGAAGGCGATGGCGATCTTCGCCCAGCGCGCGTTCTGGACCTTGCGCCCGGGCGGGGTGAAGGTTCATGCCGGAGCGCCGGTGATCGAATGCGAGATGGTCGAGGAAGATTTCAAGGAATTGGCCGCAGCCGGCGTCAAGCTGCTCGGCGAGGTCGGCCTCGGCGGCGTCAAGGACGGCCCCACCGCCCGCAAGATGGTCGGCTGGGCGCGTAAATACGGCATCCAGAGCACGATCCACACCGGCGGCCCCTCGATTCCCGGGTCCGGCCTGATCGACAAGGACGTGGTGCTGGAGGCCGACACCGACGTGGTCGGCCACATCAATGGCGGCCACACCGCGCTGCCCGACGACCAGATCCGCTGCATCTGCGAGGGCTGCAAGCGCGGGCTCGAGATTGTTCACAACGGCAATGAGCGCTCGGCGCTCTACACGCTGCGCATCGCGCGCGAGATGGGCGATCTGCATCGCGTCATCCTGGGCACCGATGGGCCGGCCGGCTCCGGCGTGCAGCCGCTCGGCATTCTGCGCATGGTCTCGATGCTGTCCTCGCTCGGCGAACTGCCGGCCGAGATCGCGTTCTGCCTTGCTACCGGCAACACCGCGCGGATGCGCCAGCTCGATTGCGGCCTGATCGAGATCGGCCGCGCCGCCGACTTCGTCATCATGGATAAGGCGCAGCATTCGCCCGGCAAGAACATTCTGGAGAGCGTGCAGCTCGGCGATCTCCCGGGCATCGGCATGACCATCATCGACGGTATCGTGCGCACGCAACGCAGCCGCAACACGCCGCCCGCGGGGAAGGTACCGGAGGTGGTGGGGAAGTAGGCCAAGGAAACAGTACCGTAGGGGTGGGCAAAGCGAAGCGTGCCCACCAGGACTTCTTCCAAACAATGAAAGATGGTGGGCACGGCGCTTTGCGCCTTTGCCCAACCCTACGAGATCGCCCTCACCTCAACTTGTTCAACAGCGCCATCAGCGTCTCGCGCTCCCTGGCGTCGAGCGGCGCGAGCGTCTCGCGCGTGATCGCAAGCGCGTTCGGCGCGACCTTCTCCGCAAGCTGTTGACCGGCGCGCGTCAGGCTCACCAGCAAGCGCCGGCCGTCCTCGGGATCCTGGCTGGTCTCGGTGAGGCCGCGCGCCGTCAGCCGGTCGATCACGCCCTTGATGGTGGCGACGTCCATCGCCGTCAGCCGCCCGAGTTGGTTCTGTGAGCACGGTCCGGTCTCGGCGAGCTTCGACAGCGCCGCCCATTGGGTCGGCGTCAGATTGGTGCCGATGTCTCGTGAGAAGATCGAGCTGTGCCGCTGCCAGACCTGGCGCAGGATGAATCCGACCTGCTCGTCGAGCACGTAGGGCGGTTTTGCCGGTTTGATGTTCTTCTTCGCCGCGACGCTTCTTGCCATCCCTTCCCCGCCCTTCACAACGACAGATGCGCGTCGCGGATGTCCGGACGCGCGTCGAGCTCGGCCATGGTGCCGCCGAAACAGATGCGGCCGCGCTCGATGATATAGGCGCGGTCGGAGATCAGCCGCGCGAAGTGCAGATTCTGCTCGGAGACGACGATGCTGACGCCCTCCTTCTTCATGGTCAGGATGGCATCGACCATCTGCTCCACGATCTTCGGCGACAGGCCTTCCGAGGGCTCGTCGAGCAGCACCAATGACGGATTGCCCATCAGCGTGCGCGCGATGGTCAGCATCTGCTGCTCGCCGCCGCTCATGCGCCCGCCCGGACGGCTCTTCATTTCACCCAGATTTGGAAACAGCGCGAACAGTTTTTCGCGCGTCCAGTGCGGGGCGTTCGGACGCTTGGGCTGGCGGCCGACTTCGAGATTTTCTTCCACCGTCAGGTCAGTGAAGATGCGCCGCTCCTCCGGCACATAGCCGAGGCCCTCGCGCACGATCTCGTGCGTCGGCTTCGCCGAGACGTCCTTGCCCTCGAACATGATGCAGCCGGTTCGCTGCGCCACGAGCCCGACGATCGAACGAAACGTCGTCGACTTGCCGGCGCCGTTGCGCCCGAGCAGCGCGACGACCTCGCCCTCGCCGACCTCGAAGCCGATGTCGAAGAGGATGTGCGCCGGGCCGTAATGGCTGTTGAGCGCCTCGACGGTCAGCTTCATGTCGAGGCTCCCTCGCGGTGGCGGGCATCGTAAACGAGGCCCTCGCCGAGATAGACCGCCTGCACCTGCGGATTACCTCGCACCTCGGCCGGCGAGCCCTCGGCGATCAGCGTGCCGCGATTTAGCACGAGGATGCGGTCGGCATGCTCGAACACCACGTCCATGTCGTGCTCGGTGAAGAGCACGCCTATGGATTTTTCCCGTGCGATCTGAGCCGTCAGCCGCATCAAATCGACGCGCTCGCGCGGCGCCATGCCGGCGGTCGGCTCGTCCATCAAAAGCAGCTTGGGCTCATTGGCGAGCGCGACCGCCAGCTCGAGCCGCTTGAGGTCGCCATAGGCGAGCTCGCCGCAGGGACGATCGGCGTAGCCGCTCATGCCGACGAGCTCCAGCAAACGGCCGGCCTCGCCGCGATCGAAATTCGGCGCCGAGCCGAACAAATTGAACAGCTGCCTCCCGTGCGAGATCAGCGCGACCTGCACATTTTCGCGCACGGTCATGGTGGCGAAGGTCGCGGTGATCTGGAAGGTGCGGCCGACGCCCATGCGCCAGATGTCGCGCGGCTTCTTGCCGGTGGTTTCTTCGCCGAGCAGGCGGACATGGCCGCTATCAGGCCTGTTCTGGCCATTGAGCATATCGAAGCAAGTGCTTTTTCCCGCGCCGTTCGGGCCGATCAGCGCCAAAATCTCGCCTGATCGCAGCGAGAACGAGACGCCGCGCACGGCATGGATGCCGCCGTAGGATTTGCTCAGGCCTTCAACCGCGAGAAGTGGGGGTGCTAGGCTCATTCGGCAGACTCGATCGGCTTGGCGAGCAAAGGTGATCCCGGCGGCGAGGCCTTCCGGCGGCGCTGCGCCAGTGTCTCCAGCATACCGACGATGCCCTTGGGGAAGACGACGACGATCAGCACGATGAAGCCGCCGAGGACGAGTTTCGAGAGGTCGGTCTGGCTGACCAGCCAGATGTTCAAAGCCTTGTAGACGATCGCGCCGATCACCGCGCCCGACACCGTCTCGACGCCGCCGAGCAGCACCATGACGAGGGCATCGACCGAGAGCGAGATGCCGAGATTGTCGGGGAAGACGCTGCCCTTGAGATAGGCGAACAGCGCGCCACCAATACCGGCGGTCGTGCCCGCGATCACGAAGGCGGTCCACTGGATGCGCTTGGCGTTGATGCCGACGGCCTCGCTGCGCAAAGCTGAGTCGCGCGTGGCGCGCAGCGCGTAGCCGAACGGCGAGAATATCATGGCCCGCAGCGCGATCGTGACGAGCGCCGCAACGCCCAGCGCCAGCCAGTAGAAATGCGACGGGCTCGCCGCCCAGCTTGCAGGCCACACGCCCAGGATGCCGTTATCGCCGCCTGTCACGTTGACCCACTGGAACGCGACCGACCAGACGATCTGCGCGAACGCGAGCGTCAGCATCGCGAAATAGACGCCGGAGAGCTGCACCGCGAAGAAGCCGAACACCGCAGCGCCTATGCAGCCGAGCAGCGGCCCGAGCAGCAGGCAGGCGATCATCGGCAACCCCGCCATCTTGGCGAGGAAGGCGACACCATAGGCGCCGAGCCCGAAATAGGCGGCATGACCGAAGGACGCCAGCCCGCCCACCGACATCAGGAAGTGCAAGGAGACGGCGAAGATCACGAAGATCGCGATCTCGGAGCCGACCGTCAGCGCGTAATTGCCGGCAAACAGCGGCAGCGTCGCCGCGATGACCAGCGCCGCCAGCGCGGCCAATCGTTCGTTCGACGTCAGCGGCCGCCAGGGGTTGACGGTGAGGCCCGGCGTCCTGCGCGCGGGTGCCTCGGGCTTGCCGAACAGGCCCCATGGGCGGACGATCAGCACCATCGCCATCACCAGGAAGACCAGGATGATGGAGATTTTCGGGAAGATCAGGATGCCGAAGGCGTTGAGCTCGGAGACCAGCACCGCCGCGACGAAGGCGCCGACGATGCTGCCGAGACCGCCGATCACGACGACGACGAAGACCTCGACAATGATGCGCAGATCCATGGCATGATGCACGGCATCGCGCGGGATCTGGAGCGCGCCGCCAAGCGCTGCGAGGAAGACGCCGACCGCGAACACGCTCGTGAACAGCCACTTCTGATTGACGCCGAGCGCTGCGACCATGTCGCGGTCCTGCGTCGCCGCGCGCACCAGCACGCCCCAGCGGGTGCGCTGGAACAGCAGCCAGAGAATGCCGAGCACGACCGGACCGAGCACGATCAGGAACAGGTCATAGCTGGGAATGTTCTGCCCGAAGAAATCAATCGCGCCCTTGAAGCCCGGCGCACGGCGGCCGACGAGATCGTCGGGGCCCCAGATCAACACGACGAGATCCTCGACCATCAAGGTTAGGCCGAAGGTCGCGAGCAGCTGAAACAATTCAGGCGCGTGATAGATGCGGCGGAGCAGCACCATCTCGACGATGACGCCGATCAGCGCCACCGCGAGCGCGGCCAGCACGATGCTGCCCCAGAAGCCGAACGCACCCGACAGCCGTTCGGTGAGCGTGAAGGCGATGTAGGCGCCGATCATATAGAAGGCGCCATGCGCGAAATTCACGATCCGCGTCACGCCGAAGATGATCGACAGACCCGAGGCCACCAGAAACAGCGACGCTGCGCTGGCGAGACCGGTCAGAAACTGTACGACATAAAAGGCCATCGGTGGTCCGGGTTGGGTTTGAAGTCACCTCGCCCCGCTCTTGCGGGGAGAGGTCGGATCGCTTCCGGTGATGCGAAGCATCGTCCGGTGCGATCCGGGTGAGGGGCTCTCTCCACCAGCGCGGGGCGTGGAGAGAGCCCCTCACCCCAACCCTCTCCCCGCGAAGAGCGGGGAGAGGGAGAGATAAAAAGAGAGTTCAATCCTTCGGCCGCAGCTTCGCGACTTCGGCATCGCTCGGCAGATAGTCCGAGCCCTTCTTGTAGGACGAGTCCACCATCACGCCCTTGCCGTCCTTCAGCGCGGTCTTGCCGACGAAGGCCCCCAGCGTCGACTGATGGTCGATCTTGCGGAAGGTGATCTCGCCGAAAGGCGACGGCATCGAAAGACCTTCCGCCGCGGCGATCAGCTTCTCCGGATCGGTGGAGCCGGCCTTGGCCAGGATCGCGGCGGCCGCCTTGATGGTCTGGTAGCCGACGATCGAGCCGAGGCGCGGATAGTCGTTGTACTTGCCCTGGTAGGCCTTCAGGAACGCATCATGCTCGGGAGTCTTGATCGCGTACCAGGGATAGCCGGTGACGATCCAGCCCTCGGGTGTCTCGTCCTTCAGCGGGTCGAGATATTCCGGCTCGCCGGTCAGGAAGGAGACGACCTCGCGTCCCTTGAAGAGGCCACGAGTGTTGCCCTCGCGCACGAGCTTGACGAGATCGGCGCCGAAGGTGACGTTGAGAATGGCTTCCGGATTAGCTTGCGCAACCGCCTGCACCACCGGGCCCGCATCGATCTTGCCCTGTGGCGGCCATTGCTCGTCGACCCACTGGATATCGGGGCGCTTCTCCGACATCAGCTTCTTGAATACCGCGACCGCCGACTGACCGTATTCGTAGTTCGGCGCAATCGTCGCCCAGCGTTTTGCCGGCAGCTTGCTGGCCGCTTCCACGAGCATCGCCGCCTGCATGTAGTTGGAGGGCCGCAGACGGAACGTGTACTTGTTGCCCTTCGACCAGGTGATGGCGTCGGTCAGCGGCTCGGCTGCGAGGAAGAATACCTTCTTCTGATTGGCGAAGTCGCTGACGGCGAGGCCGATGTTCGACAGGAACGTGCCCGTCAGCATCGCCACACCTTCGCTGGAGACGAGTTCGTTGGCCGCGGTCTGCGCGTCCGCCGGCTTGCCGCCGTCGTCCTTGGAGATGACGACCAGCTTCTTGCCGTTGATGCCGCCGGCCGCGTTGATCTCCTCGACCGCGAGCTGCCAGCCCTTGCGGTAGGGCTCGGTGAAGGCCGGCAGCAACGAGTAACTGTTGATCTCGCCGATCTTGATGTCCTGCGCCACGGCCGACTGACCCATGCCGCCCGCCAGGAGCGCGAAGGCCGCGCCGACGAAATAGTTTCTTGCTCGCATCCCAACCTCCAGTTTTGAACTCTCTTGCGTCTTCTATCGCAAACCGTCTTCGCCCTTGATCTCCGCAACCGTCAGGCCCCCGACACGCGGCAGCGGCCGGCCGCTGTCGGTGACGGCGACCGCGACCATGATCTCGTTGGCGCGCGGCGCGTCGTTGATCTGCACCTCCATGCCGTCGAAATGGCTGCGCACGAAGGCCGCATCCTTGTGCCCGAGCGGAATGTCGAGCGTCGTGCCGGGGCCGCTGCGCTTCTTCGACGAGGGGATCAGCGCCGCGCCCTTGCCCAGGACTTTCCGCACCGGCGCGCCCATCTTGGGGTGAAGGATCGCGGCGGCGTGTTCCAGTTCGCCATTCTCGCCGACGGCCGCGGCCTTGCCGTAGCTCTGCGCCTTGGCGCCCTCGATGCCCAGCGCCGCCACCGCGCGCTTCGACAGGAGCTCGCCGAGTTCCTCGCCGATCGCGATCAGCGGCGACAGGTCCTCGACATATTGTCCGGCGAACGGATTTTCGATCACGGCGATCGCCGCAGCACGCCGGCTCGGCGGCGAGACCTTTTGGCCCATCTCCATCTGCGTCTCCTCGACGACGGTGACGATCTTGCGGATGATCGCGCTCATGATTGTTTTCCTTTGGGCACTTCCCTGCTCAGGCATAAACCGCGTTCTCCAGCACAGCCGGGCGCGGTCGTTGCCCTTCTATATCCTTTGGTCCGATGACAAGCATATCACCACAAAGCCTGAGCACGGCCCCCTCGATCAATCCGCGATCGAATAATTGCCGTGCACATTCCGCGCCAGATTCCAGCGCAGCGCCGGTCTCATTCTGCGACAAATCACCGACATCTCGGGTGACGAGACGCGCGCCGAGATCGCTGTCAGGCTGAAGCTCGTTCGCGGGTTGCCGGAGGATGGCGGGATGCCCGGGCAGATCGACGGCATTGGCGATGACGGTGGCCGCCGCATCGGCCTGCGACGCGGTCGCCGCCAGCACCGTCACGGCATCGGCGATGCCGAGCGAAAAGCTGCGGCCGTGCCGACCGCTGGTCGCGATGCCGCGCGCGGGATCATTCGCAGTGACCCTCATGGTGCGCATCACGCCGCCACGGTCCGGCCGGTCCATCAAACCCACCGAAAAATCCTCACCGCGCCCGAGATGCAGCGCGATGTCGCCGCCGTTATTGACGTAGGCCCGATCCAGCGTCGCAGCGCCAAGCATCGCGCCGAGAATTTCCTCCGCCACACTGCCGGCGACCGCAGCCATCGGCGTGATGAAGCAGTCGGCGGCATAGGGCGCGACAGCAGCGTGCATGCGACGCGCCACCACGCCTTTCAGCGAGGTCCGCGCCCCGGCGCCCGTCCGCAATTCCGGCAATTCAGCGCAGAGCTCGTCCAGCAAGCCCGTGAACCTTCGCCCGGCAGCCTCATAGGCCGCGCGCACCTCATCCGCACGGCCCCTCGCCTCGACGATCAGATCAATCGGTCCATCCTGCAAATGCAGCCGCCGGCCATCAGACAGCAATGCGATTTGCGGGAGCCTCCTCATGCGCGACGTCCCGGGATTGGGTTCTGCCAGGGCAGCTGCCGGACGTCCTCACCATTCTGCACCTCGGCAAGCGGTTTCACATGATCCATGTGCCCGCCGAGCGCGGCGTAGTCGGACAGCCTCATCGTGAACTCGATCGGCGCGACCAGCGCCGGCGTCGGTACGTAGCCGAATGCGCCTGAAGGCATCTGCGTCACATCGACCATGTAGGTGATGCCCCCACCCGGCCAGACATAGACAGGCGCGCCGCCGCTGGTGACGCGCGTCAGCGCGTCCTTGACCGAGCGCGTCAGCCGCACGGGATTGTCGGTGACGCCGGCGCGGAGCGAGCCACCGGCGCCGGCCATGAACAACACCGTGCACAGCGCCGGCTCGCAATTCTCCTGGATGCGCTCGACCGAGAATTTCAGGTCGGCCGGCATCTCGGTCTCGACCGGCTTCAGGGCTTCGTCGAGCACGTAATAGGACGCATGCTCGCCGGTGGTGGAGACCATCAGCATCGAAAGACCGGGCCTGGCTTGCTTGGCGTCGAACGGCCCGAGAATCGCCAGCGGATCGGAAATGTTGGTGCCGCCCCAGCCCGTGCCGGGATCGGCGACCTGGAAATAGCGGCCGGGTGTCGAACGCCGCCCCTTCATCTTGATGCCGGTATCGGCGATGTCGAGCAGCTTGCCGGCCTGGTGCTCCGACAGCACGCCGGTGATGTGGTCATCGACCACGACGACCTCATCGACCTTGCCATGCCATTGCTTGGCGAACATGCCGATCGTCGCCGAGCCGCAGCCGACGCGCATGCGCTCTTCTTTCACGCCATTGACGATCGGCGGTTGGCCGGCCTGCACCACCACGCTCGCGCCGCCGTCGATGGTTAGCTCCACGGCCTTGCAATTGGCGAGATCCATCAGCGTATCGCAAGTGACGCGGCCCTCCTTCTTGGAGCCGCCGGTGAGATGATGCACGCCGCCAAGCGAGAGCATCTGCGAGCCGTATTCGCTGGTGGTGACGTGTCCGACCGCCTCGCCCTGCGCGCGGACGGTCGCGGTTTCGGGGCCGAGATAGCGATCGGTGTCGATCTTCACCTTGATGCCGCAATAGGAGAAGATGCCCTCGGTGACCACGGTCACCATGTCAACGCCATCGATCTCGGACGATACGATGAACGGCGCCGGCTTGTAATCGGGATAGGTCGTGCCCGCGCCGATTGCAGTGACGAAGGTCGAGGGCTCGTGGACGAGCTTGCCGTCCCAGTCTTCGGTGCGATTGAACGGGACGAGCTTGCCGCCGTGCTCGACGGTGCGCTCCAAGATCACATGGGGATCGACGCGGACCAGCTTGCCGTCGTGATTAGCATAGCGGTCGCAGGCGCCCGCCGCGCCGGGCTTGATGTAGCACATCACCGGACAGGCATCGCAGCGGATCTTGTCGGTGGCAGCGCTCGTTGTTTCCATCACCATGTCAAAGCCGGCCGGACCTTGCGGTTATCATTCGTATACGAACGATGTTGCGCGCGCTCCCCTAGGGCTGTCAAGCGGCGGTGCAATGCAAAAGGTGCTGCTGCCGCATAAAACCTCATTTGCCTATCCGCCCTGTCCACAAAGCGGGCAATTGCGCTGCACTGCGGCATGCACGGCTTGCACGTTTGTGTACAAACGGTATCGTCGCGGACGTAGATTTTGATGCAGGCTTGGGAACGAGATGACGCAGGCACCGATCCGCCTCACCGTGAACGGCAGGATCCACGAGATCAGCGCCGCGCGCGATACGCCGCTGCTCTACGTGCTGCGCAACGATCTCGCGCTCAACGGTCCGAAATACGGTTGCGGTCTCGGTGAATGCGGCACCTGTACTGTCCTGATCGACGGCGCCGCGGCGCGCTCCTGCGTGATTCCTATCAGCGGCTGCGCAGGCCGCGACATCGTGACGCTCGAAGGGCTCGGCACGCGCGATAAGCCTGACGTGGTGCAGCAGGCGTTCATCGACGAGCAGGCCGCGCAATGCGGCTACTGCCTCAACGGCATGATCATGACGACCAAGGCGCTGCTGGCAATCAATCCACAGCCGACCGAGCAGGAGGCGCTGGCGGCTCTGCGTTACAATCTCTGTCGCTGCGGCACCCACGTCGAAATCTTGCGCGCGGTGATGCGCGCATCGGGCCAGCTCACCGAGGCCGCGGATTGATGGCCTCGCCTGTCTCGAACGGAGCTGAGCGGCCACAGGGTTCGCTTGTCGTCGTCCGCACGGTGGACGAAGTCACATCTGAAACCTTCATCCGCATCACCGCGGACGGCTCGGTTACAGCCTATAACGGCCATGTCGATCTCGGCACCGGCATCCGCACCGCGCTCGGCCAGATCGTCGCCGAAGAGCTCGACGTCTCCTTCGCGCGCGTCGTCATCGTGCTCGGCGACACCGCATTGGTGCCGAACCAGGGCGCGACCATCGCCAGCGAAACCATCCAGATCACCGCCGTGCCGCTACGCAAGGCCGCCGCGCAGGCGCGCCACTTCCTGATCGCGCGTGCGGCCGAGCGGCTGGAGCTGCCCGCGGACGAGCTCAAAGTCGAAGACGGTCTCGTCCGCGGGCACAATCGCAGCATCAGCTATGGGGAATTAATCGGCAACGAGGCGATCAGCCTCGAGCTAGCCGACGACGTCCAGGTCAAAGCGGTTGGCGACTATGCCATCGTCGGCCAGTCGGTGCCGCGCGTCGACCTGCCGGCCAAGGCCACGGGCCAATTGACTTTCGTGCACGATATCCGCGTGCCCGGCATGCTGCACGGCCGGGTGGTGCGTCCGCCCTATGCCGGCGTCGACGCCGGGCCGTTCGTCGGCACCAGCCTGATCGCCGTCGACGAAGCTTCGGTGCGCGACATTCCCGGCTTCGTCGCCGTGGTGCGCATTTGCGATTTCGTCGGCGTAGTCGCCGAACGCGAGGAGAATGCGATCCGCGCGGCCGAGCAGCTCAAGGTGAGCTGGAAGCCGACGCCGACGTTGACCGACCTCGCCGATGTCGAGACCGCCCTGCGCGCCAATCCCTCGACGCCGCGCACACTGATCGATAAGGGCGACGTCGATGCCGCGATATCAGGCGCGGCCAAGCCGATGCAGCGCACTTATGTGTGGCCGTATCAGATGCATGCGTCGATCGGCCCGTCCTGCGCCGTCGCGGACTTCCAGGACGGCAACATCCGCGTCTGGTCCGGCACGCAGAACCCGCATCTGCTCCGCAGCGACCTCGCCCTCCTGATCGAGCGTCCCGAGAGCGAGATCGAGGTCATCCGCCTCGAGGCCGCCGGCTGCTACGGCCGCAACTGCGCCGACGACGTCACTGCGGACGCGCTGCTGCTCTCGCGCGCGGTGGGCCGGCCAGTGCGCGTGCAGCTGACGCGCGAGCAGGAGCACGCCTGGGAGCCCAAGGGCACCGCGCAGCTGATCGACGTCAACGGCGGGCTCGACGCCGACGGCAACATCGCCGCTTACGACCTCGCGACACGCTATCCATCGAACGCGGCACCGACGCTGGCACTCCTGCTCACCGGGCGCATCTCGTCCGAACCGGCCGTGCTCCAGATGGGTGACCGCACCGCCATTCCTCCTTACGACTACGACCACATGCGCGTGGTCGCGCATGACATGGCGCCGATCGTGCGCGCGTCCTGGTTCCGCGGCGTCTCGGCGCTGCCGAACACCTTTGCGCATGAATCCTATATCGACGAGGCCGCGAGCGAGGCCGGCGTCGATCCCATCGAATACCGCCTGCGCTATCTTAGGGATCAGCGCGCGGTCGATCTTGTCAATGCGGTCGCCGAGCGCGCCGGCTGGACGCCGCGGCCGGTTCGCGAGGGGAAGGACGGCGAGATCGTGCACGGGCGCGGCTTCGCCTATGCGCTCTATGTCCACAGCAAATTTCCGGGCTATGGCGCGGCCTGGTCCGCCTGGGTCGCCGACGTCGCGGTGAACAAGACCACCGGCGACGTCAGCGTGACGCGCGTCGTCGCCGGTCAGGACTCTGGCCTGATGATCAATCCGGACGGCGTGCGCCACCAGATCCACGGTAACGTCATCCAGTCCACCAGCCGCGCGCTGATGGAGGAGGTCACGTTCGAGCGCGGCGCGGTGGCGGCGCGTGAATGGGGCGCCTATCCGATCATCCCCTTCCCCGACGTGCCGAAAATCGACGTGCTGATGGTGCCGCGGCCGAACCAGCCGCCGCTCGGCGTCGGCGAGTCCGCCTCGGTGCCGAGTGCGGCGGCGATCGCGAACGCAATTTTCGATGCCACCGGCGTGCGCTTCCGGGAACCGCCGTTCACTCCGGAGCGCATCCTGAAGGGTCTGCACGGCGATGCAGCCGCCACGCCGCAGGCTTTGCCTGCTCCCGCAGCACCGCAGCCGTCGCGCAGCTGGCAAAATCCTTTCGCCAGGCGCGCCGGCGCCTTCGCGGCGGTTGCCGCCCTCTGCTCGGCCGCGATCGGCATCGGGGCCACGCTATGGCCCGGGCGTGCGATCGCCCCGATCGCGCGGCCCGATGCATCGGTCTATTCCGCCGCAACCATCGCTCGCGGTGGGCAATTGGCCGCGCTCGGCAATTGTGCGGTGTGCCACACCACGACCGGCGGCGCGGCGAACGCCGGCGGTCGCGCGATCGAGACACCGTTCGGCACGATCTACAGCACCAACATCACACCCGACGTCGAGACCGGCATCGGTGCGTGGTCGTATCCTGCTTTCGAGCGCGCGATGCGCGATGGCATTCATCGCGACGGGCGGCAGCTCTATCCGGTGTTTCCCTACACGCATTTCGCCAGGACCAGCGACGCCGATCTTCAGGCGCTCTATGCCTATCTCGTCGCGCAACCCGCGGTGCGCGCGACGGCGCCCGCCAACAGGCTCGCCTTCCCGTTCAATGTGCGGCCGCTGCTGGCGGGATGGAATGCACTATTTCCTCAGCCGCGCGAGCTCAAGCGCGATCCGGCCAAGTCCGAGCCATGGAATCGCGGCGCGTATCTCGTCGAGAGCCTCGGCCATTGCAGCGCCTGCCATTCGCCGCGCAATGCGCTCGGCGCCGAGCAGCGCAATGCCTATCTCGCCGGCGGCTTTGCCGAGGGCTGGGAGGCGCCGCCGCTGACCTCGCTCTCGCATGCGCCGATCCCGTGGAGCGAGGACGAGCTGTTCGCCTATTTGCGTACCGGCCATTCGCGCTACCACGGCGTCGCCGCCGGTCCGATGGCGCCTGTTGTCAGGGATCTCACGGCGCTCCCCGACGACGATATCCGCGCGATGGCGGTCTATCTCAATTCATTCAACGACCCGACCGATCGGCCAACGCAGGATGCGCTCGCCGCCAAGCTCGAGAGCGCAACACAGGTCACGGTGGCCGCTTCTAGCGGCGCGCGGCTCTATCAGGGCGCCTGCGCCGTCTGCCACGAGGTCGGCGGACTGCCGCTGTTCGGCAGCCGTCCCTCGCTCGCGCTCAACAGCAATTTGCACAGCGCGACATCGGACAATCTCGTGCACGCGATCCTGCACGGCATTGCGGAGCCAGTGTCGAGCGATCTTGGCTACATGCCGGCGTTCAGGAACAGCATGAGCGACGCGCAGGTCGAAGAGCTCGTCAGCTTCCTGCGTGGTCAGTTCGCACCGGACAAGCCCGCGTGGGCCGGCGTGCGCGAGACGATTGCACGCGTGCGGTCGTCACCGCACTAAGCGTGCTTCTTCGGCCCCACCGGCGGCGTGCCGTGGGTGTGGAAGGACTCGATCGTCTTCAATCCCCAGGCCTGGCCCTTCTTGCGCTCCTCCTCGGTCCACACGATCGGCTTCCAGTCCGGCGCGAGGATGAGACGCGCGCCGGCATTGGCGACTTCGACGCGATTGCCGCCGGGCTCGTACACATAGAGAAAGAAGGTCTGTTGGATCGCGTGCTTGTGCGGGCCGGTCTCGATGTGCACCCCGTTCTCCAGGAAGATGTCGGCGGCGCGCAAGATCTCCTCGCGGCTGTCGAGGGCGTATGTGACGTGGTGGAAGCGGCCGGGCGTACCGGAATGGTCGAGCGAATAGGCGAAATCGTAGCTTTTGTTCGACATGGTCAGCCACATCGCCGCTTCCCGGCCGTCATTGAGCACGATCTGCTCGGTGAGCCGGCAGCCGAGATAATTCTCGAAGAACTCGCGGTTGGCCTTGATGTCGATGGCAAGGCAGTTGAGGTGATCGAGCCGGCGGACGTTGACGCCGCGCGCGGGAAAGCGCTGCGCCTGGTTCTTCAGCGCCGGCTTCAGCTCCGGCGGCGCCTGGTACCATTCGGTCTCGTAATAGAGCTCGACGATGTGGCCGTCGGGGTCGCGGCAGCGGAAGGTCGGCCCCTGCCCCATGTCGCCGTCGATCCACCCGATGTCGAAGCCGGAGCCCTTCAGCGCTGCGACGCGGCGCTCCAGCGCCTGCTGGCTGCGCGCGCGCAGCGCCATGTGCTCCATGCCTGAGGTTTTCGAGGCCGTGAGCTTGAGCGAATAGCGCTCGTAATCGTCCCAGCCGCGCAAATAGACCGACTCGCCCTTCTGCCCGCTGACGGTCATGCCCATCACGTCGACGAAGAATTTCAGGCTCTCGTCGGGCTTGGGCGTCAGCAGCTCCATATGGCCGAGATGGGCGAGATCGAGGATCGGTTCCGGCTGCATGAATTCCTCCTGGGGTTGCTGCGATCCGCCGGAGCGGATCGTGCAATCGGACGCAGGGCCGTAATCGGCTCATGCGTCCAGGGCGGCGCCGAGGCCGCGGGTTCATTTGTACTAATGTACAAATGATTAGGTCCCGTCAACAAACCAAACCTCCCAGACCGTCCTGCCGATGCTGATGGAGCATCTCCCGACCGGCAGGCTGCTTGCCCGAATGGTAAAATCTTCCTTAAGCGCGTCAGGCGCGACCGGCCCAGAAATGCAGCATTTTTCCGGCCGTTTCCGCCCACAAATATGCATTTGGAACAAACCTGTTGGCCGAATTGTCGCGGATTTAACGAAGCGGCCGCGCCTGCCGTTTAACCGTTTGTGCAGCGACGGCCGCGCATAGTCTGGGGCAAACCCCGTGCTCTTGCCAGGTTCTCTTGCCAGGTTCATTCAACGTGACATCCTTTGGACGCGTGATTTCGGTTCGCGGATCGCTCGCCCGGGTCGGGCTATTGGCCGAAAGCCACATGCCGATCTCCGAGGTTCGGGCGACAGTCGGCCGTTTCGTCAGCATTCGCTGTGCCAGCTCGGTCATCGTCGCGATGATCACCGAGGTCTCCTGCGAAAACCTGTCGAGCGCCGACAACTATATCGCCATCGCCTCGGTCGACCTGCTCGGCGAGATCCTCAACGCCGCGGACAAGCCGAAATTCCAGCGCGGCGTCACCAATTATCCGACCATCGGCGATGCAGTGGACCTGATCACCAGCCAGGAGCTGCGCACGATCTACGCGCCGACTGGCTCGGACCAGATCAATGTCGGCTTCCTCCAGCAGGACCGCTCCGTCATCGCCTATGTCGACGTCGAGGAAATGCTGTCCAAGCATTTTGCGGTGCTGGGATCGACCGGCGTCGGCAAGTCCACCGGCGTGTCGCTGCTGCTCAACGAGATCCTCAAGGCGCGCCCGAACCTGCGCATCTTCCTGCTCGACGTCCATAACGAATATGGCCGCTGCTTCGGCGACCGCGCGCTGGTGCTGAACCCGCGGAACCTGAAGCTGCCGTTCTGGCTGTTCAACTTCGAGGAAATCGTCGACGTGCTGTTCGGCGGCCGCGCCGGCGTGCCGGAAGAGCTGGACATCCTCGCCGAAGTGATCCCGATCGCCAAGGGCGTCTACACCCAATACCAGAACGCCGATCGTATCGGGCTCAAGCGCATCGATCCCAAGCAGGTCGGCTACACCGTCGACACGCCGGTGCCGTATCGCCTGGTCGATCTGATGTCGCTGATCGACGAGCGCATGGGCAAACTGGAAAACCGCTCATCGCGCATCATCTATCACAAGCTGATCTCGCGCATCGAAGCGGTGCGCAACGACCCGCGCTACGCCTTCATGTTCGACAACGCCAATGTCGGCGGCGACACCATGGCCGAGGTCATCAGCCATCTGTTCCGCCTGCCGGCCAACGGCAAGCC
The DNA here is from genome assembly GCF_016616235.1 of Bradyrhizobium diazoefficiens. Classification (NCBI taxonomy): domain Bacteria; kingdom Pseudomonadati; phylum Pseudomonadota; class Alphaproteobacteria; order Hyphomicrobiales; family Nitrobacteraceae; genus Bradyrhizobium; species Bradyrhizobium diazoefficiens. The sequence goes on from NZ_CP067100.1 coordinate 4,802,256, forward strand.
GATGACGGTGATGCAGCTCGCCGGTTTCCCGGCCGAGGTCATCGACTCCGTGGTGTCCGTGCTCTGCCGCATGGCATTCGATTTCGGCCTGTGGAGCGACGGCGTCTCGCCGCTGCTGTTCGTCTGCGAGGAGGCGCACCGCTACGCCTCTGCCGACCGCAATGTCGGCTTCGGCCCGACCCGCAAGGCGGTGTCGCGCATCGCCAAGGAAGGTCGCAAATACGGCGTCTATCTCGGCCTCATCACCCAGCGTCCGGCCGAGCTCGACGCCACCATCATTTCCCAGTGCAACACGCTGTTCACGATGCGACTAGCCAACGACCGCGACCAGGCGCTGCTGCGCGCCGCGGTGTCGGACGCGGCCGCGAACTTGCTGTCCTTCGTGCCCTCGCTCGGCACCCGCGAGGTGCTGGCGTTCGGCGAAGGCGTCGCGCTGCCGACGCGCCTGCGCTTCAAGGAGGTGCCGCCGCACCAATTGCCGCGCGGCGAAGCCACCATCTCCAGCGTGCCGTCGGTCACCTCCGGCCACGACATGCATTTCGTCGGCGCCGTGCTCGAGCGCTGGCGCGGCGCCACCTCGCAGCGCGACGTGCCGAACGACCCGGTGTTCGCGGCGCCACCCGCAAAGACCATGTCCAGCCTCGACGCCCCGATGCTGCAACCGTCGATGGGACTCGATCCCGACCGCTTCTCGCTGCTGAAGAAGCCGCTGCGGTAAGGAGCGGACACCGCTTCCGCACATTCCGCTGTCGTGCCCCGGCTTGACCGGGCATCCGGTACGCCGCGGCTTCTCGGTTCAATCACAGCCGTCTCTGGAATACTGGATCGCCCGATCAAAGTCGGGCGATGACACCGAATGCGTGGCAAGCACCTCAGCACGTTGAGGCGGCCGTCCGCATCGACTATGGTTGCCGGCCCCAAGCCGGAATCATAGCCATGACAAAGCCCGCCGCGCCACGCTTTCCCGCCCCCGCAATCGACACCCTGCCCGACGACATCCGCACCCGCCTGCTCGCCGTGCAGGAGAAGAGCGGCTTCGTGCCCAACGTCTTCCTGACGCTGGCCTACCGCCCCGACGAGTTCCGTGCCTTCTTCGCCTATCACGACGCGCTGATGGAGAAGGACGGCGGCCTCAGCAAGGCCGAGCGCGAGATGATCGTGGTGGCGACCTCGGCGGCCAACCAGTGCCAGTATTGCGTGATCGCCCATGGCGCGATCCTGCGCATTCGTGCCAAGAATCCGCTGATTGCCGACCAGATCGCGGTGAACTACCGCAAGGCCGACATCACGCCGCGGCAGAAGGCGATGCTCGACTTCGCGATGAAGGTCTCGGCCGACGCGCAGCGCGTCTCCGAAGACGATTTCGCCGCGCTCGCGCCCCACGGCTTCAGCGACGAGGACGTCTGGGACATCGCCGCGATCTCCGCCTTCTTCGCGCTCTCGAACCGCCTCGCCAACTTCACCGGCATGCGCCCGAACGAGGAGTTCTACCTCATGGGACGGTTGCCCAAGACGTAACGGCAAGACATGACCGAACTGGACTGGACCGACATCCTGCTGCGCCTCGGGGTTGCGACGCTCGCCGGCGGCGCCATCGGGCTGGACCGCGATCTGCATGACAAGCCGATCGGTCTGAAGACGCTGGGCGTCGTCGGCCTCTCGACCGCGACCGTGGTGCTGCTCGCCGTGCAGTTTGCCGAGCCCGGCAAGATCAGCGATGCGGGGAGCCGGGTGATTCAGGGCATCCTCACCGGTATCGGCTTTCTCGGCGCCGGCGTCATCGTGCGCGAGGGCCATCGCTTCCGCGTCCACGGATTGACCAGCGCAGCCTGCGCTTTCCTCGCCGCCTGCCTCGGCATCGCCTGTGGCGCCGGAGCATGGAGGATCGTCCTCGTCGCGCTGTTGATCGCGATTGCGCTGCTCACAGTCGGCCGGCCCGTCGAGCGCTGGCTGCATCGTCTGCTTGGCGGCGACGAGGGTCCCCATTAGACGGAAGCGACGCCCTGGGCCTGATGTGCACTGGCGTGCTTCGAGCTCGTCGGGTTCCATGTGATGACGATGCCCAAAGCACTGTCAGTTCATATCGTCATCATCCCGCTTTAGATCGTTGTTCGGTCATGACCTTTTCGAAATGCGATCGTCTCTTCTTCGGCATCATGCGCAGACGATCGCAAGCCTACATCCCGTTGGCGTAATCGCTTCGACGTATCCGTGTCATATGCGCGTCGTCGGCCGCACTCGATAATCGCGCCCCGTTGCAGACAACATCCGCGCAGATTGCGCAGCCAGCCTGGGGGCGATCACATGAAAAAAAAGAATTTCCTTTGCCTGATATCGGCGATGTCGCTCGCCACATCGCTGGCCGGCATCGCGACGCCTGTACATGCGGGCGACGACGACCGCGACTTCGGCCGCAATCACGATCAGGACGGCGGCCGTCACGGCCACAAGTCGAAACAGGTCGTGCTGATCTCGCTCGACGGTGCCAAGCCCAATTTCATCCAGCAATTCATCGAGGAAGGCGTGCTGCCGCGTGACGGCGGTCTGGCGCGGCTGAGCCGCAAAGGTGCGGTGGCGCTGCAAAACGTGACGGCCTCGCCGTCACTGACGGCGGTGTCGCATATCGAAATCGCCACCGGCTCGAACGCCGTGCACAACGATGTCCCCTCGAACACGTTCCAGGCCGTCGTCGCGCCGATCTCGTCGAGCATCAGCGGCTTCGCAGCCCCGATCGGCGGCTATCAGGAGAGCCCGCTCGGACCCTCGCCGCACCCGACTGCCGAACCGCTCTGGGTGCAGCTCCGCCAGCAGGGCAAGAAGGTCGCCACCGCGACCTGGCCCGGGGGCGACGGCGCCGACATCTCCATCAACGGCACCGTGGTGCAGCCGGCCCAGCCGACCCGCGTCGTCAACTACACCGTGCCGTTCGGCGGGTTCGGCGGCCTGTCCGCCCGCGGCTTCTCGCTGACCCAGTCCGACTTCGCGCCCGATGCGGGGGTCGTCTCGGGGCTCCAGGCCGCCGGCCATTTCTCCTATAGCCCGGTGCTGGTAACGACCAACCCGATCGAATCGTTCTCGTGCTCCTCGGCGCAGACCTCGACCTGCTCCAGCAACACGGCGACGTTCGATGTCAAATATTCGATTCGCGTCGCGGCGATCGACACCACCAACGACAACAAGGTGAACTACGATACGCTGGTGTTCTTCGACACCGCGCAGGGCATCAAGCCGGGACCGTTCCATGCGCCGTCCACGGGACCCGCCTATGCCAAGTTCGGCGAGGAGAACGCGCCGTTCTTCTTCGAGGGCAGCGGCGCCAGGGTCGGTGCCGCCTATTACGTCTCGCAGCTGTCGCCCGATCTCTCGGTGGTGCGCTTTGGCCGCTACGGTGCCAACTATATCCCGCGCAACACGCCGGTGCTGGCCGACGTCGACGACATCAACGACAACATCGGCTTCTGGCGCCCGCAGGCCGATTTCCGCATTCCGGAGCGGCTCAGCCCCGGCTTCACGGATTTTCCCGATACCGAGATCGAGGCGATGTATGAGGACATGGTCAAGACCTTCGTGCGCTACCAGGCCGAGATCGGCGAGCGCGCGATCCAGAACCATCCCGACGCCGAGCTCGTCATGGTCTATATCGAGCAGCCCGACGGCTCCGAGCACCAGTTCCTGCTGACCGATCCGCGCCAGGGCACCAATCCGAAGGACCCGAACTCGATCGGGGCCGGCCAGGATCCTGACAAGGTCAAGCGCTACGCCTCCTACATCCGCTTCGCCTATCAGGTTGCCGACAAGGCGGTGAAGAAGATCGCCGACGCGGCGGGCTCGGACAGCAACGTCATCGTGGTGTCCGACCACGGCTTCGCTCCGTTCCACACCTCGGTCAACATGACCAACATCCTGAAGAGCGCCGGCATCGACACTAGCAAGCTGGCGATCCGCACCTCGGGTCCGGTGGTCAACATCTATGTCAACCTCCAGAACCGCGAACAGGGCGGCACTGTCGATATCGCGACCTACAAGGCGCTGGTCGCGCAGATCACCGACGCAGTGAGGAACGCGGTTGATCCCAACCCGAAGTTCAACTATTCGCTCGACAGCGGCCGCATCTTCACCGTGGTTGAGACCCGGCCGCTGCAGTGCGACGCCGGGACCGGACAGTGCACCAGCAAGACCATCGGCCAGGATTTCGGCGATGTGTTCGCACTGATGGCACCGGGCTACAATTTCGACGGCATCCAGAGCCCCGGCGTCGCCCGCCTTGGCGATGCGGCGTTCAATGCGGCCACCACCACGCTGTCGATGCCGAACTTCTACGGCGCGCACGGCCACGATCCCGAACTGCCGGTGATGAGCGCGACCTTCATCGCCGCAGGTCCGGATATCCGCAAGACGACGATCCGGCGCATGCGCAACCTCGACGTCGCACCGACCATCATGCAGCTCCTCGGCGTCCGGCCGCATCAGGTCGATGGCGAGGTGCTGCGCGATATCCTGCGCTGAAGCAGGTCGCGCGACCGCAGGGCACGGCTGATGAGCGCGGGTCCGCGCTCATCAGCTATCGTCGCGAGGGCGGTGCTTGCCGGCCCACGCCTTCTCGACCTTATGCCTTCTCGACCTTACGCCTTCTCGACCTGCATCGTGATCGACACTTTCAGGAGCGGCGCGCCCTCCTCGCGCACGTCGACGACGACGTGATGCGCGCTGCCGGCGATGAAGGCATCGCGGGCAATGGAGGCGCCGGTCAGCACCGCTTCCTTGCGCGCGTCGTCTGCGTCGGAGAGCTCCTGCCCGTTCTCATCCGGGATGAGACGACCATTCTCGTGAATGTCGAAATGAAATCGCGGCATCGGGCGCTCAAAGCGTTGGCGATTGGTGCAAATAACGGTCGTCGAAATCCGCCAGTTCCAAAAGTTTCCGCTCGTCCAGCACGGTGACGCGCCCGCGGTGCAACTCGACGAGACCTTCCTGGCGCAATTGCTTGATCACGCGGTTGGCGTGCACTGCGGTGATGCCCAAGGCTTCGCCGATCTGCTCCTGGGTCAGCGGCATCTCGAGGCTGGCGCCATCGACGCGTCCGATGATTCTGAGCCGTTCGCGCAGCTCGATGATGACATGGGCGAGGCGCGCCGGCGCAGGGCGCTGGCCGACATTGACGATCCATTCGCGAAACACCGCGGCGTCGATCAGCGTGTCCCGCCAGAACATCTCGGCGAGATTCGGCCGGCGGCGATGCAGCTTCTGCAGCGTGTCGTGACTGATGAAGCCGAGCGTCGACGGCGTCAGCGTCGACAGATCATGGTCCATCACGTGCAGGAACAGGCTCATCAGATCGGGGATTTCGCCGGGGATGTGGATCGAGAGGATCTGCCGCTTGCCGCTCGCAATCGTCTTGGAGCGCGCGCAGAAGCCGTCGACAACCAAGCAACAACTGGTCGCCCGCTCACCGTCCCGCACCACCGTCGTCTCCGCCGGATACTGCCGCACCGAGATCGGCAGGGCTTCGATCTCGTTGATGTCCTCCTCCGCGATCGCGGCGGAGATGCGCAGGCGCCTGATGAGCGCCGCGCGGATCGCATCGCTGGGCACTGGAGCTGCTCCGGTCTGAGGATTGGAACCTTGCCGTGGCCGGGATTGCAATGAGCGGCGGCTCCACAGCGACAAACCCACGATCTGCCTAAGGTTCCAACAAAAGTTAAGGACGCTGCGCGCGCCGACATGGTTGAGTTTCGGCTGGAAAGCCCAAACCATGACCAGCAAGCCATGACCAAGAAGCGCAACCGCACACGACCGGCCCTGTCACTCCAGGAGCGCCTGACCAAATTCACGCAGGATGCCCGCGCCGCCGCCAAGAATCTCCCGGCAGGCGCCGAGCGCCGCGCCCTGTTGCAAAAGGTGCGCGACGGTGAAGCGGCCGCGGAAATGGAACGCCTGCTGTCCTCACCGGGCCTGCAACCGCCGAAATGATCTGCGTTGGCAGCGGATGCTAGGCGCTTTGCTGCTACTGCTTCGCCATCAGCTCGAGCGCGGGCGCAAAGCGCTCGGCAAATGTCAATGTTGTGGCGTGATGAACCGCGGCGAACGACGCCGAGATGCCTGCTGAAGCGACCGCAAGCAAGGCAACCGTGAAAAACAGACGGCGCATTTTGGCCTCCTGTGCGAGCTCGACGATCCCAAACAGATGGGGCAGCTCTGTTTCAGGACGGTTTCATGGCGGCGGAAAATGATTTCGCTCAAGCGGCTGTGATGACATTCGTCTTATCGGGCCCCCTGCCGTAACCAACAAACAAGAATGCCGTTGTCTTGCAGCGGGCGCGAGTCGTCCCGGGAAATTTGCATCAGGGATCACGATCGTGAATCGCAAGGCTGCAGCGACAGGCTGGGCCTGAGTGCATAGTCTTCGAGGAATACTCAAATGGATGTCGTCATCCGGAAGCTGAATGGTTTGTGGCACCTCATCATTGGATCAAGTCTGATCCGAACGCCCTTCCTGGCAACCCAGGACCGCGCCTTGGTCGTGACCGACGCGCGGCGTGCCTATCCCGGCGCCAAGATCTTCCAGCGCGACTGATGTGAGCTGGCGTCTAGTCATCATCCGCCGGTCCGCACCAGCCGGGCAGATAGATCGCATCCTTGCTCTTGGCCGACGCCATCGCCTTTTCCAGAGCCTTGTCGAAATTGGCGTCCACCGCCTTGCGCGAGAGTTTCCGGCGCAGATAGTCGGCCCACAAGAATTCCGAGAACGGCGTGGTGTCCTTGGCGAAGCCGCCCATGCGGCGCAGTTCGCCGGCAAGGCTGCGGAACGGATCGTCCTTGAGATCGGCGACCGACTTCGGCAGATCGCGGAACGGGCGCCGCTCGCCCTTGGCGTCGTAGGGATAGACCCAGCGCTTGTTGTCCATCACGCCCCAGAACGCCTCGCGCTCGACCATCCGGAGATCGCCCACCACGGTCACCAGCACGTCCTTGACGCCCTCGTCATGCAGCGCGCGGCCGAGATGATGATGGTCGATCACGTAGTAGCGCAGGTCCGGCCCGTAGACGACCGGGATCATATGCTTGCCGAGCAGATCGGCCTGCTTCTTCTTGTCCTGCTCGCGCCAGCGCTTGCGCTTCTCCTTGACCTCGCGCATGCCGACGGTCATCTGCGTCGGCCGAAGCGACAGGATCGGCACCGGATGTACTCTCGGCTCGCGCGCGTTGGTAGTTGTCATGGTCGAAGGCCTCTCGCATGAGTTCGCAACCGGCGGTGCCGGTTCCGCGGGATTATGACACGGGCCCGGCGGCGGCAAAATGCATTCGGTTCCGGCAACGAGATCACAAGCCAATGTGCACGGCGACGACGCCGAGCGCCGTGGCCGTTGCTGCAGCGCACCGCGCCTTCCTGATGCAAGGATGCCCTCCTGGCGCAAGGATGACGACCGCTCGCCCGCAGCCCCACGGGATAGTGCGAACGCGCAATGCACGTGCGCGTTGAGAAGATTTTCTGCAACGCCTTCACCACGTATGCTATCTAAAATCGCTGCTTCGGAGTTGATCCTCACATCATGAAGACCCAGCGGCCCATAAGCTCTGATGACGAGCACCGGGTGCTCCAGTTCAGGCCGCGCAATTCGCCCTCCCCGCCGGTCCACCGCGGCAGCGGCACCGTTCAGCCGCTCCGCGTCACGCCCGAGCCGCTCGACATGTCCCGCTACGAGCAGCCCCGCGCTGCGCCGGACGATTTCCGCCACCGCATGCTCGCCAACATCGCCGCCCTCGCCTTCACCGTCGCGCTGACCGCGATCGGGATCTGGCTCGCGGTGAGCATCGCCGATCTGCGCCGGACCCAGGATTGCGTGCTGATGGGCCGCCGGGACTGCGTCAAGATCACGACGCCCCATATCTAAGGCCCGGTCCCGGCCGAAACGGCTCCGGCAGGCGTCCCCAGCCCTGTCCGAAGCGCCTTGTCCGGCTCCATTGAACTCAGGGCGGCGCTCCGATATACGGGCTTTCGACCCGGCCAGAGCGGGGTTGAGGGCGTCATCTGGGGCGCGATGCCCGCCCACCGTGCCACTCTGGAACCATCTGACAAATATCTGCAATATATCAAAGGCTTAGTGATGTCTTCCACATTCGATCAGGTCGCCACGATTATCGCTGAAACCTGCGACATCCCGCGCGACACGATCACGCCGGATAGTCACGCGATCGACGATCTCGGCATCGACAGCCTTGATTTCCTCGACATCGCGTTCGCGATCGACAAGCAGTTCGGCATCAAGCTGCCGCTGGAAAAATGGACCCAGGAGGTCAACGACGGCAAGGCGACCACCGAGCAGTATTTCGTGTTGAAGAATCTGTGCGCCCGCATCGACGAACTGGTTGCGGCCAAGGGCGCGAGCGCCTAAGCGCGCGGTCATGCAACTCGAATACTTCCACATGATCGATCGGATCGTCGACCTCAACATCGACGAGAAGACGATCGTCGTCGAGGCTCAGGTCCCCAAGGAAAGCACCATCTTCGAGGGGCACTTCCCGGGTTATCCGCTGATGCCCGGCGTGCTCCTGATCGAATCGATGGCGCAGGCCTCGGGCTGGCTTCAGCTCGGCGTGCTCAAGTTCGAGCGCATGCCGATCCTCGCCGCCGTCAAGGAGGCCAAGGTCCGCGGCTCCGTGTTTCCCGGCGACCTCATGAGCATCGAGGCGACGCTGGCCCATGAGGGTTCGGGCTACGCCATGACCGAGGCCAAGATCAGGGTCGGCGGCAAGCTGCGCGCGAATTCGACGCTGACCTTCACGCAGATTCCCTTCCCCAATGCGGATATGCGCGGCTACATGGATTCGTTCGCCAAACGCATCGGCTTTCCGCAACAGGCCGTATCGCCATGACTGAGACTGCTTCGAAGCCGGGCCAGACCGAAGTCTGGATCACCGGTATTGGCCTTGCCACCTCGCTCGGCGAGGGCCTGGATGCCAACTGGGCTGCGCTTCAGGAGAAGCGCATCAATGTCGATGAAAAGGGCTTTGCGCCCTACATCGTGCATCCCCTGATGCCGGTGACCTTCGACAGCCAGATCCCAAAGAAGGGCGACCAGCGCCAGATGGAAGCCTGGCAGCGCATCGGCACCTACGCTGCCGGCCTTGCGCTCGACTCCGCCGGGATCAAAGGCAACAAGGATATCCTGTCGAAAATCGACATGGTGGTGGCCGCCGGCGGCGGCGAGCGCGATCTCAACGTCGACACCGGCGTGCTGACGGCCGAGGCCAAGGGCGCCAATGCGCCGGGCTTCCTCAACGAACGCCTGATGAGCGATTTGCGCCCGACCCTGTTCCTGGCCCAGCTCTCCAATCTCCTCGCCGGCAACATCGCCATCGTGCACGGTCTCGGCGGCACCTCGCGCACCTTCATGGGCGAAGAGGTTGCGGGCGCCGATGCGGCACGTATCGCGCTGGCGCGCATCGCCTCGGGCGAGAGCGACATTGCGCTGATCGGCGGCTCGCACAATGGCGAGCGCAAGGACCTTCTGGTCCTCTACGAATTCGGCGACTTCAACCTGAAGAACAAATTCGCGCCGGTCTGGGCTCGCAAGGACCACGCCGGCTTCGCGCTCGGCTCGGCCGGCGCGTTCCTGGTGCTGGAGTCCCGCGCCCATGCCGAAGCCCGCGGCGCAAAGCCGTTCGCAAAGCTGTCGAGCGTCGTTGCCGACCTCGCCCGGCGCAAGCAACCCGGCGACATGGCTGCGACCCTGGAGAAGCTGTGGGCCAAGCTGCCCAGGCGCGAGGGCAAGGGCGCGATCATCACGGGTGCGACCGGGGCCGAGCCCGCGACGAGTGAAGAGCGCGGCTTCTTGAAGAGCCACGCTGATTTTCCGGTGCGCTCGACCGGCACCATGTTCGGCCACGCCATGGAAACGCAATTCCCGCTCGGGATCGCGCTCGCCGCGCTCTCGATCTCGCGCGGCGCGCTGTTCCCGCCGAACGATTCCACGGGGACCGAGATTGAAATGCAGGGGGCGCCCACCCAGATCGTGGTGGTGGGGGCCGGACACTGGCGCGGCGAAGGCATGGCGCTGGTCGAGGCGGTGAGCTGAAGCGCGTCCGCGCTTTAGCAGGCTATGCTCTACTCATCGGGGGATCGACATGACTGCACCACGCGACAAACTCGGGCGCCCCATCGTCGTCGTCACCGGCATGGGCATCATGACCTCGCTCGGCGCCGGCAAGGCCGACAATTGGGCAAAGCTCGTCGCCGGCGAATCCGGCATCCGCACCATCACGCGCTTTCCGGTCGATGGCCTCAAGACCACGATGGCCGGCACTGTCGATTTCGTTAGTGTCGATCCGTTCTCCTCCACCGGATTGTCCGAACGGATGGCGGAGCTGGTGACGCAGGAAGCGCTCGAGCAGGCCGGCATCGGCGCAAAGGCCGACTTCCCGGGCCCCCTCTTCCTCGCCGTTGCGCCGGTCGAGGTCGAATGGCCGCAGCGCCGCGAGCTCGGCCGCGCCGTCGGCACGACCGACTTCACCTATGACGATCTCTTGCGCATCTCCGGCGGCGGCAAGTACAGCGCCTATCACCACCGCTTCATGTTCGGCTCGGTCGCAGCCTATCTCGCCGAGACCTTCGGCACCAAGGGCTCGCCGATCTCGCTGTCGACGGCATGCGCATCCGGAGCCACCTCGATCCAGCTCGGCGTCGAGGCGATCCGCCGCGGCGAGACCGATGCTGCGCTGTGCGTCGCGACCGACGGCACCGTGAACCCCGAAGCCTTGGTGCGCTTCTCGCTGCTCTCGGCGCTGTCGACCCAGAACGATCCGCCGCAGGCCGCCTCCCGTCCCTTCTCCAAGAACCGCGACGGTTTTGTCATGGCTGAAGGCGCCGGCGCGCTCGTGCTCGAGAGCTATGAAGCGGCAATCGCGCGCGGCGCAAAGATTCTCGGCGTGATCGCCGGCTGCGGCGAGCTCACCGATTCCTTCCACCGCACCCGCTCGTCCCCTGACGGCAAGCCGATCATCGGCTGCATGAACAAGACGCTGGCCGATGCCGGCATGACGCCGGACCAGATCGACCACATCAACGCGCACGGCACCGCGACGCCCGAGAACGACAAGATGGAGTTCAACACGACGTCGGCCGTGTTCGGCGATCTTGCGCAGAAGATCCCGGTCACCTCCAACAAGTCGATGGTTGGCCACACCATCTCGGCCGCAGGCGCGGTCGAGGCGATCTTCTCGCTGCTCACGCTCGAGCATCAGCGCATCCCGCCGACGATCAACTACGACAATCCGGATCCGACGATCCTGTTCGACGTCGTCGGCAACAAGGCGCGCGATGCCCGCGTCACCGCGGTGATGTCGAATTCGTTCGGCTTCGGCGGCCAGAACGCCTCGCTCATCCTGACCCGCGAACCGGCCTGACCGGACGCATGGCGCTGCTTCCTGCGAGCACGAAGGCCCGCGCGCGGGAGCTTGCCAAAACGGTCGGCGGAGGCCTGATCGGCGCCGCCACCGTCGGCATGCTGCGTACCACACGCTATTTCGACCCGGTCAAGACGGCGGATTTTTTCGCGCGGGTGACGAAGCTGATCGGCCCGCGCCTGCGCGAGCATCGCATCGGCCGCGCCAACCTCACCGCGGCGTTTCCCGAGAAGTCGCCGGAGGAGATCGAGCAGATCCTGATGGGCGTGTGGGACAATCTCGGCCGGGTCGGCGCCGAATTCGCTCACATGGACCAGGTTTGGGACTACAATCGCGAGCACCCGGAGAACAGCAGGATCGAGCTGTCCGAGCGCAGCATCGAGCTGTTCGACCAGATCCGTGAGGACGGCAAGCCGGCGCTGATTTTTGCAGCCCATCTCGCCAATTGGGAATTGCCGGCGCTCGCCGCGGTCGCGCATGGGCTCGATGCTGCGATCCTCTACCGCAGGCCGAACATCGCCTCTGCCGACCGCATCATCCAGGAGATGCGCCAGGTCAACATGGGCACGCTGATCCCGGCCGGCCGCGACGCACCGCTCCGGCTCGGGCAGGCGCTGAAAGAGGGCAAGCACGTCGCGATGCTGATCGACCAGTATCTGACCAGCGGCGTCGAGGTCACCTTCTTCGGCCGCAAGACCCGCGCCAATCCGACGCTTGCCCGACTGCTGCGCCAGGTCGAATGCCCAATCCACGGCGTCCGCATCATCCGCCTGCCCGGCGGCCGCTTTCGCGGCGAGCTGACCGAAGAGGTCCAGCCGGTGCGCGGCGCCGACGGCAGGATCGACATCCAGGGCACGATGCAGGCGGTCACGAGCGTGGTGGAGAGCTGGGTCCGCGAGCATCCCGAGCAGTGGCTGTGGCTGCACCGGCGGTGGCGGTAGGCGGGCTGGTCTCTGTTGCCGTCATTCCGGGGCGATGCAAAGCATCGAACCCGGAATCTCGAGATCCGGGTCTGGTGCTTCGCACCATCCCGGAATGACAGCATCAACTACCGCCCCGTCTTCACCTTGGTCCACAGCCGGTTGATGATGCGCTGGGTCGCCGGCTCGCGCGCGGTGATGACGAACAGTTTTGCGAGCGTCGCCTCGTCCGGATAGATGTTCTTGTCGTTCAGAATCTTCGGATCGACCAGCTTCTGGCTGGCGAGGTTGCCGTTGGCGTAGGACAGGAAGTCCGAGTTCTTGGCGGCAACGTCGGGGCGGTAGAGATAGTTGATCAGCTCGTAGGCTTCGTTGACGTTCTTGGCTTCGGCGGGGATCGCGAAATTGTCGAAGAACATCTGCGCGCCCTCCTTCGGGATCGCATAGCCGATCTCGATGCCGCTCTTGGCTTCCGCCGCGCGGGCGCGGGCCTGCATGATGTCGCCGGACCAGCCGACCACGAAGCAAATCTCGCCGGTCGCAAGCGCGCTCAGGTATTCGGAGGAGTGGAACTTGCGCACGAAGGGGCGGACTTTTGCGACGATTTCGGCGGCCTTCTCCAGGTCAGCCTGCTTGGTCGAGTTGGGATCCAGCCCGAGATAGTTCAGGGCCGCGGGAAAGATGTCGTCGGCGGAGTCGAGCATGTGGACGCCGCAGTCTTTGAACTTCGCCAAGTTCTCCGGCTTGAAGACGATATCCCAGCTGTCGATCTTCGCGTCCGCTCCCAGGATCGCCTTCGCCTTGGCGACGTTGTAGCCGATGCCCGTCGTGCCCCACATGTAGTTGGCGGCGAAATCGTTGCCGGGATCGTAGGTCGCAAGGTGCTTGGTCACCATCGGCCAGGCGTTGCTAAGGTGCGGCAGCTTCGACTTGTCGAGCTTCTGGAAGATGTTCGCCTTGATCTGGCGCTGCAGGAAATAGGCCGTGGGCACCACGACATCGTAGCCGGACTTGCCGGCCATCAGGCGCGTCTCCAGCGTCTCGTTGGCATCGAAGGTGTCATAGACCACCTTGATGCCGGTCTCCCTGGTGAAGGCCTCGAGGACACCTGGCGCCATGTAGTTGGACCAGTTGTAGAAGTTGACGACCCGCTCGTCGGCCCCGGCGGGGGCGGAGAGCAACGTCAGCGCCGCGGCGATTGCGAAACCAAGGCCAAATCCGCAGCGGCTGACGTTCGTCATCCTCCCTACCTCTTGCGACCGCGCACCGCGTCCGACAGCCGCTCCAGTGCCGTGTCGAGCGTCTCGTCTTTCTTGGCAAAGCAGAAGCGCACCACTGATGTCACCGGGTCCTGCTCGTAGAACGCCGAGACCGGGATCGCTGCCACCTTGTAATCCTTCACGATGCGCCAGCAGAACTCGGTGTCGCTCTCGTTCAAGCCCAGCGGCGACAGGTCGACGGTGAGGAAGTAGGTGCCCTGCGACCTCAGGACGGGGAAGCCGAGACTCTCGAGGCCCCTGGTGAGGCGGTCCCTGCTCCGGGTCAGGTCCTTGCGCATCGACAGGAAGTAGTCGTCGGACTTACCGAGACCGTAGGCGACGGCGGCCTGCAGGTTCGGCGCGGTGGTGAAGGTCAGGAACTGGTGCACCTTGGCGGCGACGCGCAAGAGCTGTGGCGCGGCGCAGACAAAGCCGATCTTCCAGCCCGTGAGCGAAAAGATCTTGCCGGCCGAGCCGACCTTGATGGTCCGCTCGCGCATGCCGGGGATGGTGATCAGCGGGGTATGCTTGTGCTCGTCGAAGGTGACATGCTCCCAGACCTCGTCGCAGATCGCGATGGCGTCGAACTCCTGGCAATAGCGCGCCAGCAACTCAAGGTCCTCGCGCGGATAGACCACCGCGCTGGGATTCAGGGGATTGTTGAACAGCACCGCCTTGGTCTTTGAATTGAAGACGCTTTTCAGCATGTCCTCATTCAAGCGCCAGTGCGGCGGCTCGAGCCGGACGAGGCGCGGAATGCCGCCGGCCTGGCGGATGATCGGCAGGTAGGAATCGTAGACCGGCTGGAAGCAGACTACCTCGTCGCCGGGCTGCACCACCGCGAGGATGGCCGAGGTCAGCGCCTCGGTGCCGCCGGAGGTCACCATCACCTCGCTCATCGGGTCGAGCTTGAGACCGTGCCAGTGGCCGTAATGGGTCGCGATCGCCTGGCGCAGCTCTGGCAGGCCCATCATCGATGGATACTGGTTGTACCCGTTTAGCGACGCCTCGGCCGCGGCGCGGCGGATGTCCTCGGGGCCGGGATCGTCGGGGAAGCCCTGGCCGAGATTGATGGCATTGTTGTCGCGCGCGGCTTGCGACATCGCCTCGAAGATGGTGACGGGCAGGTCCGCGAAGACCTTGTTCAGGGACGAGCTTTTGGACATCGGGCCGATCAGCCGCCGACCTTGCTGGGAAGACCTGCCGCCTTCCAGCCGAGCATGCCGCCGGCCAGATGCTTGTCATAAGGCAAACCCGCCGCCTGCGCCGCGAGCGAGGCGGTCACCGAGCGCTTGCCCGAGCGGCAGGCGAACACGACCTCCTTGCCTTGCGGGTCGGGGATCGCCTTGGGGTCGAAGGTCGAGAGCGGTACGACGACGCCATACGGATAGGCCTCGGCCTGGACCTCGTTCGGCTCGCGGACGTCGACGAGCAGATAGCGGCCCTCCTCGACACCCTTGGAGACCTCCTCCGGGGTCAGATCCTGCACTTGATTTGCCACTTCATCCTCCAACGTCGCAGCCGCATGCCGGGGCGATCCCGGCCGGCGGGCAAACTCGCCTCTCGGCTCACGAAAATCAAGCGCTACAAAGGCTTGAGCCGCGCGGCGCAAGTTAAAGCTAAATCGCAGCGACTTGAAGGGGCGGTTTGAGGGACTTCAACTCTCTCATCAGGTTCGGTGTCATTCCCCGCGAAGGCGGGGAATCCAGTAGGCCGCGGCTTATCGGTTCAATCACAACCGTCTCGGAGTACTGGATCGCCCGGTCAATGCCGGGCGATGACAGCAGTGGAAGCCGCTAGATCGTCACCTGGGTGCCGACCTCGACCACGCGGCCGCTGGGGATCTGGAAATAGTCGGTGGCGTCGTTGGCGGAGCGGCTGAGCGAGATGAACAGCCGGTCCTGCCAGCGCGGCATGCCGGAATGGGCGGCGGGCTTGAGCGCCCGGCGCGACAGGAAGAACGAGGTCGACATGATGTCGAACTGCCAGCCGAGCTTGCGGGCGATGGCGAGGGCCTTCGGCACGTTGGGCGATTCCATGAAGCCGAACTTCAGCGTCACCTTGGAGAAGGTGGGCGAGATCTGCTCGAGCTTGACGCGCTCGGCCGGATCGATGCGCGGGGTCTGCGCGGTCTCGATGGTGAGGATGACGTTCTTCTCATGCAGCACCTTGTAGTGCTTTAGGCTATGCATCAGCGCCGTCGGCGCGCTGAGGGGGTCCGAGGTCAGGAACACGGCGGTGCCAGGCACGCGCTGCGGCGGCCGCTTCTCCAGCATGGCGACGAGGTCGGCGAGCGGGAACTCCAGCTTGCGCGACTTCTCGAACAGCAGCCGGCTGCCGCGCCGCCACGTGTACATCATGAGGATCATCAGCGCGCCGAGCGCCAGCGGCACCCAGCCGCCCTCGAATACCTTGAGCAGATTGGCGGCGAGGAAGGTCAGGTCGAGGAACAGGAAGGGGACGATCAGCGCGGCGGCAGCGACCGGCGACCAGCGCCAGGCCTTCCAGATCACGACGAAGCCCATCATCGCCGTGACCACCATGGTGCCGGTGACGGAGATGCCGTAGGCCGAGGCCAGCGCGCTGGAGGAACGGAACAGCAGCACCAGCAGCACCACCGCGACCAGCAGCAGCTGGTTGATGCGCGGGATGAAGATCTGGCCGGAATGGGCTTCCGACGTATGGCGAATTTCGAAGCGCGGCAGCAGGCCGAGCTGGATCGCCTGGCGCGTCAGCGAGTAAGCGCCAGTGATGACCGCCTGGCTGGCGATGACGGTGGCCATGGTGGCGAGCACGACCATGCCGCCGCGCACCCAGCCCTGCGGAAACAGCTGAAAGAACGGGCTCTCGAGCGCGCCGGGATCGCCGAGGACAAGAGCGCCCTGCCCCAGATAGTTCAGCGCCAGCGACGGCAGCACGATGAAGAGCCAGGCGGTCTGGATCGGCCGCTTGCCGAAATGCCCGAGGTCGGCGTAGAGCGCCTCGGCGCCGGTGACGGCGAGGAACACCGCGCCCAGCGTCACGAAGCCGATGATGCCGTGGTGGAGCATGAACGACACGGCATAGAGCGGGTTCAGCGCGAACAGCACCTGCGGCTGCTGCATGATCGGGTGGATCGCCGCGATCGCGATCACCGCGAACCAGACGCACATGATTGGGCCAAAGAAAGCCGCAACGCGCGCCGTGCCGCGTGACTGCACGGCGAACAGGCAGACCAGGATCACCACCGTCAGCGGAACGATATAGGGCTCGAATGTCAGCGTGACGTCCTTCATGCCTTCGATCGCCGACAGCACCGAAAGCGCCGGCGTGATCACGGCGTCGCCGTAGAACAGGGCGCCGGAAATGATGCCGAGCAGGACGATGGTCGCCCCGCCGGTGCCGACCGCGCGCTGGGCCAGCGCCATCAGCGCCAGCGTGCCGCCCTCGCCGTTGTTGTCGGCGCGGAGCAGGATCACGACGTATTTGAGCGTCACCACGACGATCAGCGCCCACAGGATCAGGGAGAGCACGCCCAGCACGGCTGCCGGCGTGGCAACCCCTTCGGCGCCCGAAGCCGCCGTCACCGCCTCGCGGAACGCGTAGAGCGGGCTGGTGCCGATATCGCCATAGACCACGCCGATGCTGCCGAGCGTCAGCGCGCCGAAGCCGGCGGTGGTGTGGGCATCGCCATGCCCATTGGCCGCCGCCGTTTCCGGGGCGGAAATCGCTACGTCGCTAATCATGGGAAAGCCCGATGGCCTCTAAAGATGCTTCACTGCACAACGGCGGAAGAGCGCGCGGCTTATAGTCCTGCGCTGCCGGCATAGCCTAGCCCGATTCTGGGCCCTCGCCATGCGAATTTCGCATGGGTTCGGCAGTTGCGTTTTCAAATAGTCACTTGGGTTCCGACTTCAACCACCCGCCCGGTGGGAATCTGGAAATAGTCGGTGGCATCGTTCGCGGACCGGCTCAGGGCGATGAACAGATGGTCCTGCCACAGCGGCATGCCCGACTGCGCCGAGGCCTTCAGCGATCTCCGCGACACGAAGAACGATGTCGACATGATGTCGAACTGCCAGCCCTGCTTACGCGCGATTGCCAGCGCCTTCGGCACGTTGGGCTGCTCCATAAAGCCGAAGCGCAGGCGGACCTTCGAGAACTTGTCGCTGATCTTCTCCATCCGGAAGCGTTCGGACAGATCGACCCGCGGCGTATGCGCGGTCTCAATGGTCAGGATCACGTTGTGCTCGTGCAGCACCTTGTTGTGCTTGAGATTGTGCAGCAGCGCGGTCGGCACGAAAGCGGGATCGCTGGTCAGGAACACCGCGGTGCCCTTGACGATATGCGGCGGCCGCTTCTCCAGGCTGCGGATCAGATCGTCGAGCGGCACCTCGATCCGGCGCGTCTTCTGGATCAGGATGCCGGTCCCCTTGCGCCAGGTCCAGATCGTCCCGGCCATAGCCGCGCCGAACAGCAGCGGCACCCAGGCGCCTTCGAGCAGCTTGAGCAGGTTGGCGCTGAAGAAGGTCATGTCGACCATGACGAAGGGCAGGATCACGACCGCGGCGGTCGCGGCGCGCCAATTCCACAGCTTCCAGATCACGAGGAAGCCCATGATGCCGTCGGCCACCATGGTGGTGGAGACCGCGATGCCATAGGCCGATGCCAGGTTGCTGGGCGTGTGGAACAGCAGCACCAGCAGCATCACGCCGATCAGCAGAAGCCGGTTCACCCGCGGCAGATAGATCTGGCCGGCATGGGTTTCGGAGGTGTAGCGCACCTCGAAGCGCGGCAGCAGGCCGAGCTGCACGGCCTGATAGACCAGCGAATAGGCGCCGGTGATCACCGCCTGGCTCGCGATCACGGTGGCGGCGGTCGCAAGGCCGACCAGCGGCAGCACCAGATGCTCGGGCACCATGCGGTAGAAGGAATGCTCGATCGCGCTGGGATCGGACAGCACCAGCGCGCCCTGCCCGAAATAGTTGATCAGCAGCGAGGGCAGCACGAAGAACATCCAGGCCGACTGGATCGGCTTGCGGCCGAAATGGCCGAGATCGGCGTAAAGCGCCTCGCCGCCGGTGACCGCCAGGAACACGGCGCCCAGCGTCACCAGGCCGATCGTGCCGTGCGACAGCAGGAATTGCAGCGCGTAATAGGGATTGATCGCCGCCAGCACCGACGGATCGTCGGCGATGTGGACGGCGCCCAGCACCGCCAGCACCGCGAACCAGACCACCATCACCGGGCCGAATGCAGAGGCCACCAGCGCCGTGCCTTTGCTCTGCACCGCGAACAGCAGCGCCAGGATCAGGACCGTGAGCGGCACGACATAATGCTCGAACGCAGGCGTTGCGAGCTTCAGTCCGTCGACCGCCGACAGCACCGAGATCGCCGGCGTGATCATGGAATCGCCGATGAACATGGAGGCGCCGACCACGCCAAGCGCAAGCAGGAACCAGCTGCGCCGCCCCAGCGCGCGCTGGCCGAGCGCCATCAGGGACAGCGTGCCGCCCTCCCCGTTATTGTCCGCGCGCAGCAGCAGCAGCACGTATTTCGCGGTGACGACGATCAGCAGCGCCCACAGGATCAGTGAGAGCACGCCGAGCACGATGACCCGCGAGACCGGCTCGCCGTGGGCGGCGCCCCTGACCGCCTCGTGGAATGCGTAGAGCGGCGAGGTGCCGATATCGCCGAAGACGACGCCGATACTCCCGAGCGTAAGGGCCCAAAAGCCTGAGGTGACCGGCCCGTCCTGGGTCTCGGCCTGTGTGATGCTCGCCGTCATGGAGGTGGAAAACGCTTCGTCCCTGGATTTGATCCGGCGCCTTTTGACGCTTCCTGCGCGCCTGTCAATTGGCACAACATAGCAGGCGCAGCGGCGGATGCTGTGACGCCGCGGCCACGCTCGCCGCTAGCGCGACGAGATGCCTCAGGTAAGATGGTAGCGCAAGGGGGCCTATCGTTTGGGCATGCTGTCTTCGCAGAATCGGTGCCCACCTCTCCGGATCATGCCTTAGGGCTTCAGATTCGGCGGCAGCGGCGGGTCTTCGCGCATCAGGGTGATGGTCACCCGGCGGTTGGCGGCGAGCGAGGGGTCATCCGGAAACAGCGGCTGGGTGTCCGCCTTGCCGGAGACGGCGAAGATGTGGGACGGCGGCAGGCCCTCGCGTTCGAGGATCTGGCGCACGGCATTGGCGCGGTCGGCCGAGAGGTCGAAGGCACCGTAGTCGCTGCGGGTCGGCACGAATCCGGCCGCGGTGTGGCCAGCGATGGAGACGCGCAGCGGCGTCGCCTTGAGCGGGATCGCGAGCTTCTCGATCAGGCGACGGGTACGGTCATAGGGCACCTTGGAGCCATCGGCGAACATCGATCGGCCGTCCTGGTCGACGATCTCGAGGTCAAGCCCCTGCTTGGTCTCCTCGAACATGATGTGCTTGGACATCTCGGTCAGTTCCGGCATGTCCTGGAGCGCCTGGCGGAGCGAGGCTGCGGCCAGCGCAAAATTGCGGTCGATCTTGATCTTCGCGCCCGAGGTCCGGTCGCGGTCTTCCTGGTCCGGCGTCGGCGTGTTGGAGGCATCCTCGGGCTGGATGTGGTCGACGTTCTTCAGCCGCGGTCGGGTCGGCAGGCCGTCGGATTCGACGATGCCGGCATAGCGCGCCTCGCTCTGCACGCCGAAAGCGTCGCGCATCGAGCCGGCCACGATCTTCAGCTTGTTGGCGTCCTGCGTCGAGAACGCGACGAGCATCACGAAGAAGCTCATCATCAGGCCCATCAGGTCGGCGAAGGTCACGAACCAGCCGTGACCGCCGCCGTGAGCATCGCCGCGCTTCTTCTTGGCCATCTGGCGAAATCCGGACCGGGCGGCGTTACGCCGGCACCGGTTCGCCTTCGGCGTGACGATGCTTCTCCGGCAAATAGGCCAGCAGCATTTCGCGCACGAGCGTCGGGCTCTTGGAGTCGCGAATCATCAGGATGCCATCGATGATCAGCGTGCGATTGGTCTCTTCATCCAGCAGCTTGCCGTGCAGCTTGTCGGCGATCGGCAGACAGAACAGGTTCGCGACCAGCGCACCGTAAAGCGTGGCGAGCAGCGCGGTCGCCATGAACGGGCCGAGCTTGGAGGGGTCGGTCATGTTGGCGAACATCTGCACCATGCCGATCAGGGTGCCGATCATGCCGAAGGCCGGGGCGCAGTCGCCGATGGCGCGGTAGATCTTGCTGCCCTCGTCGAGGTGCATCAGGAAATTGTCGCGGTCGCGCTCGAGATTGTCGCGGATGAAATCGAGGTCGTAGCCGTCGGCGACGTAGCGGATGCCCTTGGCCAGGAACGGCTCGTCGGTCTCGACCTTTTCGAGGCCGACCGGGCCCTGCTTGCGGGCGATCTCGGCGATGCGGGCGAGTTCGTCGACGAGGTCGTGGGCCGACAGCCGGCTCATGGTGAAGGCGAACTTGGCGCCGAGCGGGAGGCCATGCAGGAGCGCCGAGAGCGGAAAGCGGATCATGGTGGCGGAGATCGAGCCGCCGAAGATGATGATGATCGCGTGCTCGGAAATAAACATGTGGAGGTCGCCGCCCATGAAGATCATCGTGGCGACGACGATGATGCCAGCCGTCAGCCCAACGCCCGTCATGATATCCATGGGAGACTCCAACGCGTACGCAACAACGGCCGTCCTGGCCGCTGGCGCGGCCCAACCCGAACCGCGATGAGGAACCCTAGTTCGCTGCGATTAAAGACGCGTAAAGGTTAAGTCCAGACGGCGCGCCGGATCGCCCCACCGCGCTGAAGAACGCCGGCTCTGCCGGGTGCCGGCAGGAATCTCAACACTTCCCTAACCATGACCGCCCCGGCTAGGCCGACAGGCCCGTCAGCTTCAGGCTGAGTCCGCGCAGGCGCTTGCGGGCGTCGGCATCGTAGGCTTGCGGATTGGCGCGTGCCTCGTTCATGCCGTTGAAGAACAGACCGCTCCGGTTCGCGACGTCGTCGCCTGCGACGAGATGCAGGATCGCAGCGCCACCCTGCTCCACCGTCGACATCGGCGTGATGCCGCCCGCGCGCACCATCGTGGTGTTCATGTAGGTCGCCGGATGCAGCGAATTGACGGTGATGCGGCTTGCCTTCAGCTCCTCCGCGAGATCGATCGTGAACATGATCTGCGAGAGCTTGCTTTGCGCGTAAGCACGCGAGCCGCTGTAGCCCCTGGTGATCATGACGTCGTCGAAATCGATCGGATGCTGGCCGAGCGAGGCCACGTTGACGATGCGCGATGGCGCAGCCGCCTTCAACAACGGCAGCAGGAGATACGCGAGCAGGAAGCCGGAGAGATAGTTCACCGCGAAGCGCAGCTCATGGCCGTCGGCGCTCTCTTGCCGTTGCGGCCCGCCGTTCTGCGAGCCGATGCCGGCATTGCTGACGAAGACGTCGAGGCGTTCGTGGTCGCGCCTCACCGCTTCGGCAAGCTGGCGCGTGCCCGCCATCGACGACAGATCGGCCTGGTAAAAGGCCGGCGCGGCATGCCCGGCCTTCGCGATCTCTTCCATCAGCGTCGTCGCACGGGCCGCGTCGCGGCCATGGATCAGGACCTTTGCGCCCTCAGCGGCAAGACGGCTTGCGACGTAGCGGCCGACGCCATCGGTGGAACCGGTGATCAGAACCGTCTTGCCAACCATGTCCATGGCAGTGCTCCAAGCTGGGATATGGATCCTAGTGGATCTCCGCCGAGCGCTTCAGCGCGGCCTTGAGCTTCTCCAGCGAAAAATCGGGGCTGCGGGCGATCTCCAGGATCGGCGTCTCGCGGCGGCCGCAGAGCTCGGCGGCTTCCGGCAGCTTTGCGGCGACGTCGAGCGGGATCACGATGGCGCCGTGCTGGTCAGCGTGGATCAGATCGTCTGATTTCACCGTCATCCCGGCGACGCGCACCTCGCCGCCAAAGCTCTCCGCATGCACCCATGCATGCGACGGGCCGATCGAGCCCGCCAGCGCCTGGAAGCCAGGGGCCCATTGCGGGATGTCGCGGATCGAGCCGTCGGTGATGACGCCGAGGCAGCCGAGCGCCTTGTGCACGTTGCTCTGCACCTCGCCCCAGAACGCGCCGTAGCCGACATCAGGGCCGTCGATGTCCTGGATCACCGAGATGCGCGGCCCATGGCCAGTGCCGACATATTCGTAATATTCGATACGGCGCTTCGACTGCTCCTCGGCAGACAACGAGGATTTCAGCACTGAGCGGATCGCAACCGTGCGGGCATAGCCGACGATCGGCGGCAGGTCGGGGAATGGGCAGACCAGTTGCTTGGTGGTGTAGCCGATCAGCCGGCGCTCGGGCGCCACGATCTCCATGGCGTTGCAGATCGTCGGCGTGTCATAGCGGCCCAGCGCTTCGAGGACGGCAGCGGGCAGCGGCCCGGTCGCGGTATCAGTCACGGCGTTGTCTCCCAGATTGGCGGCTGATTGACGCGAGGCCGCCGGCACAGGGCGATATAGCCGAGATCGCGGCTCAGCCCAACTGGGTCGCCTTCATGGCAGATATCCGCGAAAATCGTTCAGTGCAGCCGGCCAGGCCGATCGTCGTGCGGCGGCTCGGACAAGTTCGCCAGCGTCGGCGCAGATGGCGGCGAAGTGACCTCGCCGCCCGCCGGCGCGGCGGCTTCCACCGCGCGCGCCTGGTCGCGGTAGGATTTGTAGCCGAGCGGCAGGAAGAGCAGATACAGCACGGTGCCGATCGAGAGCACGTGCCAGGGATAGGCGATCAGAATCGCGATGAAGACGATCACCGCGACGAAGGCCGGCAGTACCAGCTCGGGCGGTACGCGCATGCGCTTGGTCTTGCCGGAGAACACCGGCAGCCGCGACACCATCAGGAAGGCGATCAGCAGCGTGTAGGCCGCGGTCACCGCAGCGGGCCAGCGGCCGAGCTCGAGAAACGCGACATAGATCGGCAGCAGCACCGTGATGGCACCGGCGGGTGCCGGCACGCCGGTAAAGAAATTGGCGGCGAAGGCCGGCTTGTTCGGATCGTCCATGGTGGCGTTGAAGCGCGCCAGACGCAGGCCGCCGGAGATCGCGAACACCATCGCGGCGATCCAGCCGGCATTGCCGAGCTCGTGCAGCTGCCAGAAATACAGCATCAGGCCGGGCGCGACGCCGAAATTGACGAAGTCGGCGAGGCTGTCGAGCTCGGCGCCGAATTTCGACTGGCCCTTGATCAGGCGCGCAACGCGGCCGTCGATGCCGTCGAGCGCAGCCGCGAACACAATGGCGTAGACGGCGAGCGACATCCGCCCTTCGATCGACAGCCGGATCGAGGTCAGGCCAGCGCAGATCGCCAGCAGCGTGATGACGTTGGGCACCAGCATCCGCACCGGGATCGGGCGGAACCGCCGCCGGCGTATATCGGGATCTCTCAAATCATAGGGTGTCATTGCTGGTCCTCACCTCAAGGCGAGATATAGCAAGCCGCATCCCCCTCCGCCATTGCGGCGGGAGGTCCCCATGGACAGGCTTTGGTTAATTGGCGCGGAAAGCGCGGCTCGGGTCCTCCCCGACGAGATCGGCCAGGATGGTCTCGCCCGCGATCGCGGTCTGCCCTTCCGACACCAGCGCCTTGGTGCCGACAGGCAGATAGACGTCGAGCCGCGAGCCGAAGCGGATCAGGCCAAATCGCTCGCCGGCGCCAATGGCCTGCCCCTCCTTCACGAAGCAGACGATGCGCTTGGCGACAAGGCCTGCGATCTGGATCACGCCGATCCGCGCCGTCGGCGTCGAGATCACCAGCGAATTGCGCTCATTGTCCTCGCTCGCCTTGTCGAGCTCGGCATTGATGAACAGTCCGGGCCGGTAGGCGATGCGGTCCACCCTGCCCGCTACGGGAGCGCGGTTCACGTGGCAGTTGAACACGCTCATGAACACCGAGATGCGCGGCAGCGGCCGGTCGCCGAGCCCGAGTTCGGCCGGCGGCAACGCCATGGTGATCATCGAGACGCGGCCGTCGGCCGGCGACACCACGAGCCCCTCGCGCACCGGCGTCACGCGCACCGGGTCGCGGAAGAACAGCGCGCACCACACGGTCAGGATCGTGCCGATCCAGCCCAGCGGCGACCACAGCCAGAACAGGATCAGGCTGGCCAGCGCAAAGCCGCCGATGAAGGGATAACCCTCCTTGTGGATCGGCGGGATCTGACGCTGGATCGAATCGAGAATGGACATCGCTATCTGCCGCTGGAGGGTTAATGGCGCAAGGTCACCCCGGCGCGGTGGCTTGTTTAGGCCAGAGTTGGGACCGGAGACAAGCTCACTCCGCGGCCGCCGGCGCCGCCAGGACGTCCTCGACCGGCGGCGGCTCCCGGTTAGGCGCATCGCTCGAATCGGCCATCTGGGCCAGTTTCTCGCGTGCGGCCTCCGCCTCGCGCTGCCTGTTCCACATGCTGGCATAGAGGCCGCCCTGTGCGAGCAGGCTGGCATGCGTGCCGCGTTCGGCGATGCGGCCCTGGTCCAGCACGATGATCTCGTCGGCACCTACGATGGTCGAGAGCCGGTGTGCAATCACCAGCGAGGTGCGGTTTTTGGCGACGCGGTCGAGCGCGCCCTGGATCTCGTGCTCGGTATGGGTGTCGAGCGCCGAAGTCGCCTCGTCCAGCACCAGGATCGGCGGTGCCTTGAGCACGGTGCGCGCGATCGCGACGCGCTGCTTCTCGCCGCCCGAGAGCTTCAGGCCGCGCTCGCCGACCTGGGTCTCGTAGCCCATCGGCGCCATGCGGATGAAATGGTCGATCTGCGCCAGCCGCGCCGCCTCCTCGACCTCCACATCAGTCGCATCCCAGCGGCCGTAGCGAATGTTGTAGCGGATGGTATCGTTGAACAGCACGGTGTCCTGCGGCACCATGCCGATCGAGGCGCGCAAGCTGGCTTGCGTGACCTCCCGGATGTCCTGCCCGTCGATCAGGATCTTGCCGCCGGAGATGTCGTAGAGGCGGAACAGCAGCCGTGAGATCGTCGACTTGCCCGCGCCGGAGGGACCGACGATCGCGACGGTCTTGCCGGCCGGCACCTCGAAGCTGATGCCTTTCAGGATCGGCCGTGCCGGCTCATAGGCAAAGCGCACGTCCTCGAAGCGAACCGTACCGGCGGAGATGACCAGCGGCTTCGCGTCCGGCGCGTCCTTGATCTCGGCCTCGCGGCCGAGCACGCCGAACATCTTCTCGATGTCGATGATCGCCTGCTTGATCTCGCGATAGACCATGCCCATGAAATTCAGCGGCTGGTAGAGCTGGATCATCATGGCGTTGACCAGCACGAAATCGCCGACCGTGTTGGTGCCGTTGCGCACGCCGATCGCGCACATCAGCATGGTCGCAGTCAGCCCCAGCGTGAAGATCACGGCTTGGCCGGTGTTGAGCACGGCGAGCGAGGTATAGGCCTGGATGCTCGATTCCTCGTAACGCGCGACCGACCGGTCGTAACGCTGCGCCTCGCGCGCCTCGGCGCTGAAATATTTGACGGTCTCGTAATTGAGCAGCGAATCGATCGCCTTGGTGTTCGCTTCCGTGTCGGAATCGTTCATCTTGCGGCGGATGCCGATCCGCCATTCGGTCGCGATGTAGGTGTAGTACATGTAGACCGCGACCGTGATCAGTGTCGCGACCACGTAGCGCCAGTCGAACTGCCAGAGCAGCACCGCCAGCAACAGCGAGACCTCGACGATGGTCGGGATCAGCTGGAGGATCACCATGCGCACGATGACCTCGATGCCCTCGCGGCCGCGCTCGAGCACGCGCGTCAGGCCGCCGGTCTTGCGCTCGAGGTGAAAGCGCAGCGACAGCTCGTGCATGTGGACGAAGGTGATGGTGGCGAGCTTGCGCACCGCATGCATAGCGACGCGGGCGAAGATGCCGTCGCGCCACTGCGTCAGCACCGCCATCAGGATGCGCATCGCGCCGTAGCTCGCGGTCAGCAGCAGCGGCGAGGCGATCACCCAGAGATGCCAGTTGTCGGCCGCGACCGGCGCGGTATGGGCGCCGGTCAGCGCGTCGGTCGCCCATTTGAAGCTGAACGGCACGCTGAGCGTGATCAGCTTGGCGGCGAGCAGCAGCACCATGGACCAGACCACGCGCATCTTCAGGTCGAAGCGGTCGCCCGGCCAGATGTAGGGCCACAGATGCGCCAGCGTGCCCATCAGCGTGGCCCGCTCCGGCGGTCCCCCAGCGGGCTCAGGAACGTTGGGGCCGTCGAACGATTGAGGTTGGTCCATCAAATAGCCTGAAGGCCCACCGGATGCGGGCCGCGTTACGATTGCGATTTTCGCCCGTCATATAGAGCCTTCTCGATGCCAGCGCACCCCGCCAGATGGCGAATCTTCGATTGTTTGTCGTCATTTACCGGTAGATTTCCGGGTGATCCGAATCACCGATTGGACTTGACGCCTCTTCGCTGCAATGCATCATGACATCAATGAGCACCATTAAAACCGTCTGTGTCTATTGCGGCTCCGGCCCAGGAACCAATCCCCGCTTCACCGAAGGCGCCAAGGCGTTCGGCAAGGCACTCGCCGACAACAACATCCGCCTGGTCTATGGCGGCGGCTCGCTCGGCCTGATGGGCTCGGTCGCGACCTCCGTGCTCGATCACGGCGGTACCGTCACCGGCATCATTCCCGAATTCCTGCGCAAGCGCGAGAATGCGCTGACGCGGGTGCAGGAGATGATCGTCACCCCCGACATGCATGAGCGCAAGCGGCTGATGTTCGAACGCTCCGACGCCTTCGTGGCGCTGCCGGGCGGCGTCGGCACGCTGGAGGAGCTGGTCGAGCAATTGACCTGGAAGCAGCTCGGCCGTCACGCCAAGCCGGTGCTGCTCGCCAATATCGACAATTTCTGGGAGCCGCTGTTCTCGCTGCTGTCGCATATGCGCCAGACCGAGTTCATCCGTGCCGGCCTGTCGGTCGATATCCTCAAGGCCGATCGGATCGAGGACATCCTGCCGAAGCTGAAGGCGGCCGCGGCGCAGATCGCCGAAGCGGAAAAGCAGATGACCCCGGAAGTGGCGCGCAGGCTGTAACGCCCTACTCTGCCGGGAACGTCACCGCCTCGATCCGGTTGCCGTCGGGATCGGTGACGAAGGCTGCGTAGTAACGGACGCGGTCATGCGGGCGGATGCCCGGCGGGCCATCGGACGCGCCGCCGGCGGACAGCGCCGCGGCGTGAAACGCATCGACCTCGCCTGTCGTCTTCGCGCGTAGACAAGTGTGCACGCCGCTTTCCGGGGCTACGGGCGGCATGCCTTCCCGCAGATTGATCCAGAATTCAGGATAGGCCTTGCCGAAGCCGACCGTGCGCGGGCGCGTGATGAGGCGCGTGAGGCCGAGGGTAGCGAGTGTCGTCTCATAGAATCTTGCGGCGCGTTCGAGATCGCTGACGCCGACGGAAATGTGGTCGATCATGTCCTGCCCTCTCCTCCCGCTCCACTGTCATCGCCCGGCCGGTGCGCAATTACGCACGAGGTCCGGGTGATCCAGTACTCCGAGACGCTGCGGCGTTACAGAGAAGCCGCGGTGTACTGGATACCCCGCTTTCGCGGGATATGACAGTCGTCGAGGGGGGCCTACGCCGGCGCGCCCGACTTCACCAGCTTGTAGATCACCGAATCCATCAGCGCCTGGAACGAGGCATC
Organism: Bradyrhizobium diazoefficiens; assembly: GCF_016616235.1. NCBI lineage: Bacteria > Pseudomonadati > Pseudomonadota > Alphaproteobacteria > Hyphomicrobiales > Nitrobacteraceae > Bradyrhizobium > Bradyrhizobium diazoefficiens. Next base: position 4,830,488 of record NZ_CP067100.1, read on the forward strand.
GATGATGTTCGGGGACACGCCGACCGTAGTCCAGCGGTCGCCGTTCTCGTCCTCGCTCTCGATCAGGACGCGCGTGACCGCGCCGGTGCCGCCGTTGAGGATACGCACGCGGTAGTCGATCAGCGTCAGGCCTTCGATATATTTCTGGTACTTGCCGAGATCTTTTCGCAAGGCGACGTCGAGCGCATTGACGGGGCCGTTGCCTTCGGCGGCCGAGATCAGATGCTCGCCGGCGACGTCGACCTTCACCACCGCCAACGCGACGGTGACGCGCTCGCCATGCGAATTGTAGCGCTGCTCGACATTGACGTCGAACTGCTCGACCTCGAAATAATGCGGCACCTTGCCGAGCGTGCGGCGCGCCAGCAGCTCGAACGAGGCATTGGCGGATTCATAGGCGTAGCCTTGCGCCTCGCGCTCCTTCAATTCCTCGACGAGACGCGTCAGCTTCGGATCGCTCTTCTCGTAAGCGATGCCGGCGCGGTCGAGCTCGGCGATGACATTGGAGCGGCCGGCCTGATCGGAGACCAGCACCTTGCGGTGGTTGCCGACCAGTTCAGGCAGGACGTGCTCGTAGGTCTGCGGGTCCTTCATCACGGCGGAGGCATGAATGCCGGTCTTGGTGACGAAGGCGCTCTCGCCGACATACGCCGCATGCCGGTTCGGCACGCGGTTGAGCATGTCGTCGAGCGTGCGTGAGACTTTGACCAGCGTCGCCAGCTTCTCCGGCGTGATGCCGATCTCGAAGCCGTCTGCAAACTCTTTCTTCAATTTCAATGTCGGGATCAGCGAGCAGAGATTGGCGTTGCCGCAGCGCTCGCCAAGGCCGTTCAAGGTGCCCTGGATCTGCCGCGCACCCGCGCGCACCGCGGCGAGCGAATTCGCCACCGCCTGCTCGGTGTCGTTATGGGCGTGGATGCCGATGTGGTCGCCGGGGATGTGCTTGGTCACCTCGGTGACGATGGCCTCGATCTCGTGTGGCATGGTGCCGCCATTGGTATCGCACAGCACCACCCAGCGCGCGCCGGCATCGAAGGCCGCCTTCGCGCAGGCGAGCGCGAAGCTCGCATCCTCCTTGTAGCCGTCGAAGAAGTGCTCGCAATCGAGCATCACTTCACGACCGGCAGCCTTTGCGGCTGCAACACTGTCGCGGATCGAGGCGAGATTCTCTTCCTTCGTCGTCTCCAGCGCGACGCGCACCTGATAGGCCGAGGATTTTGCGACAAAACAGATCGCATCGGCTTTCGCTGCGAGAAGGCCGGCGACGCCGGGATCGTTGGAGACCGAGCGCCCGGCCCGCCGCGTCATGCCGAAGGCGGTGAAGCGCGCGTGCTTGAGCTTCGGCTTGGAGCCAAAGAATTCGCTGTCGAGCGGATTGGCGCCGGGATAGCCGCCCTCGACATAGTCGATGCCGAGATCGTCGAGCATAGCGGCAATGACCTGCTTGTCGGCCAGGGTGAAATCGACGCCATTGGTCTGCGCGCCGTCGCGCAGCGTAGTGTCGAACAGATAGAGACGCTCTTTCTTTGCCGGTGCCGAGCTCATCGCGAGCGTCCGTTCTTGTTACCTCCCCCCTTGTGGGGGAGGTCGACGATGCGCAGCATCGTCGGGAGGGGGGTGCCACACGGGTGGCCGGAGTGCGGAGCTACCCCCCTCCCCAACCCTGCCCCACAAGGGGGGAGGGAGCGGAGAGAGGATCGCATTTGGTGAACACGCTCCCGGCTCATTGGCCCGCTCCGAGCGTCTTCTTCATGGTGGTGTTGGCGAGCCACTCGTCATTGATGGTGACGCTGTTGCGCTGCTGGGCGGTGTAGCCGCGCTTGGCGAAGAAGTTTTGGGCGGTGTCGCTGGCGTCAACGGTCAGAGCCGTTGCGCCGCGACTGCCCGCAAGCTTCTCCAGCGCATCGACCAGCATGGTCGCGATGCCTTGCCCGACAGCGGCCGGATGCACATAGAGCATGCGGATGTGATCGGTGCCGCGCAAGGACGCGAAGCCCACGGGCGAGCCTTCCAGCGTCGCGATCAGCGTCAGGTCGGCGGCGAGATGCTTGCCGAACTCTTCGCTTTCCGCCGCTTCCATCCAGGCCTGCTGCTGCGCCTCGCTATAGTCCTCGCCGGTCAGCTCCTCGATGCTGGCGGCGAAGATCGCGGCGAGCAGCGGCACGTCATCCGGCAGGAAGGGCCGCAAGCCGGGCTTTGGGTGTGCTTGTGCCATCGTCCTCACCACATCCCATAGAGTTTCAGCGCGATCGCCACGGCAGCGGCAAGCAGCAGGATTTTCAGCATGATGTAATAGAGCCAGTGCCGCGGGAAAGGCGTATCGGGCCGCTTCATCGCGCGATCTCCCAGGTCGTCCCTTCCTTGGAGTCCTTGATCGCAACGCCCATGGCGGCGAGCAGATCGCGGATGCGGTCCGATTCCGCAAAATCCTTGCGGCTACGCGCGGCCGTCCGTTCCGCGATCAGGCGCTCGACTTCCGCGGCATCGACGCCGTTCGCCTGCTGCTTGCGGCTTTCCCACTGCGCGGCGCTCTCGGACAGGAAGCCGAGCAGCCGCAGCGATCCCGACAATGCAGCGGCATCGCCACGCAAGCCGTGCAGCGCCGCGATCGCCAGCGGCGTGTTGAGATCATCGAGCAGCGGCTCGACCACCGACGCAGCCGGCTTGCCGGGTTCGGCGTCGGCCGCGACACGGTACCAGTCATCGAGCGTCTTTGCGCTCTCCTCCAGCGATTTCATGGTCCAGTCGATCGGCGAACGGTAATGCGTCTTCAGCATGTTCAGGCGCAGCACCTCACCCGGCCAGTCCTTGAGCAGCTCGTGGATGGTGATGAAGTTGCCGAGGGACTTCGACATCTTCTCGCTCTCGACCTGCAGGAAGCCGTTGTGCATCCAGTAGTTCGCCATGCGCTCCCGGTGGAAGGCGCAGCAAGTCTGCGCGACCTCGTTCTCGTGATGCGGGAACACGAGATCGATGCCGCCGCCATGGATGTCGAAGTGCTCGCCGAGATGCTTCCAGGCCATGGCCGAGCACTCGATGTGCCAGCCGGGACGGCCCTCGGCCCTGATGCCGGCCGGCGACGGCCATGACGGCTCGCCCGGCTTCGACGGCTTCCACAGCACAAAGTCGGTATTGCCCTTCTTGTAGGGCGCGACATCGACGCGGGCGCCGGCGACCAGCTCGTCCAGCGAGCGGTTGGACAGCGCGCCATAGCGCGGCAGCGAGGAGTTGGCCGCGTTCATCGCCTGCGGCGAGAACAGCACATGATCCTCGGCGGCATAGGCAAAGCCGCCCGCGATCAGCCGTTCGATGATCTCGCGCATCTCGCCGATATGCTCTGTGGCGCGCGGCTCGACGCTCGGCCGCAGTGCGCCGAGCGCATCGACGTCGGCGTGAAACTGTCTGCCGGTCTGCTCAGTGACTTTCCGGATCGCCTCGTTCAGCGGCAGACCGGGAAAATCGCGCGCGGCGCGGTCGTTGATCTTGTCGTCCACATCGGTGATGTTGCGGACATATTTGACATGCGCCTCGCCATAGAGATGGCGCAGCAGCCGAAACAGCACGTCGAACACGATCACCGGCCGCGCGTTGCCGATATGGGCGAAGTCATAGACGGTCGGTCCGCAGACATACATGCGGACATTGTTGGGATCGAGCGGTACGAAGGTGCGCTTGTCCCGGCTCAGCGTATCGTAGAGGCGCAATTCCATATGGATACCCGTCGGCTGTTGGCCGGGCGTCCAGGGCTCTCAATATTTTTGAGAAAAGACGGCTCCAGCCAGCGAATCGCTAGCTCGTAATCTCGCGGCAAATGCCACACTTGGCGAGGAGACCGTTCATGCGGAACATATTGGCTATCAGGCCGCCCCGCGTCAAGAGAGCCGCGAAAGCGCCACTTTATCTCCGCAAAGCGCGCCCTCCCGCCTTGATGGTTCGTCATCCTTAACCTTTTGAGTTTATTCGGAAGCCGGCGGTTCCCTGAAGCCCCCGGTATTTTCATGCGATCCATACTCGCACTCGTTGCCTGCGCCTCCATCCTTTCGGCATCCGGCGCTTTCGCCGAGACCCGCGTCTTCATCATCGCCAACCAGGCGGATGGCTACGGCGTCGACCAGTGCCTCGCCAAGGGCGAGAAATGCGGGGCGCAGGTCGCGCGCACCTATTGCCAGTCACGGGATTTTGCCCAGGCCTCAAGCTATCGCCGGGTCGATCCCGACGAAATTACCGGCTCTGTCCCCAAAACCGGCGCAAACTGCTCCCATGGCCATTGCGACGAATATGTCGCAATCACCTGCCAGCGCTGAATTCGCTCGGAACTGGCGTACCTTAGGCCCAATCTTGGCCGGCGAAACGACGTGACGATGCCGCAGGAAGCGGCTATGGGAGGGCGCGCTTCGGCCCACCCAAGTCACTTGGAACGTCACATTGGGCCGTGACCTCGCTAGAATGGCGGATATGCCTGAATTTCTGTCTCTCTCCCGTGCCCGCCCCCTCCTTGCCTGCACCGTGCTCCTCGGCACCGTCGTGCTCGCCACCGGCGCTTTCGCGCAGGCCGGCCCGCCTGGTCCACCGCCGCAGCCAAGCCAGAACGGGCTCGGGCCGAACCCGATGTGCTCACGGCTGGAAGGCCAGCTCGCCGCGCTCGACCGCGGCGGCGGTGGTGACCCCGCGCGCGAAGACCAGATCCGCCGCTACCAGGAATCCCAGAGCCGGCAGCAGGCCGAGCTGGACCGCGTCACCATGCAAGCCAAGCGCATGGGCTGCGATTCCTCCGGCTTCTTCTCGCTGTTCAACGGCCAGTCGGCGCAATGCGGTCCGGTCAACACCCAGATCCAGCAGATGCGCGCCAATCTGGATCAGATCACCGGCAATCTCGAGCGCCTGCGCGGCGGCGGCCCCGGCGGCTTCAGCCCGGAGCGCGACAATCAGCGCCGCTCGGTGCTGGCGGCGCTGGCGCAGAACAATTGCGGCCCGCAATACGCCAATGCTGCGCAGTCGCAAGGTGGCGGCAACTTCCTGACCAATCTGTTCGGCGGTGGCAACAACGCCAACAATCCGCAAGGCGTGCCGCCCGCCGATCTCGGCCCGCAGTCCGGCACCTATCGCACCGTGTGCGTGCGCACCTGCGACGGCGCCTATTTCCCGATCTCGTTTGCCACCGTGCCGGCGCGCTTTCCCGACGACGAGAAGACCTGCAAGGCGCTCTGCCCGGCCGCGGAAGCCGTGCTCTACACCCATCGCAATCCCGGCGAGGACATGAACTCGGCGGTCTCCATCGGCGGCCAGCCCTACACGGCGCTGCCGACCGCGTTCAAATTCCGCAGCGAGTTCAACCCGTCCTGCTCCTGCAAGGCCGCGGGCCAGACCTGGGCCGACGCGCTGAAATCAGTCGACGACAAGGCCGCGGCCGAGCAGCAGGGTGACATCATCGTCACCGAGGAAAGCGCCAGGAAGATGCAGCAGCAGCGGCTCGGCAAGGGCGCGCCTGCCAATAGCAAGAAGGGCGCCGCTCCCGCGCCAACGACGGCGACTGCACCGGCTGCGACGCCCCCTGCGGATGCGGCCCCCACGTCCTCGTCGGAGAACAAGCCGATCCGCTCGGTCGGCCCGAGCTTCCTGCCGCAGCAGCAGAAGTAAGCAGCCATTTGCTCGGTGTCATGCCCCGCGAAGGCGGGGCATTCAGTACGCCGCGGCGGAGTTGGTTTTCGACAACGCCCGCCGCGGAGTACTAAATCATCCGCCTTCGCGGATGATGACAGCAATCTATCGAGCGCCACTGCCCGCCTTCACACCTATCCCTCGAACGCGTCGATCGACGCCCGGCTCCCGCGCGACACCAGCGTCTCGTCCGGTGCGGGCAGCCCCTCACCCTTGTCGCGAAAGCGGTTGGTGATGGGATAGCGGCGGTCGCGGCCGAAATTTCTCGCCGTCACCTTCACGCCGGGGGCGGCCTGGCGGCGCTTGTATTCGGCGATGTTGAGGAGATGGTCGATCCGGGTGACGGTGTCGCGGTCGAAGCCGGCGGCGATGATCTGGTCGAGCGGCTCCTCGCGTTCGACCAGGCGCTCGAGAATCGCATCGAGCACCTCGTAGGGCGGCAACGAGTCCTCGTCACGCTGGTTCTCGCGCAGCTCCGCCGTCGGCGGACGCGTGATGATGTCGGGCGGGATCACCTCGCCCGCCGGCCCGAGCGCACCATCCGGCTTCCAGCCGTTGCGCAAACTCGCCAAGCGGAACACTTGCGTCTTGTAGATGTCCTTGACCGGATTGAAGCCGCCGTTCATGTCGCCATAGAGCGTGGCGTAGCCGACTGACATTTCCGATTTGTTGCCTGTGGTCACCACCATCAGGCCGGTCTTGTTGGAGATCGCCATCAGCAGCGTGCCGCGGGTGCGGGCCTGAAGATTTTCCTCGGTGATATCTGGCGGCAGGTTCTTGAAGATGTCGGACAGGATGGTCTCGAACCCGGTCACGGCTTCCGCGATCGGCAGCACCTCGTAGCGGATGCCGAGATGGCCGGCGAGCTCGCCGGCGTCGGCAATCGAATGTGCTGCGGTGTAGCGATAAGGCAGCATCACCCCATGTACCTGGTCGGCGCCGAGCGCATCGACCGCGATCGCTGCGCAGAGCGCGGAGTCGATGCCGCCGGAAATGCCGAGCAGCACGCCGGGAAAACCGTTCTTGCCGACGTAGTCGCGCAGGCCCAGCACGCAGGCGGCGTAGTCGGCCTTGTCGCCCTCGGGCAGCTCGGCGATCGGCCCCGTGCAGCGCCAATCATCGCCATGACGCGTGAAGCGCAACGTCGTGATGCTCTCCTCGAACGCCGGCAGTTGCACGGCGAGCGAGAGATCGCCGTTAAGCGCGAAGGAGGCACCGTCGAACACCAGCTCGTCCTGGCCGCAGACCTGGTTGAGATAGACCAATGGCAAACCACTTTCGGTCACCCGGGCCACCGCGACCGACAGGCGCACGTCGTTCTTGTCGCGGGCGTAGGGCGAGCCGTTCGGCACCAGGATGATCTCGGCGCCGGTCTCGGCCAGCGTCTCGACCACGTTCTCGTAGTCCTCGGATTCCTCCAGCCAGATGTCCTCGCAGATCGGCACGCCGATGCGCACGCCACGCACCGTCACCGGGCCGGCGGCGGGTCCGCGTACAAACAGCCGCTTCTCGTCGAACACGCCGTAATTCGGCAGATTGCATTTGAAGCGAAGCGCGGCGATGCGGCCGCCGTCGAGCAGCGCGCAGGCATTGTAAAGCCTGCCGTCCTCGATCCAGGGCGTGCCGACCAGCATGGCCGGCCCGCCATCGGCGGTCTCGCGCGCGAGGCTTTCGATCGCCACGCGGCAGGCGGCCTGGAAGGCCGACTTCTGCACCAGGTCTTCCGGCGGATAGCCGGCGATGAACAGCTCGGGAAATAGCACGAGATCGGCGCCGTCGGCAGCTGCCTGCGCACGCGCGGCGCGAACCTTGGCAGCGTTGCCTTCGATATCGCCCATGGTCGGATTGAGTTGGGCGAGCGTGACCGCGAATGTGATGAGACGCTCGGTCATGACCGCTTTGTCCGATCCGTAATTCTAGAGAAACCCCAATCGCTCGATGATGGCGATGATCCAGAACGCACCGGCCATCAAGAGGGCAACGCCAACCGCAGCCGAGCCCATGTCCTTGACCCGGCCGATCTGCTTGTCGTGGTCCATGGTCAGGCGGTCGGCGAGCTTCTCGATCGCGGTGTTGAGCAGCTCGACGACCAGCACGAAAGCAACTGCACAGACCAGTTCGACCGCGCGCATCGCGCTCGCGGCAACGAACCACGCCACGGGCACCGACAGGATCAGCGCAAAGATTTCCTCGCGGATGGCCTGTTCCGAGCGGAAGGCAAAGGCCATTCCGTTGCGGGAATTGATCGTGGCCTTCCAGATGCGCAGCAAGGTCCTAGAGTCCCGCTGCGACCGGCATCGGCTTCACCTTCCCGGCGCGTTCCTGCTTGAGCAGCTCTGCGACCAGGAAAGCCATGTCGATGGACTGCTCAGCATTGAGGCGCGGATCGCAGACCGTGTGGTAGCGATCGTTGAGATCCTCGTCCGTAATCGCGCGGGCGCCGCCGAGGCATTCGGTGACGTCCTGGCCGGTCATCTCCAGATGCACGCCCCCGGCATGGGTGCCCTCGGCGGCATGGATCGCGAAGAACGACTTCACTTCCGACAGGATGCGGTCGAACGGCCGTGTCTTGTAGCCCGATGTCGAGGTGATGGTATTGCCGTGCATGGGATCGCACGACCAGACCACCACCCTGCCCTCGCGCTGCACCGCGCGAATCATGTTCGGCAGATGCTCGCCGACCTTGTCGGCACCGAAACGGCCGATCAGCGTCAGCCGGCCCGGCTCGTTGTCGGGATTGAGCACGTCGATCAGCTTCAGCAGTTCGTCGGGCTTGAGCGAGGGGCCGCATTTCAGGCCGATCGGGTTCTTGATACCGCGGAAATATTCGATATGGCCGTGGTCAAGCTGGCGGGTGCGGTCGCCGATCCAGATCATGTGGCCCGAGGTCGCGTACCAGTCGCCGGTGGTCGAATCGACCCGGGTCATGGCCTGCTCGTAGCCGAGCAGCAGCGCCTCGTGGCTGGTGTAGAAGTCGGTGGCGCGCAGCTCGGGATGGCTCTCCAGATCGAGGCCGCAGGCGCGCATGAAGTTCAGCGCGTCCGAGATGCGGTCGGCCAATTCCTTGTAGCGGCGGGACTGCGGCGAGTCCTTGAGGAAGCCGAGCATCCATTGATGCACGCTGCCGAGATTGGCGAAACCGCCGGTCGCAAACGCCCGAAGCAGGTTCAGCGTTGCGGCCGACTGGCGATAGGCCATCAGCTGGCGCTGCGGATCGGGCACGCGCGCTTCCCTGGTGAAGGCGATATCGTTGACGATGTCGCCGCGATAGCTCGGCAGCTCGACATCGCCGACTTTCTCGGTCGGCGACGAGCGCGGCTTGGCGAACTGGCCGGCGATACGGCCGACCTTCACCACCGGGACGGCGCCGGCATAGGTCAGCACCACCGCCATCTGCAAGAGCACGCGGAAGAAATCGCGGATGTTGTTGGCGCCGTGCTCGGCAAAGCTCTCGGCGCAGTCGCCGCCCTGGAGCAGGAAGGCCTCACCCGCCGCAACACGGGCCAACGCCTTCTTCAGGTTGCGCGCCTCGCCCGCGAACACCAGCGGCGGAAAGGTCGCAAGCTGCGCCTCGACGTCGGCCAAGGCCTTGGCGTCGGGATAATCGGGCACCTGTAGCACCGGCTTGCTGCGCCAGGACTCGGGCGTCCACCGCTCGGACATCGCAATCTCTCCGTGAAGCAAAAAGCACAACCTGATCTGTGGGTTGCGAGGGCCGCCTTATACACAGGCTGGCTTCGCCCCGCCAGTTGTAAATCCGTTTCGCAGTGCAAACCCTTGCAGGGAAAGCTGAATCGCATTTGCTGGGGATTACGAGGAAACCGGCAAGACACCTTCTGCCCATGGACGCGGCGCGCGACGACGTTTTCATCGACGAGATCAGCTTCCCGGCGGCCGACGGGTACGCGCTGGCCGGCACCCTGTTCCTGCCGCGCGGCGCCAAGCGCCATGCCGTGCTGATCAATTCGGCCACCGCCGTCCCGCGCAAGATCTACAAGGGCTTTGCCTCCTATCTCGCCCACCGCGGCTGCGCGGTGCTGACTTACGACTATCGGGGCGTCGGCGGCTCCCGCCCGCCAGCGATGACCGGCTACAACCAGCCGAAATCGCTGGTCGGCTTCAAGGCCTCGATATCGGACTGGGCCGCGCTTGACGTCACCGCCGCGGTGCGCTGGATGCGCGAACGCTATCACGACCTGCCGCTGGCCTATGTCGGCCATTCCTTCGGCGGCCAGGCACTCGGGCTGATTGCGAACAATACCGAGATCTCGCGCGCCGCCTTCGTGGCCTCGCAGGCCGCGACCTGGCGGCTGATGACCTCGCCGGAGAAATACCGCGTCTATGCGTTCATGAATTTTGTCGGCGTGCCGTTGGTCCATGCGCTCGGCTATGCGCCGGGCTGGGCCGGCGTCGGCGAAGATCTGCCCAAGGGCGTCTTCCTGCAGTGGGCCGAGTGGGTGTCGAGCCCCCGCTATCTGTTCGATTCAAAGCTGCCGGCGCTGGAGAATTTTGCAAAGTACAAAGGCGAGCTGCGCGCGCTGTGCTTCTCCGACGATCCCTGGGCGACACGCTCCGCAGTCGAGCTGCTCACCAGCGGATTCACTGCGATCCAGCCGGAAGTGCTGACGGTCAAACCATCGGATGTCGGCGCCAAAGCCATCGGCCATTTCGGCTTCTTCCGTCCCGACCACCGCGACACGCTGTGGCGCGGGGTGGCGGAATGGATCCAGGGGGAGTGAGCCTCAGGTCGCCGCCGCGGGCAGTCTGACGACGACCCGCAGTCCGGTTCGCCCGGGTTCGACGATGTTCACGGCTTCAATGGACCCGCCGAGCCGATCGACGATCCGTTTGACGATCGAAAGGCCAAGACCGACGCCATCGCCTTCCGGACGTTGACCGCGGAAGAACGGCTCGAAAATCCGGCCGATCTCTTCTGGGGGAACGCCCGGCCCGGTGTCCCCGACACGGAGAACGCCGGTCGCGCCCTCCTGGTGAATGGCCACATCGATGCTGCCGCCCGCTGGCGTGAAACGGAGCGCGTTGTCGACGAGATTGCGGATCACGGCGGCGAGCATCATCGGCTCGCCGCGCACCGGAACAGACTCGGCTCGTTCGAAGCCGAGATCGACGCCGCGACTCGCCGCCTCCCGCAAGAGATCGGCGACAACGCCCCTCGCCGCCTGGTCGAGCCCCACGACCTCCCATCGCGCGCGATCGGGTGACGCGGCGTCATGCCGTGCCAGCGCAAGCAGCTGTTCCAGAAGATGCTTGCTGCGGGCCATGCCCTGCCGGAGCACCGCAAGGCGTTCGCGCGCCGCTGGCGGCAGCTCGACCTGATCGAGATTCTCGGCCTGCAAACTCAGCGCCGTCAAGGGCGTCCGCAGCTCGTGCGCGGCATCGGCGATGAACCTGCGCTGCTGCTCCATCATTTCGTGCACGCGCCGGAACAATCCGTTGATCGAAGCGACGAATGGATTGAGTTCGCTCGGGAGGCCGCGCAGTGGCAGCGGCGTCATGTCATCGGCGGGCCTGGCGTCGAGTTCGTCAGCCAGTCGCACCATCGGGCGGAGCGATTGGGCAATGACAAAGGCGATCACCAGCATCAGGCAGGGGATCAGCGCTGCGATCGGAAGCACGGTCCGGAACGCCATGTCGCCCGCGATCTCGTCCCGAACCCCCGTGCTCTGCGCCACCGCAAAACGGCTGCCGTCGGACCGCGTCCGCAGCACTAGGCGGACCGGCTTTCCCTTCCGCGTCGCATCGCGAATCCCGTCCTGAAGCCGCCACAACTGACGCTCCTCGGAGGTACCTTGCGGGATCTTCGTCAATTCCATCAGCCACACCTCGGCATCCTCATCCACCCCATGAAGGTCTTGAGCGCCGGTGAAACCGCCGCTCTGAACGAGGTCCGCGATCTGGATCAGCACCGAGTCCTGCGTCTCGATGGCTTCGTCGAATGCCCAGCGATGCGCAAAGACGCCGCCCACGAGACCGGTCAACAGCACGACCGCCGTCAAGCTGATGAACAGCCGGCCGCGCAGCGACCTGATCATGGCGCGCGATCCACCATCCACCCCATCCCGCGCACGTTGCGGATCGCCTCCGGACCAAGCTTCTTGCGGATGGCATGGATCAGAAACTCGACCGCGTTGCTTTCGACCTCCTCGTTCCATCCGTAAAGCTGCCGCTCGAGCTCGCTCCGCGACAGAATGGTGCCGGGCCGTATGAGCAAGGCCTGGAGCAGAGCGAACTCGCGCGCGGTCAGGATGGCCGTCTGGCCATCCTGCGAGGCCTCGCGAGTCGCCGGATCGAGACTGAGCCTGCCGTTGCCGAGGACAGCGGGGGCGCCACTGCCTTCGCGGCGAAGCACCGCGCGCATGCGCGCCAGCAATTCGCGGATCTCGAACGGCTTGACGAGGTAGTCGTCGGCGCCGAGATCGAGGCCTTGGATCCTGTCGTCGATCGCGTCGCGCGCGGTCACGACGATGACGGGAAGCTTGCGACCATCGGCGCGCAGCCGCCGCAATATGTCGCGGCCGTCCGCGTTCGGCAGACCAAGGTCGAGCAGCAGCACTTCATAGCACTCGCTCGCCGCGGCAAGCAGTGCGGTCTCGCCATCTCTCACCCAGTCGACGGCGTAGGCGGCGTCCTTCAGCGCCAGCTCGACGGCGGCGCCAACCATCCTGTCATCCTCGATCAGCAGAACCCGCAAAACTCGATCCTCGAAACCGCCGGGCCGTTCGGCCGCCAAAATCGTGGCCATCCCGACTTAGCGCAGAGTTAGGGAGCCTCAGCGGGCCGAAATTGCGGCGAAGACTACCCTGCGGCGTGATTTCTGATCCTAAGCCGGGCCTAAGTCGGCTGCACGATGGTCCCGCATCGCTTCGGCTTTGGGAGATTGGGCGTGCCACAATATTCCAGCTTTGACGCAAGACGGATGCTGAACAAGGTTCCGGAGGTCACCGCGATCTTCTGGGCCATCAAGGTACTCTCAACCACGGTCGGCGAGACTGGCGCCGACTATCTCGCGGTGCATGTCGGCCTTGGTGCCAGCCTGACCGCGATCTGCATGAGCGGCCTGCTGGCCGCCGCGCTGCTTCTGCAACTGAGCCGGCGCGCCTGTGTGCCCTGGATCTACTGGCTCACCGTCGTCCTCGTCAGCGTCGTCGGCACGCAGCTCACCGATCTCCTGACGGACAAGCTCGATGTCAGCCTCTATGTCAGCACCTCGGCATTCGCGTGCGCGCTCGCGGCGACATTTTCAGTCTGGTACGGCGTCGAGCGCACGCTGTCGATAAGTTCGATCGTCACGACGCGACGCGAGCTGTTCTACTGGAGCGCAATCCTGTTCACCTTCGCGCTCGGCACCGCCGCCGGCGATCTCGCCACCGAAGCGCTCGGCCTCGGCTTCCAGCTCGGCGTCGTCGCATTCGGAGCGCTGATCGCGGCGGTGGCGATCGCCCTCTACGTCGGCGTCAACCCGGTCCTCACCTTCTGGCTCGCCTACATCCTCACGCGTCCGCTCGGCGCCTCGCTCGGCGATCTGCTGTCGCAATCGCGCGACTATGGCGGAATGGGCCTTGGCATGATCCAGACCAGCATCGCCTTCCTGACCCTGATCGTCGGCCTGGTCGCCTGGGTGACGTTCGAGAGTGAGGACGCGCGCCGGCCCGATCCGACGCGATAGCTCCACACCAAAAGCTTTGACCGCTGGTGCAGGAGACAGAAGCAACAAGAGGAGAACTGCACGATGAAACTGATATCCGCCATCACCGTCTGTCTACTGACAACCTTCAGCAGCGAGCCGCGGATGCATGCCAGCCAGCACTTTACTTTTGTGCCGCTCGCGGAGGCCACGACGGCAAAACTCGGCGATCTCACACCGTTCCGGACCATCGTGGTCGATGTCGCCGCGCTGATCGACAAGGGCGACCTCGTCGGCGCCAAGGCCCGGATCAAGGATCTCGAGACGAAATGGGACGACGCCGAAGCAGGATTGAAGCCGCGCGCGGCGTCGGACTGGCACACCATCGACAAGGCGATCGATCGGGCGCTGGAGGCGCTGCGCGCGGGCTCGCCGGACGCGGCAAAGTGCAAGCAGGCCGTCGCCGATCTGCTCTCGGTCATGGATGGCATCGCGAGAGCCTGACCCTGCTGCGGCCCACCATCCAAGGTTTGAAGCGTCAGCCGCGATCGTCCCGGCTGACGCAACAAGGAGGACACCATGAAAGATCACGCGAAGAGCAGCATCGTCAGCGAGAGCAAGGTCCCGGAGGTCACGCTCGGTTTCTGGATCGTCAAGATCGCCGCGACGACCCTCGGGGAGACCGGCGGCGACACCGTCACAATGACGCTGAACTGGGGTTATCTTGCAGGGACATGCCTGTTCCTGGCTGCCATGATCGTCCTGGTCGCAGCGCAAGTCCGCGCGCGGAAATTCCATCCCGCGCTGTATTGGGCGACCATCGTGGCATCGACGACTTTCGGCACCACGATGGCCGACTTCGCCGACCGCTCGCTCGGCATCGGATATACCGGCGGTTCGACGCTGCTTCTCACCTGCCTCGTGCTGGCGCTCGGCCTCTGGTATCGCACCGAGGGAACGATCTCCGTCGATAGCGTCAACACGCCGCGCGTCGAGACCTTCTATTGGGCCGCGATCACCTTTTCACAGACGCTGGGCACTGCACTCGGCGACTGGATCGCCGATACCGGCAACATGGGCTACCGGGGCGGCGCGCTGATCTTCGCGGCCGGGTTGGCCGCCATTGCGGCGCTCTACTTCTGGACCCGCGTCTCGCGCGTCGCGCTGTTCTGGGGGGCCTTCGTCCTGACGCGCCCACTCGGCGCCACCGTCGGCGACTTCCTCGACAAACCACTCGATCATGGCGGCTTGGCCCTGAGCCGGCCGCTGGCCTCTGCGGCGATCGCAATTTTCATGCTGCTGTGCCTGGTCTTGATCCCTCAACGTGCGGGACAGCATCCCGGACAGCGTGAACGGCCGAGCAAACCTGAGCAGCAGGTGGAGGGCCCTGGCTTAGCGGATGACCGTCGCCAGTGACGAGTAGCGCTTATTCGGCTTGGCTTCGCCGGGCGCAAACTGTGCAAACGCTTCGCTGACACGCACCGCCGGCGGTGTGTCGCTCGCGAAGCGGAATTCCTTCGGCCGCGGCGCGTAGAAGCTGGCGCTGTAATAGTTGTCGTCGAAGCGCGCCTCGCCGACGCCGAACAATGCGTCGCAGACGAACAGGAGCGCGTAGACTCCCGCGACCGCCGCGACGATCTCCTTGAGAATAGACATGATCGTGCCCTGCCCTTTTGCAGGCAGGATGCAGGTCAGTTCCAAAGCCCTGGTTTAAGGCGGCGCGCTTCTTGTCCACAAGGTTTGCCGCCGCTGAGCGAATTGCAGACGATTTTATCGATCTCAAAAAAGGGCCCGCCTGACTGGATCAGGCGGGCCCAGGATTGGCCGCTCGGGAGGTATCAGACGGCCAAGTTCATCCACACCGCCTTCGGCTCGGTGAAATTGTCGAGCGCGGCGGTGCCATGCTCGCGGCCGAGGCCGGAGTCGCGCTCGCCGCCCCAGGGCAGGCGTACATCGGTATAGCCATAGGTGTTCATCCAGACCGTGCCCGCCCGCGCCCGCTTGGCGAAACGCTGCAGCCTGCCGATGTCGCGGCTCCAGACGCCGGCGGCGAGGCTGTAGGCCGTGTCGTTAGCGATCCGCAAGGCATCAGCCTCGTCCTTGAACTTGATGACGCTGACCACGGGCCCAAAGATCTCCTCCTGCGAGATCCGCATCTCGTGCGCGACATCGGCGAACACGGTCGGGCTGATGAAATAGCCGCGGTCGCCGATACGCGTCCCGCCGGTGACGAGCCTCGCGCCCTCCTTCCGGCCGATGTCGACGTAGTCGAGAATCGACTTCATCTGCTTCTCGGAGATGACGGGCCCGAGCGCGGTCTTGCGATTGAGCGGATCGCCGATCCTGATCGACTTGGCGCGCGCGGCGAGCCGCTCGACGACCTCGTCATAGGCCTTCTCCTGCACCAACACGCGCGAACCGGCCGAGCAGACCTGGCCGGCATTGAAGAAGATACCGGAGGCCGCAGCCTTGCTGGCCGCCTCGAGGTCGGCATCGTCGAAAATGACATTGGCCGATTTGCCGCCGAGCTCGAGCGAGACGCGCTTGAAGTTGCTCGCCGCGGCCTTCATGATTCCGCGCCCCACCCCGGGCGAGCCGGTGAAGGTGACCTTGTCTACATCAGGATGATTGACCAGCGCGTCGCCGACAACGCGGCCGGGACCGGTGACGACGTTGAAGACGCCCGCCGGCAGGCCCGCTTCGAGCGCAAGCTCGGCGATGCGCAGCGCCGACAGCGAGGTCAGCTCGGCCGGTTTCATCACGATGGTGCAGCCGCAGGCCAGTGCCGGCGCAAGCTTCCACATCCCGATCATCAGCGGGAAGTTCCACGGTACGATCGCCGCGACCACGCCGACCGGCTCACGCACGGTATAGGTCAGGGCGTCGTCGCGCACCGGCACGACCTCGCCGCTGATCTTGTCGGTCCAGCCGGCGTAGTAGGTCAACGTGTCGACGGCCGCCGGAAAGTCCTGGCGCATCGTCGCGGAGATCGGCTTGCCCGCATCGATCGATTCCAGCTCGATGATCTCATCGGCGTTGCGCTTGAGCAGGTCGGCCCAGCGCAGCAGGATCTGGCCGCGCTCGGACGCCCGCATCGTGCGCCACGGACCTTCGAATGCCCGGCGCGCGGCAGCCACGGCGTGCTCGACATCGGCCTCGCCGCCTTCGGCGATGGTGGCGATGACCTGTCCGGTGGCGGGATTGATCGATTTGAAGGTGCGGCTGGAGCTCGCGGGCACGCGACGGCCGTCGATGAGCAGATGCTGCGGCCGCGCCATGAATTCGGTGGCCGGCGAATGCGCAAAGTCATATGCAACAGACATCATATTTCCTCCTGAGCTGGTATGCCAGACTAGAGGCGCAGCGGCTGGAGTAAATATGATATGATTTGCAAATGGACGCTTCACATATGAAGCGTAGTTCATAAGGAAGGCCAATGCTTCAGATCGAGATCGAGGCCGTCTGGCGGTTTCGCCGGGAAGCTAGCCCCCGCACTGTGGTGGTCATGCTCGGCATCCTCAACGAGATCCGGAAGACGGGAAAGATCACCAGCGCCGCGAGCGACGCGCACCTCTCCTATCGCCATGTCTGGAATCTGATCGAGCAATGGTCCGAGTTCTTCGGCACGCCGCTGGTCGAGACCCAGCGCGGCAGGGGCTCAAAGCTCACGCCGTTCGGCGAGCGGTTGGTGTGGGCCGGCGAGCGCATGCAGGCGCGGCTCGGGCCGCAGCTCGAGAACCTGGCGCAGGAGCTCGCGAGCGAGATCAAGCCGTTCCTCGAACAGCGCCCTTCCGTGATCCGCGTCCATGCCAGCCACGGCTTCGCGGTCGCCAAGCTGCGCGAATTCCTCGACCGCGATCCCGGCATCGGCGTCGATCTGCGCTATGTCAGCAACCAGCATTCGCTGGTCTCGCTGGCCCAGGGCGCCTGCGACCTCTCCGGCCTGCATCTGCCGCACGGCGCGCTACGCGCGCAAGGCATCAAGGCAGCCCGCGAATGGCTCGATCCGCGCGAGGACCGCATCATCAGTTTCGTCACGCGCGAGATGGGGCTAATGGTTGCGCGTGGCAATCCGCTGCGGCTCGCCTCGCTCCACGACCTCACCAAACCGAACGTCCGCTTCGTCAACCGCGACCATGATTCCGGCACGCGCCTGTTGTTCGACCAGCTGCTCGCCGCGAACGGCATCGACGAAAGCCGCGTCAACGGCGCGCAGCAGATCGAGTTCACTCATGCCGCGGTTGCGGCCTATGTCGCCAGCGGCATGGCGGATGCGAGCTTTGGCGTCGAGGCCGCCGCCCGGCATTTCGGCCTCGATTTCATCCGCATCCTCACCGAGGATTATTTCTTCGTCTGCAAGCGCGCCTTCCTCGACACCGCCCCGATGCAGCGCATCCTCGAAATCATCCGCAGCGCCGATTTCCGCGCCGCCGTGGCCACCCTGCCCGGCTACGTGCCGTCGGATACCGGCGCTGTCACCGGCGTGAAGGCGTTTCTGGAGATGCACGCCGTGCGGTGATGAAGCGCGGCGCAATAGCAGGCCGCAGCCTCAACCGTGACGCGCCTCCTTGCGGTGTCCGTTCTCGCTGAGGCGATCGACCCAGGCGATGCCGATCGCGGAGATGATGAAGGTCAGATGGATCAGCACCTGCCACATCACGCCGCTCTCGGTGAAATTGCTGCGCGTGGTGCCGAGATTGCCGGCCTCGATGAAGGTTCTGAGCAGCGAGATCGAGGAGATGCCGATGATCGCCATCGCGAGCTTGATCTTGAGCACGCTGGCATTGACGTGGCTCAGCCATTCCGGCTCGTCGGGATGGCCGCTCAGGTTCAGGCGCGAAACGAAAGTTTCGTAACCGCCAACGATCACCATCACCAGCAGGTTCGAGATCATGACGACGTCGATCAGCCCGAGCACGACCAGCATGATCTGCTGCTCGCTGGCGTCGAACGAGTGCACGACGAGGTGCCAGAGTTCCTTCAGGAACAGCAGCACGTAGACGCCCTGTGCGATGATGAGGCCGACATAGAGCGGCAATTGCAGCCAGCGCGAGCCAAAGATCAGCTGGGCGAACGGGCCGATCTGTGGCTGCGAAGGCGCGGCCGAAGGTGCATTGAGTTCGGACGTCATTAATCACTCCGGATTGCAAACGGGACGCGGCGCCTCAGAGACTCGCGATCACGGGCGCGAGCTCGAGCGAGCCGCGATAGATCATCTCGAAGGCGACGTAGACGATGATGGCGAGGCCGACATAGGCGATCCAGCGCTGCTTCTGCAGCACGCGGCCGAGCAGATCGGCGGCAACACCCATCAACGCGACCGACAGCAGCAGGCCGAAGGCGAGGATGTAGGGATGCTCGCGCGCCGCGCCCGCGACGGCGAGGACGTTGTCGAGCGACATCGAGACGTCGGCAGCGACGATCTGCAACGCCGCCTGCCCGAAGGTCTTCCGCGGCACATCTGCGGTGCCGGCGCCGCCACTATGGCTGAAAGCGAGCTGGCTCGCATGCGCGGACTGCTCGCGCAGCTCGCGCCACATCTTCCAGCACACCCAGAGCAGCAGCACGCCGCCGGCGAGCAGCAGGCCGATCACCTGGAGCAGCTGGGTCGCGACGCCGGCAAAGACGATGCGCAATGCGGTCGCCGCGACGATGCCGACGACGATGGCGCGCCGGCGCTGCCCGGCCGGCAGGCCGGCAGCGGCCAGGCCAATGACGACGGCATTGTCGCCGGCGAGCACGAGATCGATCAGGACGACCTGAAGCAGCGCGGTCAGCGCGTCAGCGGTGACGAATTCAGTCATGATTGATCATGTTTCGATGCGGACGGATCGAGCCACTGCGGCTTCTTCCGCTCGACCCAATCCAGGACCTTCGAGCGCGAGGCGCGCAGCGCCGGTACGTCTTCTGCGAGCAGCGCGAGGCCGAGCGGCAGCATCCAGACGCCGAGCACCGGCAGGAAGGACAGCACGCCGCCGACGACGAGCAGCGCGCCGGACGGAATCCTGACCCAGCGGCTGGACGGCTTGAGCAGATAGGTGACGGCGTTGCCCATGCGCGGCGGCAGGCGATCGACGAGCCTGTCGAGGCGCGGATCGCCACCGGCCATCCGGCCGGTGGCGCCCGCAGCTCCGGTCGTACCCTCCTCCGATGCTGCGCTCATGCTCACTCCTGCGTGGCGGCACTCGCCGCGCCCGGGCCGACCAGCTTTGCGCGCGGCAGCACCAAAGTCAGCAGGCGGAGCAGCTTGATCACCTGCACCTCATGCGGATGCACGTCCTCGTCCGCGGCCGCGACGCGCTCCGACAATTCCATCAAATCCGAGGAGAGCGGCATGTTCGAAACCGGCCGCAGCGTATCGATCACCACGTTGGCAAAGTCCGGCTCCTCCAATCGTTCCGCCAGTTCGTCGAACATCGCAAACAGCCGCTCGTCGCCGATATGCGGCGCCAGGCCGCGATCCCGGATGAAGCGGATCACCTCGTCGCGCTCGATTGGCGAAACGCGCCGGTCAGCCACGGCGACCAGCGCGCCGGCGATGACCAGCGCCACCGCGGCCTGCTCATTCAGGCTGGACGGTTCGGTGATCTCGAGTTCGATGGGATTTGCAGTGGCGGCGTCAGACATCGTTGCTCCTCAATCTTGCGCAATGGCCGCGCGGAGCTGCGATGGACGACTGATCGGAAGGAACTCGAGAGGCCCGACGATCGGCCGATCCATCGCATTCGCGCGGGACAGGTCATCCGACATCGCGAGGTTTGCCGACATTCGTCGGCGTCCTCGCCAGAGGGGCCCGGATTCTTGTTCGCGTCACACATAGAGGTGGGTCTGTCGGAATCAAGGCGACAAGACTGCGACCAGCGGCCGCATCGGTTCCACGTTGATGCGCGTTGGCGTCCGGACGCGCTGTGACTGCTTCTACATGGTCCTTGCGAGCGCAGCGAAGAAAATCCAGACTGCCGCCGCGGAACGACTCCGGATTGCTTCGCTACGTCCGCAATGACGAGTGTGAGCGACAGCGTTGCTCTTTCAATTCACCCGCTCGACGAGATGCGCGCGCGACGGCGACGGATCGAATCGGTCGCCGAAATATTGCGTTTCATGCGCGACCAGCCCGTCGCGGAATTCCATGATGCTGACGACGTAGGACGGCACTCCGTCATAGCTCAATACGAACTCGCTGACCCAGAGATCGCCGCCGCCGACAATCCGGCTGACGGTGAAGCGCTTCGCGTTCGGCTGCACGAACCGGCTCTCCTGGATGTTCCTGCGGCCGTGGATGCGCTCGCCCGACTGCGGATAGTCGAGCACGGCGTCCTCGCGGTAGATGTCATGCTCGGCCTCGAAATCGTTTGCGTCCGAAGCAGCCCAATGGCGCTGGAGCGCCGCCCATGTGACCTGGTCATCCATTTCGATCTCCAATATTGAAGCCGGGCGGCCCGGAGATAAAGATATACATCGCGCCTTTCACTTGAGGCAAAATCAAACGGCGGGCTGAACAAGGAGACGAACCAGCCATGTTGAAACTGGCGCTTCCGATGCTCCTCGCCGTGGCGGCGGGGATCAGCCTCGTCGTGCAGCAGGCGCTCAACGCCAACCTGCGGACTGCGCTCAACTCGGCGGCGTGGTCCGGCTTCATGAGCTATTTCCTCGGCGTGCTCTGCATGGTGGCCCTGGCGCTGCTGACGCGCGATCCCATCCCCTCAGTGGCGACCGCAGCCCGGATACCCTGGTTCGCATGGAGCGGCGGATTGTTCGGAGCCATCTTCATCGGCCTTGGCATCTTCCTCGTGCCGCGGCTCGGCGCCGCGACATTCTTCGCGCTGCTGATCGCCGGCCAGATGCTCGGATCCGTCGCGTTCGATCATTTTGGCGTGCTCGGCGTTCCCGTCCATCCCGTGAGTGCCGTCCGGATCGCCGGCGCCGCGCTGCTGGTCGCCGGGGTCGTTCTGATCCGCATGTAGGGCGGAACCATCCTGCCGTCAGGCCTGTTGGTGCACCTCAGGACAATTCCGCGACAGGAATACCCATGTGCCGCTGGATCGCATACCGGGGCGAGACAACCTCGTTCGAGCCCTACGTCACCGAGCCCGAGCATTCGCTGGTGGCGCAGAGCATCCGCTCGCTCCAGTCCACGGCGGGATCGAATGGCGACGGCTTTGGTCTCGGCTGGTACGGCGAGCATCCCGAACCCGGTCTCTATCGCGAGACGCGTCCGGCCTGGTCGGATGAAAATCTGCGCTATCTCTGCCGCCATCTGCGCTCGCATCTGTTCTTTGCCCATGTCCGCGCCGCCACGGGCACGGCGGTGACGCGGCAGAATTGCCATCCCTTCGCCTGCGGCCACTGGATGTTCATGCACAACGGATTCGTCGGCAGCTGGAATCGGCTGCGGCGCAAGGTCGAGGCACTGATCCCCGATGCCTATTATCCGTCGCGGCTGGGCACGACCGATTCGGAAGCCGTGTTCCTCGCCATGATGGGCGCGGGTCTCGAGAACGATCCGCTCGGCGCGACGCGATCCGTGCTGCAAGCTCTCGTCGGCCTCGTCAACGAGGGCACGCTGCGCGAACGGCTGCGCTTCACCAGCGCGATCGCCAACGGCCGGGATCTCTATGCGTTCCGGATCGCGGTCAACGACGCCGCGAACACATTGTATTTCCGCGAGGACGGCGGCCAGGTCATCGTCGTATCCGAGCCGTTCGATAAGGAAACGGACTGGACGGAAGTGCCGCCCAATCACGCCCTGGTCGCGCGCGCGTCCGAAAACGCGAAAATTATTCCGTTCGACCTTGCAATTTCCGGTGGGGCCGACGCGGAACCCGTCCCTGTCAGGCGGATTGTAGCCCGCAGATAGCACTCCTGCCGGGCGGCATGATGACAATTGCTTCAGACGTCTTGAAACTGCTGCGGCTGGATCCCTCCGACGGCGGCCAGCACCTCGTCATTCGCTCGGCCGGTGGACGCGGCAAGGCGGCGGAATACTCGTTCGGCATCGAGGAGGAATATTTCCTCGCCGACCGCCGCAGCCTGGAGGTCGCGATCCAGACTCCGAACGAGCTGTTCGAATCCGCGAACTGGTCGACCGGCGGCCAGGCCATGCGTGAGATGCTGCAATCCCAGCTCGAGGTCGCCACCAACGTTCATGTCGATGTCAATGACGCGCGCGAAGAGCTGAGGTTTCTCCGCCGCGAGGTCGCGAGCGTCGCCGCGCAGTACGGCTTCGTGATCATGGCCTGCGGCACGCATCCGACCGCGGTCTGGCGCATGTCGCAGCCGACCCCCAAGCCTCGCTACGAGGAGATGATCGAGGATCTGCGCAGCATCGGCCACCGCAATATGATGTGCGGCATGCATGTGCATGTTCAACTGCCCGATCCCGAGAGGCGGATAGCGGTGATGCGGGCGATGCTGCCGCACCTGCCGCTGATCATCGCGTTGTCCGCCTCCTCGCCATTCTGGAATTCCCACAAGACGGGACTGAAGGGCTACCGTCTTGCGGCCTATTCCGAGCTGCCGCGTACCGGCCTTCCCGAACTGTTCGAGAACAGGCAGGACTACGACGCGTACATCGGCGCTCTGCAGCGCTCCGGAGTGATTCCCGATGAAAGCCACATCTGGTGGGCGATGCGCCCGTCCATGAAGAATCCGACCCTCGAGCTTCGTGCGCCGGATACCTGCACCCTGGTCGAGGATGCCGTCGCGATTGCCTCGCTCTATCGCTGCCTGACGCGCCACCTCTACCTGCGGCCGCATCTATCGAAGGAGGTCACGGTGGTCGAACGCGCCATTGCGGTCGAGAATAAATGGCGTGCCCAGCGCTACGGCACCGATTGCATCTTCGCTTCCAGGGACGGACCGGTCACGATCTCGGAGATGCTCTCCCGAATCATCAACGATACCACCGAGGACGCGGATGCATTGGGCTGTGCCGCCGAAATCGCGCATTGCCGCACCATCGTGGACCGCGGCAGCTCGGCTGAATTCCAGCTTCGCGCTTATCGCGAAAATGGCGACGACATCGCAGCCGTGTCGCGATGGATCGCTGCATCGACGGTCTTCGGAACAAGCGCGCCCACCGGGCGCAGCGCTCCAGCGCCGTCATAGCGCCTGCGCAAGCCTCGAACGAGAACGTCTTTTTTGAATTGACCGCGCCGTAGGGGAATACATGACTGACATCACCTGGTGCGCCGGTTGCGGCCACAGCCTGGTCCCGATCCTGTTCGAGAGCGGCCGCGCGCGGCCCAGCTGGTTCTGGCGCGAAAGCGTCGACGCGCGGACCGTGGAGATGGCGAAATGGGCGGACAGCCCGACTGGCAAACCAGACAAGACCGCGCCTTACGCCTTTGGATCAGCAGATCCCCGCGTCAAACCCTCGCCACCAGGCGCGGACGGAATACGGCATCCGCAGTCGGCGAAACAGCAGCACGCAGCTTTCGCGTCGGCCGACGCCGCGGGATGAAGAAGCTGCTCACGACGATCGGCTCCTGATCGCCGAGCGCCGTCCGCTCCTTCACGAGAAAGCTCATGACCGAGCGCATCTTGATGAGTTCCTGCGCCACGAAGCTGCAATCCTCATCGCGGTTGATCTGCTCATGCACGATCGCTTCAGCCTCGCGCATGCTGATGCGGAGCGCTCGGATGGTTCTACGGAGTTCGTTGATGCGGTTGTCCATGGCTGCCTCTATCTCGGTCGCAGCATAAGAACAGACCATGAACATTCCGTCAATAGTTGCGCGACCGGTCTCTCCGCCCTACAGGTCTTGCTCCTTCGCAAATGGTGCTGGTAGTTCCTGAGCGATCGAGATGCGCCAGGAGTCCCAGCTTCGACCGTGAACCGCGACGACGCCAGAACCTGTGGGACCTGCACCGCCTGCTGCGATGGCTGGCTGCAGATCGAGGTGCGCGGGCACAAGGTGCGCAAAGGGCAACCGTGCCCGTTCAGCGTCGCGCACCGATGTTCGATTTATCCCGAACGCCCGCAACATCCGTGCCGGGAATTCATCTGCGGTTGGCTGGTCGCGTCGAGCCCGCTGCCGGATTGGATGCGACCGGATCAATCGAGCATGATCATGCTGGCCGCCAATTTCTTCTGGCGCGGCCTGCCGGTCGATGTCGTGGTGCCAGTCGGCAAGCAACCAAAGAAGAAGGCGCTGGATTGGCTGACCCGATTTTGCGCCGAGAACAGGCGGCTGCTCGTCTACCAGATCGGCGATGAGTGGTTCGCGTTCGGTCCGCCGGTATTCCAGACCGACATTGCCAGCCGTCTCGCGCACGGCGAATCGCCTTGGGGCGATTGAGCAATCCCGAAGCCACTTGCCATTTTGACGCCATTTTGACCTGGGGCGGCTTACCGCACCGCAATGGGACAGATCGCCGCATGACCTACTTTATCGGGAATAGTTGCGATCAAGACACAGTTGGCCAGAAAGCGCACAGGCCGCCAGCATTCGCGTTGTATATGGCATCTGGCATACAATAGCTTCCGCTTTATCCCGGGCCCATCAGACGGTCTGCGGCGATAAAGGGGAAACGACATGAAGAAGGCCTTTCTGCTTGGAACGGGCTTAGCGGCCCTATGCGCAACAGCCCTCAATCAACCGGTGCGTGCCGCAACGCTCGATGACGTTGTCGCCCGCCTCGACGCACTCGAGCGCAGCAACGCAAAGCTTGCGAAGGAGAACGCGCAGCTTCGCGAACGCGTCAATCACATCCGCGAGCCGAAAGCTGCGGTTGCCGTCGCCGCACCAGCCTCGTCCAAGGGCAACCCTGTCCTGCATGCGGCGGTCGCGCCTTCGCCGGCACCAGCGCCGGAGCACACTGTCGTCAGCATCGGTGGCGCTCCGCTTTACAGCAAGGCGCCCGGAACCAATCCATTCATCGACAACACCACCGTGACGCTCTACGGCCATGTCGATCTCTCGGGCGACATCTTCAATTCCGGCGTTTACGACCAGGGCACCAAGTTCGGCGTCGCCAGCAATCTCACCTATTTCGGCGTTCGCGCGCGGCACAACCTCGATCCCTACGGCTATCCCGGATGGGCCGCCATCGCGCAATTCGAGTCGCTCGTCGAGGTCGCGGCGGTTCCGACCGAACGTGCAGCGTTCGGCACCCGCGACAGCTTCCTCGGCATGGAAAGTCCCTGGGGTACGATCAAGGCCGGCAAGGCGGATACGCCCTACAAGAGGGCAACGTCGAAGTTCGATCCGTTCTCGGCAACGCTCGGCGACTACAACTCGATCATGGGAAATACCGGCGGCGACCTTCGCGCCGAGTTCGATTGGCGCGCAGGTCACGCGATCTGGTATGAATCGCCGGTGTGGAACGGCTTCCAGGCTGCCGTCATGATCTCGCCGGGACAGAACACGGCGAAGGACAACAGCGACTACGCGCTCGGCGATTTCAACTGCCCGGCCACCTCATCTCGCGGCAGCGGCTCCGGCTTCCCGCTGACGTCGGCGCCGGAAGGCTGCACCGATGGGTCGTACGGCAATCTCTACAGCGCATCGCTGACCTACAACCAGGCCGGCTTCACGGGGATCGCGGCCTACGAGTTCCACGAAGGGACCAATCGGACCGGCGATGAGGCGGTGACGCCCCTGAGCAATGGCGGCGTTCTGATCGTGCCGCCGGGTGCGGTCGGCATCGCCAACGAGTGGGCTGCGAAAGTTGGCTTGGGCTACAGGTTCAACGACGGGATCGGTAACCTCCAGCTGTATGGCATTTACGAGATGCTGCGCCGCGAACATACGGTCGCCGACTTCAACGAGCGTTCGCGCGATGGCTACTTCCTGAGCGCGACCCAGACGGTCGACAAATGGGATGTCAGCGCGTCCTGGGCCCACGCCAATGCGTCGCCGGGCTCGCCGGGCACGGGCGTCTTTAACGCCTATCCCGTTCCGGGAGTCACGGTCTCGGCGCCGGCGGGCGCCGCCGACTTCGCGCTCAACACCCTCGACTCCAGCGCGGACCAATACGCACTCGGCGTGAAGTATCACTTCAGCCCGTTCGTGAGCTGGTATCTCGTCGGTAGCTATCTGCGCAACGGACCGGGCGCGCACTACTGCCTCGGTGTCAGCGGACATGGCTACGGCGTCTGCGGGCGCGATGCCAACAACAACGTTGTTGCGGGCAACAAGGCCGAAGCGGTCACGACCGGCATGACGTTCGACTTCTGAACATTCGGAGTTCGCGGGGCGCCAGTCATGGCTCCCCGCAGCCCCAATGGAAGAATTCAGGGCGGCCTACTCCGCCGCCTGCCTTATATGGCGCGCGGTCGGGGTGCGCATCGTCACCAGCTCTTCGGCCGCGGTCGGATGCAGCGCAATCGTCGCGTCGAAATCGGCCTTGGTCGCCTTCATCTTCACTGCGATCGCCACGGCTTGCGTGATCTCGGCGGCGGCGTCGCCGACGATGTGGCAGCCCAGCACGCGATCGGTCGCGCCGTCGACGACGAGCTTCATCAGCACGCGGGTGTCACGGCCCGACATCGTCGCCTTGATCGGGCGGAACGTCGTCTTGTAGATGTCGACATGGCTGAACTGCGCACGCGCCTCGGTTTCCGTCAGGCCGACCGTGCCGACCTCCGGCTGCGAGAACACCGCGGTCGGAATGTGCGCATGATCGACCTGCACCTCGCGCTTGCCAAACACGGTGTCGGCGAAGGCATGGCCCTCGCGGATTGCGACCGGTGTCAGGTTGAAGCGATGGGTGACGTCGCCGATCGCATAGATGCTGTCGACCGAGCTCTTGGAGAAATGATCCACCGCGATGCCGCCGTTCCCAGGATTGATGGCAACGCCGGCGTTCTCGAGGCCGAGATTGGCGACGTTGGGATGGCGGCCGATCGCGAACATGACCTGCTCGGAGGCAAGGCTCGACCCGTTCGACAGATGGGTGGTGAACTCTTCGCCGTGGCGATCGACCTTTGTCACCGTGCAGCCGGTGAGGATGGTGATGCCCTGCTTCTCCATCTCAGCTCGGACATGGGTGCGGACGTCCTCGTCGAAGCCGCGCAGGATGTTGTCGCCGCGATAGATTACGGTGACGTCGGAGCCGAAGCCGGCGAAGATGCCGGCAAATTCCAGTGCGATATAGCCGCCGCCCTGGATCACGATCCGCTTCGGCAGCTTCTTCAGGTGGAACGCCTCGTTGGAGGAGATCACATGCTCGATGCCGGGGATCGAAGCGCCGTGGTTCGGCGCCCCGCCGGTGGCGATCAAAATGTACTTCGCGGTGATCTTCCTGTCGTTCTCGAGCAGACGGACGGTATGAGCGTCCTCGATCACCGCACGGCTCTTGACGATCTGCGCGCCCGACTTCTCGACATTGGTCGTGTAGGCCGCCTCCAGCCGCGCGATCTCCTTGTCCTTGTTGGCGATCAGCGTCGGCCAGTCGAAGGTCGCGGGCGGAACGGTCCAGCCGAAACCGGCGGCGTCCTCGAGCTCGTGACGGAAATGCGAGCCGATCACGAACAGCTTCTTCGGCACGCAGCCGCGGATCACGCAGGTGCCGCCCATGCGGTACTCTTCCGCGATCGTGACGCGGGCGCCGTGGCCGGCCGCGATGCGGGCGGCACGCACGCCGCCCGAACCACCACCGATGACAAAGAGGTCGACGTCGAATTCAGCCATTGTCCACTCCGACCTCTTCAAGGAATACCTGGACAGATAGGTATGGTCAGATTTCCTTGCCGCGCTTGCGCATCTCGGCGCGGAAGGCGCCCATTACGGTCTCGGAGAAGTTCTGGGCCCAGGAGTTCATGAAAGCCATGCTGAGACCGATGGCGCGCGGCTCGGCCTCGATCAGCTTCTTGCCCAGCGGCGACTTGTAGAAGGTGACGAGATCCTTCAGCTCCTGCTCGGTGAACTCGCTGGCATAGATCTGCGCCATGCCCTCGCCGATCTCGTTCTGGCGGCCTTGAAGCTGCTGGGCGACGATCGGGGCGACCTCGTTGAGGTCCTTCTGGTAGTTCAGGTTCTGTTGGGTCAGCGCGATCTTGGTCTTCTCGACCAGGCCGGGCACGGCACCGGCATACATCGCGCCGGCGTTCTTGATCTGCAAAATCTCCTTGGCCGCCGCGATCGCCGCGGGCGAGGCTTTCGGCGGAGCGCCCTGCTGCGCGATGGCCGGGGCGGCCGAAAGCACCAATCCCACAGCGAGGGCCGCCGCCGGCAACAACTTCAAAACGCTCTTCATTCCTAGTCTCCTTTCGGCTTTCGCCGTTCAATCACGCGAATTCCCTCGCCACCCGCCAGAACGGCCGAGCTGGCCAAGCCGATGAACAAGCCGTGCTCGACCACGCCGGGGATCGCGCTCAGCGCCTTGGCGAGGCTGGGCGGATCCACAATACGTCCGAGCTGGGCATCGACGATCCAGTGGCCGCCATCGGTGACGAAAACGTGGCCATCCTTGTCCCCGCCCTTGGCCTTGCGGACCGCCATTTGCCCTGAAACGCCGCAGTCCGCAAATGCCGTCTCGATCGCCCGGCGCGTCGCGCCGAGCCCGAACGGAATGACCTCGACCGGCAGCGGAAACTTGCCCAGCGTCGGCACCCATTTGCTGTCGTCGGCAATCACGATCATGCGATCCGAGGCAGCCGCCACGATCTTCTCGCGCAGCAGCGCGCCGCCGCCGCCCTTGATCAGGTTGAAGTCGGGATCGATCTCGTCGGCACCGTCGACGGTGAGGTCGAGATGGTCGATCTCGTCGAGCGTGGTCAGCGGCACGCCGCAGCGGATCGCGTCGAGGCGCGTCGCCTCGGAGGTCGGCACGCCGATCACCTTGAGTCCGGCTGCGACGCGCTCGCCGAGCAGCTCGACGAAATGCCTTGCGGTCGAGCCGGTCCCGAGCCCGAGCTGCATGCCGTCACGCACCTCCTCGAGCGCGCGCGCCGCAGCCTGCCGCTTCAACTGGTCCATATCCAAAATGCGCCCGCCTCTCGATCAGGGGTGTTTGCGGCGGCCTATGTAGCCTCGTTTGTCGCGCCGGAATAGGCCTCTGGGCCGATCTTATAAGGTGAACTTATGGCTCCGGCCCTTGCGCCGATCCGGCCGGCCCGATAGCGCTTGGACCATGATCTCCCCTTACACCCTCGTTTTCGATCTCGACGGCACGCTTGTGGACACGGCGCCCGACCTGATCACCGCGCTGAACCACGTACTCGACCGCGAAGGGCTGCCGCCGGTGCCGATGGCCTCGGCCCGCAACATGATCGGCGCCGGCGCCCGCAAGCTGATCGAGCGGGGGCTGGAGGCCGAGGGCCGCAGCGTCACGCCCGCGGAGATGGACCGGATGACGGCGGATTTCATCGGCTATTATGCCGACCACATCGCAGTCGAATCCCGGCCGTTCGAGGGGCTCGAAGCCGCACTCGACCAGTTTGCCGCCCAGGGCCATCGCCTTGCGGTCTGCACCAACAAGCTGGAATGGCTATCCAAGAGGCTTTTGGACCAACTCGGCCTGACCCGCCACTTCGCCGCGATCTGCGGCGCCGACACTTTCGGGGTCCAGAAGCCGGATCCGACCATTTTCCGCGAGACGGTGGCGCGCGCCGGCGGAGAGGTCAAAGCGTCGATCATGGTCGGCGATGCCGGAACCGATGTCGGCGTCGCCCGCCGCGCCGGGGTTCCCGTGATCGGGGTCAGTTTCGGCTACACGGACGTGCCGATCGCCGAACTGAAGCCCGACCGGCTGATCCATCACATGCGTGACCTGCCGGCTGCCGCCCGCAGCCTGATGACGGCCTAGGACCATAAACTCCTGAAATAACTTGGGTTATTCTCCGGAACCCTGCGTTAACCATTTATTAACTATGCGCCGCCCGCCGGTTGCCTGCCCTCAGCGACCCTCATAAGGTCCGGTCGGGGTATGTGGCGGTTCGTCGCAGCAGAAGTGGATGGTTATGCGTCGTGTCATCGCGATTGCGTTAGCGGGAGCGAGCCTCCTGGGGGCAGCAAGTCTCGGTGGCTGCTCCTCAATGTCTTGGGACATGTTCAAATCGGCCCCGCCGACCGTCCAGGTCCGGCTCGAATCCAATCCGCCGGGCGCTGACGCCACGACCTCGCTCGGGCCGGGCTGCAAAACCCCCTGCTCGGTCTCGGTTCCCGCCCCTGATGCGCCGTTCACGGTCGCTTTCGCCCTGCCAAAATACCAGCCGGCCAGCGTGCCGGTGAACATGATCAAGAATCCCGGCGATTTCACCACACCCGCCTCGGTCACGACCGATCCGAATCCGGTATTCGCCGAACTTCAGCCGGCGGTGCCGCCCAAGCCGGTGAGGAAGCCGCACCGGCCGAAGAAGCCAAAATCGGCTGCAGCGGCGCCTGCCGTGGCACCGGCCGATGCTGCACCTGCCGCGGGCTCGCCGTTCCCCGATCCGAGCGCAGGCAAGCGCTGATCCGGCGCCAATCTGTGTATACCACCCGATTGTCCTTGCCGCGTCCGATGCTTAGATTGCTCCGACAGCACCGCTGAGCAAAGGTGCACCCGTTGCCGTCAATGACAAGGCGTTTGGTATGAACGGATCTCCTGCGAGCCCCCGCGCCGCGTTGTCGAGCGCCATGACCGATCCGTTCGGGCGGACCATCTCTTACCTGCGCGTGTCCGTCACCGACCGCTGCGATCTGCGCTGCTTCTACTGCATGTCGGAAGACATGACGTTCCTGCCCAAGGCGGACCTGCTGACGCTGGAAGAACTCGACCGGCTCTGCTCGGCCTTTATCGCCAAGGGCGTGAAGAAGCTGCGGCTCACCGGCGGCGAACCCCTGGTCCGCCGCAACGTGATGACGCTGGTGCGCTCGCTGTCGCGGCACCTTAAGAGCGGCGCCCTGAACGAGCTGACGCTGACCACCAACGGCACCCAGCTTGCGAAATACGCGCAGGAGCTCGCCGACTGCGGCGTCCGCCGCATCAACGTCTCGCTCGACACGCTCGATCCCAAGAAATTCCGCGAGATCACCCGCTGGGGCGAGATCGACAAGGTGATGGAAGGCATCGAGGCCGCGCGCGCCGCGGGCCTCGCCGTGAAGATCAACGCGGTGGCGCTGAAGAACCTCAACGAGGACGAGTTGCCCGAGCTGATGCGCTGGGCCCACCGCAAGGGCATGGGCCTGACGCTGATCGAGGTGATGCCGATGGGCGAGATCGGCTCCGGCCGCATCGACCAGTATCTGCCGCTGTCGCTGGTGCGCGCGCGCCTCGCCCAGCAGTTCACGTTGACGGACCTCGCCGAGAGTACGGGCGGCCCGGCGCGCTATGTCAGCGTCGCCGAGACCGGTGGCAAGCTCGGCTTCATCACGCCGATGACCCATAATTTCTGCGAATCCTGCAACCGGGTGCGCGTCACCTGCACCGGCACGCTGCACACCTGCCTCGGCCACGAGGACGCCTCGGACCTGCGCAAACCTCTGCGTGCATCGGATGACGACATGCTGCTTGCGGATGCGATCGACCGCGCCATCGGGCTGAAGCCCAAGGGCCACGATTTCATCATCGACCGCCGTCACGACCGCCCCAGCGTTTCCAGGCACATGAGCGTCACCGGCGGCTGACGGATTCGCGCCAGCGCCGCTAACCCAAGCCTTTGCGATCTTAAGCTTTTGCAATCTTAAGCTTTTGACCTGGCGTCAATTTGTCCATTTTCCGATTGACGGCACGTGACGCCGCTGATTTGGTGCGACCGCCTTTGCTTGCCCGGCAACATAAGCCGGCCCGCCCGTTGGCGGTCGCGGTCAAGACGGCAAGGCACGAGGGGAGGACTGACGCCGCAATCGCTCCGGACGACGATCCGTGCGGTCGCGTGCTTTTCGCACGCCGGCCCGGCGATGCGCGCTGAAGCCTCCCGTAAAGTGTTAGGCCGCGACGGAGATGAAGTAGATGCGTCCATTGCTGGCGGTGAGCAACGCCATCGACGCCCTCAATGAAAAGATTGGGTACGTCTGTAACCTGCTCGTGCTTCTCGCGTGCCTGGTTAGCGCGGCCAACGCCATGATCCGCTACGCCTTCAGCAACTCCTCGAACGGCTGGCTGGAGCTGCAATGGTACATGTTCGCGATCCTGGTGATGTTCGGATCGTCCTACACCTTCAAGCGCAACGAGCACGTGCGGGTTGAGATCTTCTATCTGACCCTGTCCGAACGCGGCCAGCTCTGGCTCGACCTGATCGGCACGCTGTTCTTCCTGATCCCCTCCTGTCTCCTGCTCGCCTATCTGTCGTGGCCGTTCTTCATGCAGGCCTATAACGTCGGCGAGATGTCGGGCAATGCCGGCGGCCTGGTCCGCTGGCCGATCAAGTTCGTGATCCCGGCCGGCTTCGTGATGCTGGCTCTCCAGGGTGTTTCCGAAGTCATCAAGCGTATCGCGGCTCTCCAGGGCTATGTGACGATCGACGCCAAGTACGAGAGGCCGACCCAATGATTACGCTGGAAATGATGCCGCCGTTGATGTTCGGCGGCCTGGTTCTGGCGATGCTGATCGGCTTCCCCGTCGCGTTCACGCTGGCGGCCGTCGGCCTCTCCTTCGGCTTCCTCGCCATCCATCTCGGTTTCTTCGACCTCAACTTCCTCCAGGCGATTCCCGGCCGCGTGTTCGGCAGCGTGCTCTCCAACGAGCTGCTGCTCGCGATCCCGTTCTTCACCTTCATGGGCGCCATACTAGAAAGATGCGGCCTCGCCGAGGACATGCTGGACTCGATGGGCCAGCTGTTCGGCCCGATCCGCGGCGGCCTCGGCTATTCCGTGATCATCGTCGGCTTCATCCTCGGCGCCATCACCGGCACGGTGGCGGCGCAGGTCATCGCCATGGCGCTGATCTCGATGCCGGTGATGATCCGCTACGGCTACAACATGCGCTACATCACCGGCGTGCTGGCGGCCTCCGGCACCATCACGCAGCTGGTACCGCCCTCGCTGGTCCTGATCGTGCTCGCCGACCAGCTCGGCAAGTCGGTCGGCGACATGTATCTCGGCGCCTGGGGCCCCTCGGTGTTCCAGATCCTGCTGTTCGCCGGCTACACGTTCGTGCTCGGCCTGATCAAGCCGGGCCACGTGCCGCCGGTGCCGCTGGAAGCGCGCACGCTGACCGGCTGGGCGCTGTGGAAGAAGTGCCTGATGGGCATCATCCCCTCCGCCGTGCTGATCTTCGTCGTGCTCGGCACCATGATGATGGGCCTTGCGACCCCGACGGAAGCCGGCGCCATGGGCGCGGTCGGCGCCATCGTGCTCGCCGCGATCCACCACAAGGACTTCACCTCGACCGACCGCAAGGTGCTGGTCGTCGGCGTCGTCGCCGCCGGCATCGGCACCATCGTCGCGATGCTGTTCACCGAAAACCTGATCTTCAAGCTCGCGTTCGCGGTGACCTACCTCGCGGTGGCCTGGATCTGCATCTCGGCCGCCCGCATCCCGGACCTGCGCGACCTCATCAAGCAGGGCTATGAGTCCACCATGCGTCTCACCTGCATGGTGACCTTCATCCTGATCGGCTCGACCTGCTTCTCGGTGGTGTTCCTCGGCGTCTCCGGCGGCGTCTGGCTGGAGCATCTCTTGACCTCGCTGCCCGGCGGCGTCTGGGGCTTTTTGATCTTCATCAACCTCTTCATCTTCTTCCTGGCGTTCTTCCTCGACTTCTTCGAGATCGCCTTCATCATCCTGCCGATGATCGCGCCGATCGCGCAGAAGATCCTGGGACCGGTCGTCGGCGACGGGCCGGCGCTGATCTGGTTCGGCGTCATGCTCTGCGTCAACATGCAGACCTCCTTCCTGCATCCGCCGTTCGGCTTTGCGCTGTTCTACCTGCGCGGCGTCGCGCCGAAGGAAGTGAAGAGTTCCGACATCTATTGGGGCGCGATGCCCTGGATCGGCCTGCAGATGATCATGGTGCTGATCGTGATCGCCTTCCCCATCACGGTGACCGGCCTGCTGGACAAGCCGCTCAACGTCGACCTCGACAAGGTCAAGATCGAGGTCCCGCAGATCGACCTGCCGCCGCTGGATCTCGGCCCGCCGCAGAAGTAGCGGTCGCGCCCCTCGTCGTCATGCTCCGTCCCGGCGGAGCATGACGCGCGTGACACGTGCGGCAAACACGGGCATACCGGACGTTCCTCAAGCTTTGGGAACGCTGCGCATGGCCCGACTGCATCCTGCTCCGCTCGCCGGTTCGCTAATTGCCTCGCTCTGGCTCGCCTGTGCCGCCACCGTGGCGCATGCCGAGCCGGTGGCCGATGTTCAGGCGCTGGCGCAGAAGGAGCAGCAGCCGCTGCTCGACACCCTGCGCGATCTCGTCAACATCGAAACCGGCAGCAGGGACATCGAGGGCCTGAACGTGATCGCAGGCCGCGTCGCCGACCAGCTCAAGCAGCTCGGCGGCACGGTAGAGATCATGCAGCCGACCGACATCTATCGCCTCGACGACACGCCCGGCAAGATCGGCCCGGCCGTCCACGCCGTGTTTAGGGGTACCGGTACCAAGAAGATCATGCTGATCGCCCACATGGATACGGTGTACCTGAAGGGCATGCTGAAGGACCAGCCGTTCCGGATCGACGGCGACAAGGCCTACGGCCTCGGCATTGCCGACGACAAGCAAGGCGTCGCGCTCATTCTCCACACCGTCGCGATGCTGCAGAAGCTGAATTTCAAAGACTACGGCACGCTCACGGTGCTCACCAACGGCGATGAGGAAATCTCCTCGCCAGGCTGGCGCAGCACCATCACCAAATTCGCTTCCGATCAGGACGTGGTGTTCTCGTTCGAAGGCGGCGGCACCGACGGCACGCTGCGGCTCGCCACCAGCGGCATCGGCTCGGCCTATCTCTCGGTGACTGGCCGATCGTCGCATGCGGGCGCAAGGCCCGAGGGCGGCATCAACGCGCTTTACGAGCTCTCGCACCAGGTCCTGCAGATGAAGGACCTGTCCAAACCCGAGCAGGGCCTGAAGCTGAACTGGACAGTTTCCAAGGCCGGAACCAACCGCAACGTGATCCCTGCCGAAGCCACCGCGCAAGCCGATGCACGCGCCTTGAAGGTGTCGGATTTCGACGAGCTGGAGAAGACGCTCCAGGAGAAGATCAAAAATCACCTGCTGCCGGATTCCAAGGTCCAGCTGAAATTCGAGGTGCGCCGTCCGCCGTTGGAGGCCAACGAGGCCTCGCGCCGCGTGGCGGCCTACGGCAAAACCATCTATGAGGAGATCGGATTGCCGCTGAAGGTCGACGAGAAGGCAACCGGCGGCGGCACGGATGCTGCCTTTGCCGCGCTTGAGACCAAGGGCGCCGTGATCGAAGGCATGGGCCTGTCGGGCTTTGGCGCGCACTCCAATGACGCCGAATATGTGAAGATCGACAGCATCGTGCCGCGTCTTTACCTGACCACGCGCATGATCATGGATCTGTCGACCGGCAAGCTGAAATAACGGCCTTTCTCCCTTTTCCTTCTCCCCTTGAGGGAGAGGGTGCGGCAGCGCTCTTGTCCGCCAGCCTGAATCGCAGCGTGAACTCGGCACCGCCGCCGGGGAGATTGTCGACCGCAACCGTCGCGTCATGATCCTCGGCGACGCCCCGCACGATCGAAAGGCCAAGGCCCGCGCCGTCAGAGCGCTGGCGGTCGGCCCGCCAGAAGCGCTGAAAGATCAGGTCGCGCTCGGCCTCGGTGATGCCAGGGCCGCAGTCGCGCACGCGCACCGAACCGTCGTCCCCCACTTCGACGTCGACCGCCGTATTCTTCGCCGTGAACTTGATGGCGTTTTCGGCGAGATTGAAGATCGCCCGTTGGAGCATCTCGGCATTGCCGTGGATCAGCACCGGCGCATCGGTGCCCCTCAGCGCGATGTCCTTGTGCTGGGCGATCGCGAGCGGCGCGATCGAACCGACCACCTCGGCGCAGACGGCGCGCAGATCCGCGGTCTCGCCGGGATCGAGCACCAGCGTGTCGAGCTCGGCGATCTCCAGGAGCTGGGCGACGATCCGGCTCATGCCTTCGATGTCGTCATGCAGCGCCTGCCTCGTGGCGCTGTCGCCGAGCGTCTCGATCCGCGTCCGCAGGATCGTCAGCGGCGTGCGCAGCTGGTGGGCGGCATCGGCCGTGAACTGCCGCTGCACGCGAAAGCCGTCCTCGAGGCGGTCGAGCGCCTGGTTGACCGCGGTGACGAGCGGCAGGATCTCGCGCGGGATCTGCTCGGTCGGCAGGCGGATGTCGGTGCGTGCCGGGCCGATATTGCTGGCCTCCTCGGACGCCTTCCACAGCGGCGCGATCGCGCGGCGGAAGATGACGATATCGATGCCGAGCAGGATCAGCAGGACCGGAATGGTGATCCATCCGACCCGCCGGAAGAAGTTCGAGATGATGTCGTCGATGATGACGTCGCGGTGCGCGAGGTCCTCGGCGACGCGGATGCGCACGACCTTGCCGTCGATGATGCGAATGACGCTCGCACCGGAAATCGTCTCTGACAGCGGCGGCGCCTGGACCGCCGCGCCGGTCTTGCGGCGGGACGAAAACAACAAGCGGCCGTCGGCATCGCGAATATCGTACAGATACCGGCCGTAGGCTTCCGAGTAGAGACCACGAAGGCTGTCCGGCAGATTGAACGTCAACTGCCCGTCCGGCTGCGCCACGATGCGCTCGGCGAGCACCTCGGCCTGCGCGCGCATGGCATCGCGGTGCAGCTGGTCGACTTCCGAATTGAGCAGCCAGAACAGCACCAGCGGCAGGAAGATCGCGACCACCGCGACCGCCACGATGTGCAGGAACACGATGCGCCAGATCAGCGACTTGAATGTCGGCGATCGGCCATAGGCCGGCGCGGCGGCCACGCTATTTCTCCTCGGCCATGAGATAGCCGACGCCGCGGATGGTGTGGATCACGACCTTGGCGCCGTGTTCAGTGAGCTGCTTGCGCAATCGCGAGACGTAGACCTCGACCGCGTTGGAGGCGACCTCGCCTTCGAGGCCGAAGATGTGGTCCTCGACATTCTTCTTCGGCACCACCCGCCCCTGCCGGCGCAGCAAGATCTCCAGCACCGAGGTTTCGCGCGCGGAGATGATCCGCGGCTGGTCGTCGACGAAGATCTGGCGGCTCTCGGTGTCGTAGACGAGGTTGGCGAGAGACAGCGAGCGGCCGAGCAGCTGGCCCGGCCGGCGCAGGATCGCCTCCAGCCGCGCCACCAGTTCCTCCATCGCGAACGGCTTTGCCAGATAATCGTCGGCGCCGCTGCGCAGGCCGCTGACGCGATCCTGCAGGCCGCCGCGCGCGGTCAGCACCAGCACCGGCAGCGGCTCCATCTGGCGGCGCAGCTCGCGCAGCACCGACAGCCCGTCGCCGTCCGGCAGGCCGAGGTCGAGGATCATCGCGGCATAGCTGACGCTGCTGACGGCCTCGCGCGCCTCGGCGGCGCTGCCCACGACGTCGCTCTCATAGCCGGCCGCCGCCAGCCCGCTGGCCACAAGCCGCGACAGCTCGGCATTGTCCTCGACGATCAGAAGGCGCATCGTAGTCCCGACGGATGTTCCGGTGTCCCCGCGCGGCTCGCGCCGCTTCCGGCTCTCTTCCACCATTCCGCCCGCTTCGGCCAGCGAAAAAGTGCCCGGCGGCCGGCCGCCCGGTCAGGTTCGTGTAAGCCGGACGGGAACGCCTCGTCTGCGAAACAGCCACGATGGACTAACGTCCCGCCGTGACGGCGTCCTACCGCGCTCCCCGCTATTTCGTCGCCGCCAGCTCCGATTGTAGCTGTAGCAGCAACGCCCCGGAGCCTACATCCCGGGGCGCTGCATTCGACCGATCAGCTCTGCGAGCGCCGCGCCATGAAGATGTCGTAGCCGACTTCGGCGACCTGGAACCAGGCGTAGCCGTCGCCGGAGAATTTTGCCAGGGAATCGTGCACCTTCTTGAAGTTGGCGTTGCTCGCGCCGACCTCGGCATGCAGCTCCTTGGCCGCCTTGTAGCAGGCATCCATGATCGAGGGCGAGAAGGCGTGCAGCTTGGTGCCGCTTGCGAGCAGCTTCTTCAGCGCCAGCGGATTGGCGGCGTCGTAGCGCGCCATCATGTAGTTGTTGGCGTAGTGGCCGGCCTGCTCGAGCACGCTCTGGTAATATTTCGGCAGCGCGTTCCATTTGTCGAGATTGACGAAGGCGAGCAGCATCGGCCCACCCTCCCACCAGCCGGGATAGTAGTAATGCGGCGCGATCTTGTAGAAGCCGAGCTTCTCGTCGTCATAGGGGCCGACCCATTCGGCGGCGTCGATCGTGCCCTTCTCCAGCGCCGGGTAGATGTCGCCGCCGGCGAGCTGCTGCGGCACCACGCCGAGCTTCTGGAGCACGCGGCCGGCGAAGCCACCGATGCGGAATTTCATCCCGCTGAGATCCTCGGGCGTGTTGACCTCTTTCCTGAACCAGCCGCCCATCTGGCAGCCGGTGTTGCCGGCGAGCAGCGAGACGACGTTGTAGCTCTTGTAGAACTCGTTGAGCACCTCGCGCCCGCCGCCCTGCATGTACCAGGCCTGGTTGATGCGCATGTTGGGGCCGAACGGCACCGAGGAGCCGAAGGTGAAGGTCGGATCCTTGCCGAAATAATAGTAGGACGCGGTGTGGCCGATCTCGCAGGTGGCGTTCTGCACGGCATCGAGCACCTGGAGGCCCGGCACGATCTCGCCGGCCGCGAAAGTCTGGATCTGGAATTTGTTGTCGGTCGCCTCCGCAACCATCTTGCTCATCATCTCGGCGCCGCCATAGAGCGTGTCGAGCGATTTCGGCCAGCTCGTCGGCATGCGCCATTTGATTTCCGGCATCGTCTGCGCGATCGCGGGAGCAGCTAACGTGGCGGCGCCGGCCGCACCAAGTCCTGTAACCTTGATGAAGTCTCTTCTCTTCATGGTGTCCTACCCTGATGGATGGTGATTGTGAGCCTTCTTGCCGAGGCTTGAGCGCAGCATGGCGCAGCGCCGGGTCGAACGCCATCGTGATCGCACTGCGGCAAAGAAAAAGCCGGCCCTGAGATTGGGGGTGGGCTGCTTTGGCCGGATGACCGGCCCTCGTTAGTCGGTAAGTCCGAGGGTCCGCTTGTGGGCCCAAGCGGCCTCATCCTGCCTCAAGCTGGCTGGAAGCAACGTCCCGGCGTTCCGGCTTCAAAAGTGCCGCGAGCAATAGCGGTGCCATCGACCAGCAATTTGACGTCCAGAACAAGGAAACCTGTCAGGGTAATGGATGATGCGGCGACCGGAATTGCCAGCGCCGCGAAGGCCAATTTGAGAGAGCGCTTTACCGGCATGGTGGAGAGCAGCATCAGCGGGTTGGCCAGCCAGCCGATATGCCCCACCAAAATTCCCAGAGGTCCCCAGCGAAACCCATCGACAGCGCCCGACGTGAACGTGATGGGTTCGCTTCGCTCTACCCATCCTGCGCGCCAGACCGCCGCGGATTCGAGATGCTGCTAGCGGAAATTGCGTGCGTTGAGCGGATGCTTGTGATTGGGCACAGGACCAAATTCGCTGCGCGCTGAAAGCGAAAGCGGCTTTGTCGAGCACGAAACCATGTTCGTGCTGATATTCAGGTCGCAGTCGTCATAATCCAACCTCACCGGTCGCTTGCAGGTGTTCTTCAGGCTGTACCAGTTGACGCCGGGAGCTTTCGGCCAGGCCTTCTCGACGACGCACTGGTTTGGATCTGATGGTGAAGCCGAACTGACCGGTGCTGGCGGCCGAACGGCACTTGCAGGTGCCGCGGCAACCGGCTTCGGCACGGGAGTCGCCGTCGGATCCGGCTGCGTTCGATCCACGCCAAGGATGTCGGCCGTCACGTTCTTCGCTGCTGAGCCAAGATCCCGGGAACGTGCGCTTGCCGGTGTCGCTCCGATCCGGACAGCGGTGGCGGCACCGCCATTGGTGGACATGGACTTGCCATCCGGCTCCAGCGTGTAATTCCACGTCCCCCCGCTATTCGTATAGGTCAGTACGTTTCCCGAGCAGGTCCAGGTCCCCTGAACACAAGCCCAGTGCTCGCTGCACAACGCTCTGCCGTCAGGAAGGAGCGTGCCTCTGTTGCCACTGCCTGAATGTCGCCAGTCACCGATGAACTTGGCTGCGCAGCTCGACGGTGGAGCGGCCTCTGCAACCGCAGCGCCGGCAAGCAGGAAAAAAAGAACAACTGAATATCTCATTGCATCCCCAAGGAAACAGGATGGAGCATGACGACCCAACCTGGGTTTCGCACCTAAGCTGCCCAAATGTCGCTGATCCGATCAGATTCCGATCGCGATCGCAACTGCGGTCCCCGACACAGATTCGGCGCTGCGCGACAATTTCGGATTAAGCGATCGTCCCTTCTGCCGCTGTTTTGCCCGACCTTCAAACCGCTTCGCTGGTCGGCTGGACACCGAGCACCTGTCGAAATGGCTCGGAAGCCAGTGGCTGGTTGAGCGAAGGCCGGGCTATACGCTAGGTATCGTGCTGCTCGGCCACTCAACCGGCGGGCTGATGAGGTCCGCTTCCGCGCTACCTATCGTTCGCTCTGAAAAGCTGTCCTCAGTTCTGCCAGTTGCTCGCCGGTTGCTCCCAACTCCGCGTCGGCGCGATCCGTCGGGACGTCCATATAAACGATCGGCGCATCGAACTGGCACGCCGTGAAGTCGTACCTATGACCTCCAATCCGATTGTAGAAATGGTCGCCGGCTGGCAGCGGCGTCTTCAGCAGGTCACCGCCGAAGAGTTCGTGGATCAGTAGCGAGGTGACGTTGCATTGTCCCGCCGCCGGATTGCCCGCCGTCCATTTGCTGGCCGTCGACAGCGACCACGCCTTACGCAGCGCGCGCTGGATGTCATCGGGATCGAAGCTCATCGTGCCTCCTC
Source organism: Bradyrhizobium diazoefficiens (assembly GCF_016616235.1). Classification (NCBI taxonomy): domain Bacteria; kingdom Pseudomonadati; phylum Pseudomonadota; class Alphaproteobacteria; order Hyphomicrobiales; family Nitrobacteraceae; genus Bradyrhizobium; species Bradyrhizobium diazoefficiens. Next base: position 4,871,629 of record NZ_CP067100.1, read on the forward strand.
CAACTATCGGCGGCAGGCCGATTTCGGATTATGCGATTTTCACCTTATGCCACTGTTTTGCCCGACGTGTCAAACCGCCTCGCCAGTTGGCCGAGCCCCAACGCCATCCCTCGTCGTTGCGGTCGCGGTCACAGAATCGGCGCGCCGGCACCGGCGACTCCGTGATCGCAGTGTCCCGCTCAATTGCCCCGTCGCATCAAGCTGTTGGGAGCGTCGACGAGACAACGCGCCCTCACCTCATTTCTACTGTGCATGGGGTTGTTTTCGATATTTTTTGTGTGGGCACCTTCGGATCCGCCGCAGCATAGAAAAAGCCCGGCCTCTCGGAGGCCGGGCTTTCCGATTGCGACTTGCTGGAAAGATCAGCCGCGGGTGCGCGAGCGGATCATGAAGCTGTCGAAGGTGTACTCGGCGACCTGCCACCACAGATATTCGTCGGAGCGGTAGGCCTGCATGGCGTCGATCGACTTCTTGAAGTCGGCGTTCTTGGCCGAGATCTCCGCCCACAGCTCGTTGGTCGCCTTGAGGCAGGCTTCCAGCACTTCGTTGGTGAAGGGACGCAGCTGCGTACCGCCGGCGACGAGGCTCTTCAGCGCCTTCGGGTTCTGCATGTCGTAGCGTGCGGCCATCCAGCTGTTGGCGTTGGCCATCGCGTTGGTCAGGATCGCCTGGTAGTTCTTCGGCAGCGAATTCCACTTGTCGAGATTGGTGAAGGCGTGGACGGTCGGACCGCCCTCCCAGAAGCCCGGATAGTAGTAGTACTTGGCGACCTTGGCGAAGCCGAGCTTCTCGTCATCGTAGGGACCGACCCACTCGGCCGCGTCGATGGTGCCCTTCTCCAGCGCCGGATAGATGTCGCCGCCGGCGAGCTGCTGCGGCACCACGCCGACCTTCTGGAGCACCTGGCCGGCGATGCCGCCGATGCGCATCTTGAGACCCGAGAGATCCGCAACGGTCTTGATCTCCTTGCGGAACCAGCCGCCCATCTGGGTGCCGGTGTTGCCGCAGGGGAAGCCGATCACGTTCGACTTCTTGAAGAACTCGTTGCCGAGCTGCTCGCCGCCGCCCTGGTACCACCAGGAGTTCTGCTGGCGCGCATTGAGGCCGAACGGCACCGAAGCGTAGATCGCCCAGGTCGGGTCCTTGCCGACATAGTAGTAGGAGACGGTGTGGCACATCTCGACCGTGCCGTTCGAGGTCGCATCGAGCGCCTGCAGACCGGGGACGATTTCACCGGCCGCGAACACCTGGATCTGGAACTTGTTGTCGGTCATCTCGGCGACGTACTTCGCCACCTGCTCGCCGCCGCCGTAGATGGTGTCGAGCGACTTCGGGAAGCTCGACGTCATGCGCCATTTGATCTCGGGCGAGGACTGCGCGATCGCCGGCGAGGCCACCGCGGCGGTCGCCGCCGCGCCTGCTGCCGACACTTTCAGGAAATCACGACGCTTCATCTTCAGGTCTCTCCTTGCTGGGGCGTTTCCCCTCAACTTCTCTTCTTGCCGCTGCTCATTCCGGCGACGCCTTGCCGCGTCGAACCGAAGGGCCTCTGACTGCCGTGGGCGTTTAACACGGCCGGGGCGCTTTCGGAACGCGACATTGACAGGACGGGGCTCTACGAAAGTCGCATGTCCCCGGAGGATGGGCCTGACAGCCTCAGGCTGCAGCGATGACGCCCTTGAGCTGGTCCCGGACCTGTCCCGCAATGGCGCGGTAGATCGCCGCATGAGGCCCGTCCGGCTCGCTGTCGACGACGGGATTGCCGGCATCCGAGCTGGCGCGAATCGCCATGTGCAGGGGGATCTCGCCCAGGAACGGCACCTGCAGCTTCTCGGCCTCATGCCGCGCCCCGCCATGGCCGAAGATGTCGGATTTCGTGCCGCAATGCGGGCACTGGAAATAGCTCATGTTCTCGACGATGCCGAGCACGGGCACGTTGACCTTCTTGAACATCGCAAGCCCCCGCCTTGCGTCGATCAGCGACAGGTCCTGCGGGGTCGAGACGATCACGGCGCCCTTCAGCGGCACGTTCTGCGCCAGCGTGAGCTGGGCATCGCCGGTGCCCGGCGGCATGTCGACGACGAGCACGTCGAGCGTGCCCCATGCGACATCGCGCAGCATCTGCGTCACCGCCGACATCACCATCGGGCCGCGCCAGATCATCGCGGTCTCTTCCTCGACCAGGAAGCCGATCGACATGATGGCAAGGCCGAAACGACGCAGCGGAATCATCTTGCGCTCGCTGTCGAGCTCCGGCTTGTCGTGCAGCCCGGTCAGGCGCGGCACCGAGGGGCCGTAGATGTCGGCGTCGAGCAGCCCGACCTTGAGACCGAGGTCGCGCAGGCCCAGCGCAAGGTTGAGCGCGGTGGTGGACTTGCCGACGCCGCCCTTGCCCGAGGCGACCGCGATGACCGCGGCCACGCCCGGAATCTCGGACTGCCGCGCCATCGGCGACCCGCCGCCCTGCGGCGGCTTGTGGGCATGGACCGGCTGGACGCCGGGCGTGCCGCGGCTCGGCTGCGGGGGTGGCGGCGGCGCGGAGCCCGGCTTGCGCTCGGCGGTCAGCGCGACCATCACGGTGGTGACGCCGGGAATGGCGCGCACCGCGGCTTCGGCCTCGGCCCGGATGGACTCCCAGGCCCGCGCCTCGGCGGCATCGACATTGATCGAGAAGAACACCTTGCCGTCGGACGCGCTGATCGCGCTCAGCACATTGGCATTGGTGAGCGCGACCCCGCGCGGCGACTTGATCCGGGCGAGGCTGTCGAGAACCTGTTGCTGCGTCACGCTCAAAGCGCATCTCCTAGATTTCAAGATGCCCCATTAGAGCGGAAACGCCCAAAAGGCTACTGCCTGCCGATATCGTCAGCCATCTCGGCGGGCGCGGCCCCCTGCTCCCTGGCTGCCTCGTAATTCAGCTCGATCATCACCCCGTTAGGGTCGTGGACGAAGATCTGCCAGAGCTCGCCGCCGGGCACCTGGCGGGAGTCGAATGTCACGCCCTTCGAGGCCAGCCGCTGCTTCATGCCATCGAACCCGCGGCTGATGAAGGCGACGTGGTGGACAACGCCGGAATCCGGCTTTTGTGGCTCGGCGGTTTGGGAAATATCGACGAGGTGCACCACCGGCTTGCCCTCGCTGTACATCCAGGCGCCGGGGAAGGCGAAATTCGGCCGAGGGCCTTTTTCGAGGCCCAGCACGTCCTCGTAGAAGCGGACCGTCTCGGCCAGATGCCGGGTCCGGATGTTGAAATGATCGAGCACGCCAACGCTCACGCCGCCCAAAGCCGCACCCATGTCTTCGCTCCCTTTTTTGAAGTCCTTGGTGAAGTCCCTAAAGGTCCCTCCATCCTAGCACAGGGCGGCGTCGAACGAAGCCGTTGCCCTCCGGCCGCAAGGGTTTATGGTGCGGCCGAACCGCCGCAATGGCGGAACCGGCGCGCCCTCGCCCGGCAAGAACCGTAAAACCCAAACTACGGACAAGGTACCACACATGGCTAAAGTCGCTTTCCTCGGTCTCGGCGTGATGGGCTTCCCCATGGCCGGACACCTCGTCAAAAAAGGGGGCCATGAGGTCACCGTCTACAACCGCACCGCAGCCAAGGCGAAGGAATGGGCGGACAAGTTCGGCGGCAAGACCGCGGCGACCCCGAAGGCCGCCGCCGAAGGCCAGGATTTCGTGATGTGCTGCGTCGGCAACGACAATGACCTGCGCGCGGTCACGATCGGCGCCGACGGCGCCTTCGCCGGCATGAAGAAGGGCGCGACCTTCGTCGACCACACCACCGCCTCCGCCGAGGTCGCGCGCGAACTGGATGCCGCCGCGACCAAGGCCGGCTTCAAGTTCGTCGATGCCCCGGTCTCTGGCGGCCAGGCCGGCGCCGAGAACGGCGTGCTGACGGTGATGTGCGGCGGCGCGCAGGATGCCTATGCCGGCGCCGAGCCGATCATCACCGGCGCCTATGCGCGGATGTGCAAACTGCTCGGCCCCGCCGGAAGCGGTCAGCTGACCAAGATGGTGAACCAGATCTGCATCGCCGGCCTCGTGCAGGGCCTCTCGGAAGGTATCCACTTCGCCCAGAAGTCGGGCCTCGACGTCGCCGCAGTGATCGAGACCATCTCCAAGGGCGCCGCGCAGTCGTGGCAGATGGAGAACCGCTACAAGACCATGAACGAGGGCAAGTACGATTTCGGTTTCGCGGTCGAATGGATGCGCAAGGACCTCTCGATCTCGCTGGCTGAAGCCCGCCGCAACGGCGCCAACCTGCCGGCGACCGCGCTGGTCGACCAGTTCTACGCCGAGGTCGAGAAGATGGGCGGCAAGCGCTGGGATACGTCGAGCCTGCTCGCGCGCCTCAATCGCTGACATCTGAGGGACTGCTCCCGCCTTGCTGACCGCAATCGCCGTCATCTTCGTTGTCGCTTATGCGGCGATTGCGCTCGAGCATCCGCTCGGGATCAACAAGAGTGCCAGCGCGCTGATCGGCGCCGCGTTGCTCTGGACGGTCTACGCGATCGTCACCGGCGACCCCGCGCTGGTCAACCACGCGCTCAACGAGTCGGTCGCCTCCACCGCGCAGATCGTGTTCTTCCTGATCGGGGCGATGACCATCGTCGAGGTCATCGACGCCCACGATGGTTTCGAGGTCATCACCTCGCGCATCAGCACGACCAGCCAGGTTCAACTGATGTGGCTGGTCGCTTTCGTGGCCTTTGTGCTCAGCGCAATCCTGGACAATCTGACCACCACCATCGTGATGGTCTCGCTGATCCAGCGGCTGATTGCGAAGCGCGAGGACCGGCTGCTGTTCGCATCCCTCATCGTCATCGCGGCAAATGCCGGCGGCGCGTGGACCGTGATCGGCGACGTCACCACGACCATGCTGTGGATCGGCGGACAGATCACGCCGCTGAACATCATGGGCGCGGTGTTGCTGCCCTCGCTGGTCAATCTGCTCGTTCCGCTCGCCTTCCTCAGCTTTCTGATCAAGGGCAAAACCATCGCGCCGCCGCCGAAGGACGACGGCTTGCGGGTCGTTGAGGCATTCGAACGCAACCTGATGTTCTATCTCGGGCTCGGCACGCTGATCGCCGTGCCCGCCTTCAAGACGGTGACGCATCTGCCGCCCTTCATGGGCGTGCTGCTCGGGCTCGGCATCGTCTGGCTGGTCGGCGAGGTCGTTCACCGCGGCAAGGACGAGCATGTCCGCCATCCCCTGACACTGGCGCACGCGCTGACGCGGATCGACATGGGCTCGATCGTGTTCTTCGTCGGCATCCTGCTCGCGGTCGCCTGCCTCGAACATGCGGGCCTGCTCACCATGCTGGCCCGATGGCTGGAGGCGACGATCGGCCGCCAGGGCATCATCGTCGTCGTGCTTGGCCTGCTCAGCGCGGTCATCGACAACGTGCCGCTGGTGGCCGCGACCATGGGCATGTACGATCTCGCCCACTACCCGCCCGACAGCTTCCTCTGGGAGTTCATCGCCTATTGCGCCGGTACCGGGGGGTCGATCCTGATCATCGGCTCGGCCGCGGGCGTCGCCGCCATGGGGCTCGAGCGGATCGAGTTCCTCTGGTACGCCCGCCGCATCGCCGTCCCCGCGCTCGCGGGCTATCTGGCAGGGGCTGTGGTCTATGTCGCGCAATATGCGGCGCTGCATTGAGCGGCAAGCGCGCGGGCAGAAAATTAACGCTCGGTTAACGTAATTCTTTAGCTGCTTAAGTCACCTCTTAAGGATTTCTTGCCACAGATAGACAATGCAGAAGGCCCGCCTCGCGCGGGCCAGGAATCGTTGTTGTTTCGATGAGTAACCCCGCTGAAAAGCCAGAGGTTGTGCAGCTTCCGGCCGAGCCGGTCAGCGCTCCGTCGGCGAGCAGCCGAAGGGCCGCGGCGCAGCGGGTGCGCGAAGCGCGCGACAAGTTAACGTCGAGCAGCGGAACCCGGCCCGCCTTCGACGCCGAGATGCTGCGCCAATATGCGCAGACCCGGCTGTCGGCCTCCTATGTCGTGATGCTGCTGGTGGTTGCCACCGGCGTGCTGTTCGGGCTGTGGATGCAGCCGATCCCGGCCGCGGCCTGGACCTGTGGCATGGTCTGCATTCACGCCGCGATGATCCGCAGCTGCCGGCGCTTTTTGGCGGAGCCCGCCTCACCGACGTCAACGCGCGCCTGGCGGACGCGTTTCGTCGTGCTCGATCTGCTCTATGGCCTGTGCTGGATGGCGATCCTGATCCATCCCGTGCTCGACATGGTCACGGAAACCCTGATGATGTTCCTGATGCTGCTGGTGATCGCAGTATCGAGCATGCTCGCCGCCAATCTTCCGATCGCAGCTCTCGCCGCCACCGCCCCGGTCGCGGTCGCGATGGCGCTGAGCTTCGTGATGATCGGCTCGCTGGACAATTACATCCTGGCAGCGCTCGCGCTCGCGGCCGAAGGTTATTTCGTGCTGCTGGCGCACCGCCTGCACTCCTCGACTTTCGCCACGCTCGAGGCGCGTGCCGAGAAGGACGCGCTGATCGGCGAACTGGAACAGGCAAAAGCAATCTCGGACGAAGCACGCCACCGCGCCGAATCCGCCAACGTCGCCAAATCCCGTTTCCTCGCGCAGATGAGCCACGAGCTGCGCACGCCGCTGAACGCGATCCTCGGCTTCTCCGAGGTGATGAAGAGCGAGATCTTCGGCGCGCATGCGGTGGCGGTCTACAAGGAGTACTCGGCGGACATCCATAATTCCGGCGTGCACCTGCTCAACCTCATCAACGAGATTCTCGACCTGTCGCGGATCGAGGCCGGGCGCTACGAGCTCAATGAGGAAGCGGTGTCGCTGGTCGGTATCGTCGCCGACTGCCATCATCTGATGAAGCTGCGCGCCTCGAGCCGCGGCATCACCATCCACGAGGTGTTCGAGCAGGCGATGCCGCGGCTGTGGGCCGACGAGCGCGCGATCCGCCAGGTCGTGCTGAACCTGCTCTCCAACTCGATCAAGTTCACCCCGCAAGGCGGCGAGATCTGGCTCAAGGCCGGCTGGACCGCGTCGGGCGGACAATATCTCTCGGTGAGAGATTCCGGCTCCGGCATCCCAGAGGACGAGATCCCGGTCGTGCTCGCCTCGTTCGGCCAGGGCTCCAACTCGATCAAGTCGGCCGAACAAGGCGCCGGGCTCGGCCTGCCCATCGCCAAGAACCTGATCGACCTGCATGGCGGCACGTTCACGCTGAAATCGAAGCTGCGCATCGGCACCGAGGTGATCGTCACCTTCCCGCCGGAGCGGGTGATGAGCGCGCTGGCACCGATATCGGACGAATCTCCGCCGCTCCAGCCGGAGAGTTCTGTGCTTCCCGACGAGAAGCGCCGGCCGCGCCACAAGCCGATCATGAGCGCTGGCACGGGCTCCTGACGAGATGCTTGCAGAAATGCCCGACCATCCCTCACAATACCCGAATGAGCAAAGAAACGCCGTGCGTCGCCGTCTGCATGATCGATTCCAGGACCAAGCTGTGCTTCGGCTGCGGCCGCACCTTGCCCGAGATCGCGCGCTGGCACGCCATGGAGAGCGCGGAACGGCTGGCACTCATGGCGCTGTTGCCGGCGCGGATGACGGAGGCCGGACTGACGCCGACCGCGGCAACCTCGAAGCGCGCCTGAGCCGCCCGCGTGCCGCTGGAGGCGCGCGATGATCCGCTTCCTGCTCGTCCTCGTCATGCTGGCCGGCACGGCCGGCGCCGTCGTCGCCTATGGCGATCCCGACCAGATCGCGCGCGCCAGCAACAAGGTCTCGCATATTTTCCGCGCGCAGATCGCCGCCCCACCTCCCGCCGTGCAGATCCAGCGCGGCCAGGGCGGCGAATTCGCACTGCGTGCCAAGATCAACGGCGTCGCCGCACCGATGGTGATCGATACCGGCGCGACGTCGGTGGTGCTGACCTGGGAAACCGCGAAAGCGATCGGGCTGCCGCTCGAGATGCTCGAATATGACGTCGACCTCGAAACCGCCGGCGGCCATACCAAGGCAGCCAGGCTCACGCTCGACCGTCTCGCCGTCGGCCACCTGGTCGAGAAGTCAGTCCCGGCTCTCGTCGTGCAGCGTGGGCAGATGAAGACCAACCTGCTCGGCATGAGCTTCCTCGATCGCCTGGAGAGCTGGGGCGTTCGCGCCGACAAGCTGATGCTGACAGGCTATCCGGAGCTGCAGAGCAGCCACCGCCGCTCGCGTACGGCAGTCGATTAGCTCACCTAAGCAGCCGCTTCCACCGGGGCATGCGTGCCGACACGCGCGATTGCATCGCGTAACACGTCGAGGCCAGCGCCCGGCTTCACGCCCTGCTCGGCGAGATGGCGGCGGAACGCCCGGGCGCCGGGCACCGCGTGGAATGCGCCGACGAAATGGCGCGTCATGGCGTGCAGCCGCGTGCCGCGCGCGAGCTGCTGCTCGATATAAGGAATCATCGCCTCGAACGCGTCCTGCATGGTCGCATGCGGCGCAGCCTCGCCGAAGATATCCCGATCTACGGTGAGCAGCCGCCACGGCTCCTGATAGGCGGCACGACCGAGCATCACGCCGTCAACGTGTTCGAGATGCGCTTTGGCTTCGTCGATGCTCGGGATGCCGCCATTGATGATGACGGGCACATCCGGCATCGCGCGCTTAAGGCGATGAACGCGATCGTAGTCGAGCGGCGGGATGTCACGATTCTCTTTCGGCGACAGACCGCTGAGCCAGGCTTTTCGCGCGTGCACGATCAGCGCATCGCAGCCGGAGGCGACGACCGCGCGCGCAAGCGCATCGAGCGCGACTTCCGGATCCTGCTCGTCGATGCCGATGCGGCACTTCACGGTGACGGGCACGGCAACCGTGCGCTTCATCGCCTCGACGCACCGCGCCACCAGCTCCGGCTCGGCCATGAGGCAGGCGCCGAAGCGACCGTCCTTCACGCGATCGGACGGGCAGCCGACATTGAGATTGATCTCGTCATAGCCGAACGCCTCGCCGATCCGCGCAGCCTGCGCCAGTTCGCGCGGATCGGAGCCGCCGAGCTGAAGCGCGACCGGGTGCTCCGACTCGTCGAATCCCAGCAACCGTTCCCGCTCGGCATGAATGACGGCGCCGGTGGTCAGCATCTCCGTATAAAGCAGCGCGCGCCGGGTCAGCCGACGGTGGAACACCCGGCAGTGCCGGTCGGTCCAATCCATCATCGGAGCCACAGAAAAACGATAGTGTTGCGATTTCAATGATTTACCTTATCATCTCAATAGGATGAAACACGAACGTGTGCACTCCAAACTAGCCGAAATTGCACACGTTTGTACCCGTTTTGACCTCTCAGTGCACACGTAGCGCACACGAATTGGGGAGTGCACACGGCCATGGCCAGCTTCACTCAGTTGCCCTCCGGGAACTGGCGGGTCCAGGTCCGTCGCAAGAACCGCTATGTGTCAGAGACCTTCCGCCGTCGCAAGGACGGTGAAGACTGGGCTCTCGATATGGAGCGCAATATCGACCGCCGCGGATCACCGAAACCAAAGGCTGCTGCGCAGGCTCGTACATTCGGCGACATCATTGACCTTCATGTCGAAGATATGCACGAGGTCGGTCGCCCTCCCCGTCGCTCCAAGGCGGCTGTCTTGGAGGCGCTGAAAGAAACTTTGGGAGCAGTGAAACTCTCCCACCTCAATCGTGAGCGACTGATCGAATTCGGTCGAAAGCGGGCGAAGCAAGGTGCCGGGCCGGCCACGCTTGCGATCGACTTCTCGTTCATCAGAACCGTTGCCACACATGCTGCCGCTGTGCATGGCATTGAGGTCTCCGCTGAAGAGGTACGACTAGCGCGCTTCGCAATGAAGCACCTGGGTCTTGTCGGCAATTCGGAGGAGCGAGACCGACGGCCAACCCAAGATGAGCTCGACGAGCTCATCGAATACTTTGAAACCAATCGTCGGCAATTCATCCCGATGGGCCGCATTGTCCGCTACGCTGTGGCGACAACCATGCGGCAGGAAGAGATCTGCCGACCCGACTGGCCCGATGTCGACATGCAAAAACGGCTCCTGGTTATCCGCGACCGCAAGGACCCTCGGTCAAAGGATGGCAACGATCAGAAGGTCCCTCTTCTAAATCTGACTGGATATGATGCATGGGAGATCATGCTCCAGCAGCGCATCATCACGAGAGGTTGGGGGCGCGTTTTTCCGTACAATCACCGCTCAGTAAGCGCGGCATTCACACGAGCCTGCGACGAGTTGAAGATTGAGGATCTGCATTTTCATGACTTGCGACACGAAGGTACCAGCCGCCTCTTTGAGGCGGGACTCACGATCGAGAAGGTGGCGCTAGTCACCGGGCACAAGGATTGGCGGAGCTTGCGGCGCTACACTAAACTGAAGCCTGAAGAGCTCCACAAGCTGCAAACAGCGCCACAGCCAACTCTCGAAGAATTCGTGGAGACCTTGGCCTCCTCGCCTCTGCCCGCGAGCGCTCAGACGCCAAATCGTGCAGTATAAACAACGGAGCCGGCCAGCGGCCGAAAATTGGATGGCCTTATCTACCGGTCGGAGAGGTCCGCAACTACTCGATCCCACTCTCAAGGTATCTGGAAAAAGCCGTTGGCAAGCCTGCATCTATCGTGCGTGTGGCACCTTTCGAAAGTCGAGCCAACGCGACTATGACAAGCATGCACCCCGCTCTGGACGTGGCGACGTTCAAGCGGTTACATGCATTCAAGATGCCGGCGGGCAGTAGCCCTCGCGATTCGGCCTAAGCAGGCTTCTCCCGTTGGCCCCCCCGCCCTCGGCGGCGGCACGGGACAGCAGAGCCAGCGCGGGATCTACTTTCCGTTGTGATGCCGCGGCTTGCACTGTATTCTACGGGCAGCAGTCGCGGCCAGACCGAAGGTAGGGAAGGTTTGTACCTAGCGTAAGCCGACCTTGGGGATCGCATTCCATTGCTGACGCAATTCGGCTGATGTCTGCCCGTTGGTGCGATTTAGCATTGATTTGCCGGGCTCAAATCGTGCAATCTACACGGGTATTTCATAATTCATTTGGTTCTCATCTCGATGGGGGTGGGCGATGGGAAGCTTGGTTTTTGTTCACGGCATTGGCAGCCGCAAGACAACGGACGGCAGCGAACACCCGTACGATGTGACGTTTCGTGCGATTGGCTGGGAGCTTTTTCGCAAGAAGATCGAATGGACCCTGGTAAAATGCCAATGGGGCGATGATCTCGGCGCGAAACTGCATGCCAGTGGAAAGTCTTTCCCTACTTACGACGGAAGGCTCGCCGTATCGGCTGAGCCAGATGACCCCCTCGGGATATGGCGAGTTCTCCTCGAAGACCCGACTTTCGAGCTACGAGCGCTCGTCACAATGGCTCAAAGCGGAGCGAAGAGCGGTGCACCTGCTGTCGCCGGTCCGCCTGGCAGTGCTGCCGCTGGCCCACCTGGGGGCGCCATTCCAGCCTCGGTCGTCTTGCAAACCCGTCTCGCTGCCGGTCTCGCACCCACGGGACCGCTGCTAGTCCTGCTGAAGGATTCTGGACTGGAGGCGTGTTTCGCCGAGGCCGTGGCCAAAGTCAGAGCGGCTCCTGAAACGCCAGGTGCGACTTCTCATCCGCAAGCATTCCGCGCGCTCGCTCGCGCCATCGTGGCCCAAACAGTTCGCCGTGGCATGGATCTCGGCATTCCTCCGCCCGGGGGCGCAGATCTTCAGGTTATGGTCGACCGGACTGAGGAATTGTTACACGCTGGTCAGCTTTTTGGCGTTACGGACTGGGCCAAGAAGGCGCTCGCAGGTTGGCTAACCAACAAAGGAGCCCGCGAACGCGCGGCGCTCTTGGGAGCCGCGACCCCTCTTGCGGGGGACGTCATCGTCTACCAAGCGCATGGTGACTTAGTTCGCAATCGGATTCGAGAGGTCGTATCGGCGGCCGCCGAGCCGATTGCGATCCTTGCCCACAGCCTTGGTGGTGTCGCCGCTACCGAAGCGCTTGTCGAAGACGCATCTATGCGCAGTCGGGTTAGGAAGCTCATCACAGCTGGCTCGCAACCTGGCTTCTTCTATGAAATCGATGCCCTGCGCACACTACCTTACGGCACTAAGTTGCCGACCAACTTTCCAGATTGGCTCAGTTTCTGGGACCCGCGCGATTTTCTGAGCTTCAAGATTGATGGCGTGTTCACCGGCGGAGGCACTCGCAGGGACACTCGAGTAGACAGTGAACTTCCATTTCCCGCTTCGCATTCCGGTTATTGGCGACAATCGTCGATGTGGGAAGAAGTCAGAGATTTCCTGAAAGAGGTCTGATGGAGCAATTGTCAGCACTCATAATCGGTATTTCGAGCTATCAAGACTTGGACGGTTGGAACATCGCTGACAATCGAACCGCCCGAGACGCAATCGCAATTACGGAGTCGCTATGTGATAAGAACGTCCCAATAGCCAACATCAAACTTTTTTTGAGCATGGGACGTGACACGCCGACTCACGTCAGGGGCGTTGCCGTAGAGCCAGCAACTTGGGAACGAATCAGTAATTTCATCATTGGCGACTTCAATCGCCCGGGCTTCGCCGCCTCTAACCTGTTTTTCTTTTGCAGTGGTCATGGCTTCTTGGTCGACATGGAGCCCTGCCTCATCCTAGCCGACAGCAAACCTGCCGTGACGGCCCAGGCGACATACCGATGCCTAGGTCTTGATAGGTTTCGCCACCAGCTTTTTGGAATGGGCTTCAGCCGGCAATTTCTATGCGTCAATACCTGTCAAGTGCCTTCGGAATGGTCGCCTCCGGGGCGCACGACTTTCGTGGATACCTCGCCGGGTATTCCAGGACAGGGGCTTCAACAGGTCCGTTTTCTAGCCGCACCGGAGATGCAGACAGCTCCGGTTGAAAGCCGCAACGACGGCCTGAGCAACGGCTTTGCCGCCGCCGTTAGGTCGTGCATTGAAAAATATGAACTACCGCCAAACGCCAGCGACTGGGACGCTGCTCTAAGAGATCAATGGGGGGACCTGGTAACGCTTGGCCTTTACGGTGCTGACCAATCGAAATTCAAGATACTACGCGACAATATTCTCAAAATAGATCGGAAGAAGCAGTGCGATTTTGTTAGCGGCGCGCTGAAGACGGCGCGAGATTGGGACTTACGCCAAGACTTGCTTCCGACTAGTTTAGTCCCTCGCACTCTCTTGGATCTGCACGCGCTCAATTCTGATCAACTTTCTTACTTGATCAGCCGTTTGCAAGACGAACTGTTCAACAGCGCTAACGATAAAAAGATTGCGGGAGGGCTCGCATCCGCTGTCTGGCCCGCGACCGGCCTTATAGAAGACAGAAAGCGGGACCTGTCAAAAAATCTCGCCGAGGCGCTAGTTGGCAACGATGAGCTGGAGACCGCAGACGACGTCGCTGAAGAGCTAGCCGCCATGGGCGACTGCATAATAGCTGCATATCTTGAAGTGGAGGGTTGCACTGCGCAGGATAGAGAACTCGTCAAAGAGCTCTTAGCATTCTGGAACAACATCTTGGCGCATCTTCTAGCGAAAAGCGCGCCAACCCTTCCGCTGCTTATTGTGGGCCACGTCAATCCGGATCCGGCCCCCGGGCAAGATGCGATCGATACAGCCCACTATTATCACGAGCCAACGCTCCCTTCAGTAGATAGGCGTCGTCTAACCGAGATTCGTTGGCAAGAGTTGCTGCAATGGCTCGACGACGCAATGCCGCGCACGCGTCATCCCGGACGGGGTGATCTCGATAGCGCAATAGCCAGGGCGCTAGGAGCACCGGCAATCCAATCTTTGCGACCCTTTCGAATGGCAACGCTCGTCGACTTCGTCACGAAGCGTGCGGGGTAAAGAACACTGCAAGGAGAGACATGATGGTTGACGAATCGGAAGCCGCGAGCAGTCCTGGCAAACGAGGGGAAGCGGGAGGAAGCACCTCCGGAACGTCTAGCAAGCTCGCAGAATTCTATACCGGCTTACCAGGCAATAAGCGCGCCGCGCCTCCCGTATTCCCACCCTCCGTACACGACCTGCTCCGGCAGAAAGAGACCTATATCCCCGATCCCGGGCTCAAGA